>PMWT01000147.1 GCA_003166025.1 Acidimicrobiaceae bacterium | reverse complement strand
TCTTGAGGAGGAGGCCGGTCTTGGGGAAGAGGCCGGTCTTGGGGAAGAGGCCGGTCGTGGGGAAGAGGCCGGCGGTGACGAGCGCGGCCCGATCGTCCTCGAAAACGCCCACCTTCGCGTGGTGGTCGACCCGGCGACGGGATGGATGGCGTCCTTGTTCGATAAGGACCGCCAAGCCGAGCTCGTCCCCGAAGCGACGTCGGCTCACGCCGTCGTGCTCGACGACGGCTCGGACACCTGGAGCCACGACCTCGTTGCATACGAGGGGGAGATCGGCCGGTTCGCCTGCACGTCGGTGCGCCGTACCGAAGATGGGCCGGTCCGCAGTGTCATCGAGGTGGAGAGCACCTTCGGGGCGTCCCGCCTCGTGGAGCGATTGGTCCTCGGTGCCCGGGCGCGCCATCTGGAGGTACGGGCCGCCCTCGACTGGCGAGAGCACCAACGGGTGCTCAAGTTGCGTTTCCCAAGCAGGCTGGAAGATCCCACGGTCACTTTCTCGGTGCCCTACGGCCGTACCGAACGACCGGGCTCGGGGAGCGAAGAGGTCGGCCAAGCCTGGGTCGACGTGTCCGGAGCGCTGGGCGGGGGCCAGAAGGCGGGCTGGGCCCTGCTCAACGACGGCAAGTACGGCTACGACGTGCGCGGCGCCGAGATCGGGATGACCGCCGTGCGCAGCCCCGTGTACGCCTGGCACCACCCGTACCAGCTCCGCTCCGACGTCCGCTACGAATATCTCGACCAGGGCCCGCAGGAGTTCACCTATGCCCTGGTGCCCCACGGGGGCGACCTGGACGAGGCGGGTGTCGTCCGCTTGGCCGAGGAGCTCAATGAGCGGCCGCTGGCGTTCCCCGAGCATTTCCATCCCGGTCCCCTCTCGCCGGCGCAGGGCTTCGCCGACGACGGCGGAGGGGCCGTCATGTTGAGCGTCCTCAAGCAGGCCGAAGACGGTGATGCCTTCATCGTGCGGGCCTACGAGACCACCGGTCGTCCCAGCTCGGCGCGCTTGGAGCTCGCGCTCCTCGAGCGCACCATCGAGTCGAGCTTTGCACCGGGTGAAATAAAGACCTTTCTCATTCCCCGCTCCGGTGGGCCTGTCGAGGAGGTCTCGCTGCTCGAATGGCCGGCCGGGATGCCCACCGAGGAACCTCCTGGAGCCGACGGACTGCCGGCTTGAGCTGAAATGTGAGAAGGCCACGAAGGAGAGGTCGCCATGCGCATCCGCGGAGCGGTACTGGAGGAGATTGGGCGTAGCGCACCCTACGCGGCGAGCCGGCCCATCACAATCAGCGAGCTGGAACTGGACGGTCCGGGCCCGGGTGAGATCCTGGTGAAAATCGACGCTGCGGGCCTGTGCCATTCGGACCTGTCTGTCGTCAATGGCGTTCGACCACGTCCTGTGCCAATGTTGCTCGGGCACGAATCGGCGGGCACGGTGGCCACGCTCGGCGCCGGCGTCGATGACCTGGACGTGGGCCAACGCGTCGTCATGACTTTCTTGCCGCGGTGTGGCCAATGCGCCGGGTGCGAGACGTCCGGAAAACTGCCGTGCGAACTTGGGGCGGCCTCAAACGGTGCTGGCACGCTGCTCGGTGGAGGTTTGCGATTGCGCCGAGGCGGCCAGATCGTGCGGCATCATCTCGGCGTGTCGGCGTTTGCCACACATGCGGTCGTCAACCGCCACTCCGTGGTACCCGTGCCCAGAGATGTGCCCCCCGAAGTTGCGGCGCTCCTTGGTTGCGCAGTGCTGACCGGAGGCGGAGCCGTTCTCAATGTGGGCCATCCCCAAGCAGGCCAGGACTTGGTGATCGTTGGGCTTGGGGGGGTGGGCATGGCCGCCGTCATCACGGCGGTGGCTCTCGGACGAGGTCGGGTGATCGGCGTCGATACCGTCGAGCCGAAGCTGGCCTGGGCCCGCAAGCTGGGGGCAGATGCTGTCTACACTACGGCGAGGGCGTTGGAAATTGGCCTCAAAGCGCCGGTCGTAATTGAGGCGGCCGGTCATCGGCGTGCGTTCGAGGCCGCCGTCCAATTAACCGCTCCCGGCGGGACAACCGTGACGGTCGGGCTGCCGCACCCGGACGCTCGCGCCGAAATTTCGCCCCTTGTGCTAACTGCGGAGGCTCGCACGATCGTAGGCAGTTATCTCGGCTCGGCGGTGCCCTCTCGGGACATACCCACCTATGTCGAGATGTACCGCGAGGGCCGGCTCCCGGTCCAGGGGCTCATTTCGTCGATGATCGGACTTGACGAGATCAACGAGGCCATGGACGCTTTGGCGCAGGGTGAAGCCCTACGCCAAATCATCGTCTTCAACTGATTAAATTGAACCGCGCTCCCGAGCTCAAATCCTGGCCCGTCGCTGCCGCCTATAAGCCGACCGTCTACGCGCTGAAGTTGATCACCGCCTTGACCTGGTCGGCTCCCTCTTCGAAGGCGGAGCGCCAGTCTTCCAAGGCGACGAAGGGGCCCAGCAGCCCGGCCAGCCACCTCGGGTCGGCTTGGCGTAGCGCCCGCTGCCCGGCGTCGAAATGGCGGCGGTTCGAGCTCACGGTACCGACGAGGGTCTTATTGCGGCAGATCAGTTCACGCGTCAGCTCCGCGGGCCCGAGCACCGGGGTCGAGCGGTCTTCGCCTTCCCCGATAAGGCATATCGTGCCCACCGGGGCGCTCTGGCGCACGGCCTCGCTGACCAGAGCGCCCGAGCACTCGAGCACGGCGTCAAACCCGCCCGCCAGCGTGGCCGGGGCCGTGTGATATGTGGCCCCCAGTCCTCTCACCTGGTCGGGTTTCCGGCCGTGGTCCAACCGGTCCATGACGTGCACCTCGTAGCCCCGTTGCACGCCCAGCAGGGCGGCCAACAGACCGATCGGCCCGGCCCCGAGCACCAGAGCACGGCCCCGGCGCCGCAACAGGAGGTCAAGTTTCTCCCACGCCTTGCTCACGATGCTGGTCGGTTCCAGGAGCACGCCGGCCACCCCCAGGTCGGGGTCGACGCGCACCGCCTCGCCCGGCGTCAGGCGGAACCGCTCGGACCCGAAGCCGTCCCGTCCCTCTATGCCGCGCTCAGTGAAACCGTCGTTCTCGCACAGGTCGGGCTCACCTGCAGCGCACAACGCACACGGGACGGGGTCGGCGGCCCGTACGATGCCGACCACCAGGTCTCCTACATAGAACCCGGAACCGGGCGGGCTCTCCAGGACCCGGCCCAGGGACTCGTGCCCGATGACCAGGCGGTCGCGGCCCGGCGGTAACTTCGGGGCCTTGGTCCTGTGGGCGAACATGCGGTCGGTGCCGCAAACCCCGAGCGCCACCGCCTCGACCAGGATGCCGCCTTCTTCGGGGGGAGGTTCGAGTACGTCCTCGACGCCGAGAGACCCGCTGCCAATATCCCGGAAAGTTAGCGCCCGCACTGAAGTTTTCCCTGCTGGTGCCCGTGTAAGGGCCGGCTCACCATTGGTCGTGACGCCACCCGAGCAGGCTGGCGGCTTTGGCACAATTGAAAAACCCTTCTGCCGGGCCCATGGCTCGCGTCAATGGCACGTCCGGGTAGTGCGCGGCGGCCAGGTCGGCCGCTGTCGCTGTCCCGACATGATCAGGGGCGACGATCAGGAAGACCTCGTGACCGGTATAACCGGGCCCGATCGCCAGTAGACAGGCCCCGGCCGCGCTGGCCAAGGTCGTGTAGCCCCACAGGTCCCGGACGGCGGTCTCAGGCTTTGCCGCCGTCACCTCGAGCGCCCGGTCGCGGTCCTCGACGCACAGGTGGAACCGCAGGCTGGCGATGACCAGGCCATCGTGGCGGCGGGCGATGGACGCCGCCTGCTGCTCGCAGATCCATTTGGACAGGCTGTAGGGGTCCTCGTTGTAGCTAGGGTGCGCCTCATCGAGCGGGAAGTAGTCGAACCGGGGCGAGCGGCTGTAGGCGCCGCCGATGGCGTTGACGCTCGACGCCTGGCAGATCCTCGGGATCCCGAGCGAGGCGGCGGCGTGCAGGACGTTGTAGCTGGAAACGACATTGTTGTTGTGTACCGCCCATTCCGCCGCCCGTCCCGGGCCCGGGAAAGCGGCCAGGTGGACGAGGGCGTCACAACCCTCGAAGGCGACGAGAAGGGCGCGGTAATCCGTGACGTCGGCGGTCAGCCAATGCGGACGCGGGGCGCCCGGGCCGCTGTCACCACCGTCTCTCCCGTAGGGCACATTTTTGTCGATGGCGACGACAAAATGCCCGCGTTCGACGAGCAGGGCGACGACTTTGGTGCCGATGCGCCCGGCGGCGCCGGTTACCGCGACGCGCACCGGCGGCCCTTCGCGCCCGAACCGAAATGCGCCCTGCTCACCCTGCCGAAATGCGCCCTGCCCAGCGAGCCGAAATGCGCCATGGTCACCAGTCGCCTACCGTACCGTCCTCCAGCCTGGTGACGGGAAGGTATGCCCTTTCGTAGGGGAGTTGGCCGGCCAGGTCTTCGTCGATGTCGACCCCGAGGCCTGGGGCATCACCCGGCTGCAGGTACCCGTCGGTCACCGACCAGTGGTGGGGGAACAACCTGTGGGTCGCCGCCGAGTGTTCGCCGTGTTCCTGGATGGCGGCGTTGTAGGTGGCGATGCCGAAGTGGGCGGCCGCCGCCATGGTCACCGGTGAGAGGTCGCCCGCTCCGTGACAGCCGATCTTCACATGGTGCGGCGCGGCGTAGTCGGCGATCTTGCGCAGGTGCGTGATCCCGCCGGCATGCACCGGCGCCGCCCTTATGTAGTCGACCCAGCCGTTGCGTACCAGCCGGTCGCAGTCGAAAATAGTGTTGAAAACCTCGCCCACGGCCAGCGGCGTGGTCGTATGGTGCCGCAGGATCTTGTAGCCGTCCTGCCATTCTGCGGGGACGGCGTCTTCCAGCCAGAAGAGCTGGAAGTCCTCGAGGCGCTTGCCGAGCCACCCCGCCTGCGTGGGCGTCAAGCGGTGGTGGGCGTCGTGGAGCAGCGCCGGTTTGGGGCCCACGGCGTCGCGGACGGCGGCGAACAACGTCGGGACGAAGCGGAGGTAGGCCTGGGAGGACCAGTCGTTTTCCACGAAGGGAAGGCCCTTCCCGTCACCGGCGCCGTCGGCCCGGGGGACGCCGTACATTGCCTCCAGCCCCGGGACCAGGCACTGGACGCGCACGGCGCGGTAGCCGGCGGCGATGAGGGTATGGACCTGTTCGATCGTCTGGTCGACGCTGCGGCCCGAGGCATGCGAATAGACGAGCAGGCCGTCCCGGCACCGGCCTCCGAGCAGGTTCCACACCGGGGTGCCGAGCTCTTTTCCCTTTATGTCCCACAGCGCCATGTCGACGGCGGCGATGGCGGCCATGGTGACCGGGCCCCGCCGCCAATAAGCGCTGCGGTAGAGCAACTGCCACGTGTCTTCGATGTTCATGGCCTCCCGGCCGATCAGCAGCGGCACCACGTGCTCCGACAGGTAGGACGCCACCGCCAGCTCGCGACCGTTGAGGGTGGCGTCGCCGATCCCGTAGATCCCGCCGTCCGTAACGATTTTCAGGGTCACGTAATTGCGGCCGGGACTGGCCACTATCACCCGGGCGTCCTCGATCTTCATGTTGGGGCCCTCAATTCAACGTTGTCGGTCTTCATCGGTCAAAGGTGGTCTCAGGTGCATGAGCCCTCCGTCGACCGAAATGATGGAACCGGTGACGTAGGCGGACTCATCGGAAAGAAGGAAGCGTACAGGGCCGACCATGTCGACCGGTTGGCCGACCCGGCCGATCGGGATGGCCCGGTTCTCCGCCGGCTCGTCGCCGGCACGCGGGCTCATCCCGCGGGTGCGGGTCAACCCGGGGGCGATGGCATTGACCCGGGTACCATAAGGGCCGCCTTCCACGGCCGCCGCGGTAACCAGCGAGTTCACCGCCGCTTTGGCCGCGGTATAGACCGCCTGGCTGGGCAGGCCGATCGTGGCGTTGATCGAACTGACGACGACGACCGACCCGGCGCCGCCTTGCCGGCGCAATGCCAGCAGGGCAGCCCTCATAACAAGGAAGTTACTTTTCAGGTTGGCCCCGATGAGGAAGTCGAACATCTCGGGGGTGGTCTCGCTGACGTGGCCGGGGCGGGTCACGCCGGCACAACTGACAACCCCGCCAATCCGGCCGCTCCGCCCGGCGTGCTCGAAAAGCGCCTCGACGTCCTGCGGCCGGCTCACGTCCGCCCCCACCGCGACGAAGCCGTGCTCGTCGGCCGCCAGTTCCAGCTCAGCCAGGCGCTCGGGAAGGTCGGCGGCGACGACGGTCCACTCCCGGGCCAGCGACCGGGCCAGCTCCTCGCCGATACCACTGGCCGCGCCGGTCACGACCACGACGTCGGTCACTCGCCCGCGCTGTCCCGCCAGGCCACGAAGTCGGCTTCGATGTCCTGGCGCCAGACCGAGACGTCGATGTCGCCGCTGGTGTACGTCCCCTCGGCCAGGCGCAGCTTGCCGAACCGGTCGCGCACGACCGTGTCTTCCGCCCGCTCGGCGATCTCGGTGGCGAGGTGGGGTGGGATGGCGATGACACCGGTCGGCGTGCCCAGGACCACGTCGCCGGGCAGGACGGTTATGTGACCGATGCGGACTGGGATATTGATACCGGCCAGGGTCACGTCGGCGATGGCGGTCGGGTCCGCCCCCCGGAAGTAGAAGTTGACGTCATCGAGCTCGACGAGGCCCTGGTAATCGCGGATCCCTCCGTCTATCACCGCTCCTGCCCCGGTGCGCACCTTCACCGCCGTACCGAGGTTGTCACCGACGACGGTCCCGTCCTTTACCTTCCCGAAGATGTCGACCACCATCACGTCGCGCTGCTGGAGGCTCTCGATGACCCACGAGTTCTGGCCACCGCTGGTCGAACGGCCCTCGGCCTCGCCCGTCTGCTGCACGACGGCGTGGAAATCGGCCCGGTAGGGCAAGAACTGCGCCGTCAGCGCCCGGCCCACCGTCACCCGGCCCGGGTGGGTCTCGCGCCAGCCCCCTTCGAACTGGAGGGGGTAACCGTGGGGGTGCAAGACGTTCCACGCTTGTTCGGTCGTGGCCGCCAGGAGCCGGTCGAGCACCTCGTCGGGGACACGGGGACGCCCGTCAGCGAACCGCCCGAACGGGTTGAGCGGCGTGAGCGCCTCGAGCTCTTCGGGGGTGGGCTGTATGTGCATCGTGAGCGGCTCACTTTCCTCGGACGGGCGCACGTAGCGCAGAGCGGCCTATGCGGGCCTCCTCAGGACCGCCAGACCGCGTCGCGGAGAGCCCGGATATAGCCGAGAGCATATAAGCGACCATAGGCCGAGTAGCCGGGGTGTTCGTTGCTGTCACCGTCGACGGTGGGGACGTGGTCGGGGCGCAGCGGCCCGTCGAAGCCGACCTCCTTGTACGCCTGCATGCATGCCACCAGGTCGGTCTGGCCTTCGTCATGCCAGGTCTCGACAAACTTCTCCGCCGTCCCTCTCACGTCGCGGAGGTGCACGAAGAAGATCTTCTTCTGACGGCCGAAATGCCGGATAACCGCGGGAAGGTCATCGGTCATGAGCGCGAAGTTGCCCTGGCACAGGGTGATCCCGTTGCACTCGCTGGGTACGAGGTCCAAGAGCCGCTGGTAATTGTCCACGCTGCGCATGATCCGCCCGACGCCTCGTATGGGCGAAAGGGGCGGGTCGTCGGGGTGCATGGCCAGCCTCACACCGGCCCGCTCCGCCACCGGGACAACCTTGCGTAAGAAATATTCGAGCGTCTCCCAGAGCTTTTCCTCGCTGATGGGGCCCAGCTGGCTCGGGGGCGCGCCGGCCAGTTTCGAGGCGTCGAACTCGCTCACCAGCGAACCGCCCCGGCCCCGCACCGCTGTTGCCGTCCGCACCCAGTTGAAGTCGGTCATCCACTCGTAGCACCAGACCGGTATGTGCAGCTTGCCCATGTTCTCGAGCAGGCGGCACACCGTCTCGATCTCGTCGTCGCGTCCGGCCGACCCGCGCTTGGCCTTGTTGAGCGGGGGGCGGGCTTCGATGACTATGAGCTCGAACCCCGAAGCACGGTAGTCCTCTTGCAGGCGCAGTAAGGGTAAAAAGTCCCAGGGTTCCTCACCTCCGGGGCCGGACGCCTCGACCACGGGCAGGCCGCCGACCACGTACTCGACCCCGGCCTGGGAACACAGACGGCTGGTGCGCGACGGTCCCGAAGACCACAGTGCTTCGGCGATCTTTATCATGCTGATTTGCTCATGCTGANNCATGCCGATTGCTCATGCCGATTTGATCATGGCGGGCCCGCTCAGGCCCGCAGCTCGACCAGGGTGCCGAACGGGTCGGCCCGCACCGCTTCTTCGGCAAAGTGGCAGGCCACGTCGTGCCCGTCACCGACTGTCCGCAACAGCGGTTCTTCGCTCCGGCAACGCTCCTGCGCCAGCGGGCAGCGGGTGTGGAACCTGCACCCCGGTGGCGGCGCCAGCGAGCTCGGCACCTCGCCGGCGACCACGACACGTGCCTTCTCCCGGCTGGCCACTGGGTCAGGGACCGGTATGGCCGCGAACAGGGCTTGTGTGTAGGGGTGGTGAGGGCGGGCGTAGAGGGGGTCCCGGTCAGCCAGCTCGACGATCTTGCCCAGGTACATGACAGCTACGCGGTCGCTCATCTGGCCGACGACGGCGAGGTCGTGGGCAATGAACAGGTAGGACAGGCCGAGGCGGGTCTGCAAGTCGGTCAGCAGCGCCAGGATCTGGGCCTGGACCGACACGTCCAGGGCGGACACAGGCTCGTCGAGCACGACGAGGGCGGGCTCGACGGCCAGTGACCGGGCGATCCCGATGCGCTGGCACTGGCCGCCCGAGAACTCGTGGGGGAACCGGTAGACGGCGTCGGCCGGGAGCCCGACCAGTTCGAGCAACTCCTCTACGCGCCGGCGCCGCTGGCGTCGCGGCACCAGGTTGTGGAGCACGAGCGGCTCAGCGATGAGCTGGCCCACGGTGTGCCGGGGATTGAGCGCACCGACCGGGTCCTGGAACACTATCTGCATATGCCGGCGCAGGTCCTTGAGCGCGCCCGCCCTGAGTGACGACATGTCCCGGCCCTCGAAGCGCACGGTCCCCGACGTCGGGCGTTCCAGGTAAAGCACGGTGCGGCCCGTGGTCGACTTGCCGCAGCCGCTCTCGCCCACCAGGCCCAGGGTTTGGTGGCTGCCGAGCGAAAAGCTGACCCCGTCGACGGCGTGGACAGTCTCGTGGGAGCGGACGACCTTGCCCGGCCCCCGGATGTGGTAGTGCACCACCAGGTCGTGGACTTCGAGGAGCGGGCCTCGGTCCCCGCCGGCTTGGGGCCCGTTTGTGCTTTGGGCGACGGGGCCGGTCATTTTGCCACCGCCGCACCTTGGTCGACCGGGTCCCAGCAGGCCACCAGGTGGGCCGGCGCCAGGGGCTCGAGCGGGGGTGTCTCCGTGCGGCAGCGGTCGGCGGCTCGCGGGCAGCGGGGGGCGAAGGGGCACCCGGTGCTGATCGTGGTGACCTGGGGCGGGAGCCCGGGGATGGTTTCGAACACCCGTGAACGGGTCCTGGTGAGCCGGGGCACGCAGCGCAGCAGGCCCACCGTGTAGGGATGGGACGGGCGGTCGAAAAGGTCGAAGACGGTGGCGGTCTCCATCACCCGGCCGGCGTACATGACCACCACGCGGTCGCAGTGGCCGGCCACTATGCCGAGGTTGTGGGTGATGAGGACCGCGCCCAGGTTGGAGCTGGCCACCAGGTCGTCCATGAGCTCGAGGATCTGGGCCTGGATGGTCACGTCCAGGGCCGTGGTCGGTTCGTCGGCGATGAGCAGCCGGGGCTGGCAGGCCATGGCCAGGGCGATGATGACCCGCTGGCGCTGGCCACCGCTCAGGCGGTGCGGGTACTCGTGGATGCGGGTCAGGGGGTCCGGTATGCCGACCGACCGGAGGGCTTCGACGGCCCGCTGCCGCCCCTGGGCCTTGCTGAGCCCCAGATGGAGGGACAGGACCTCCAGGAAATGCGACTCGATCGTGATGACCGGGTTCAGCGAGCTGAGCGGGTTTTGGGGGATCATGCCTATCTGGCCGCCCCGCACGTCGTGCATGGCCGCCGATGACAACCCGAGGATGTCGTGGCCCTCGAAAAGGATCTGGCCGGACGTGACCCGGCCCGGGGAAGGGACCATCCGCATCACCGACTGGGCGGTAACGCTCTTGCCCGAGCCGCTCTCGCCCACCACGCCCAGGCGCTCACCGGCCCGGACGTGAAGGCTCAAGCCCTGCAGGGCATGGATCGTGCTCCGCTCCAGCGGGAACGACACGCTCAGGTCCCGGATCTCGAGCAGGGGCGTCCCGGAGCCCCCCGGCCCCTTTGTCGCCACCCCGACGGCCGGGCCCTGGCCCTGGTCGCTCACGTCCCTACCTCGAGGTCGGGTCGAGGGCGTCGCGCAACCCGTCGCCCAGGAAGCTGAAGGACAGGCAGGCCAGCCCGATGCAGCCGATCGGCACCAGCACCAATAGCGCGTCGATGGGGAGGTAAGTCACCGAGTCGTTGATCATCTTGCCCCAGTCGGCCAGCGGGTCCTGGATGCCCAACCCGAGGAAGCTGAAGCCGGCGGCGGTGAAGATCACGTAGGGGATCTGCTGGACGAAGAAAACGATGATGGGGCCGACGGCGTTGGGGAGGATGTGGACCAGGGTGATACGCCACGACGGCGCCCCCAGGGCCCGGGCCGCGTGCACGAAATCGCGCTCCCGCAGGGCCAGGTACTGGGCCCGGGCCAAACGGCTGAAACCGACCCAAAGCGTGATGCCGATGAACAGCGCCAACTTCCACACGTTGACGCCGAACACGATGATGAAAAGCAGGGCGGCCAGGATGGTGGGGACCATCTGGAACAGCTCGTACAGCCTGAGGGTGACCCAGTCGAACACGCCGCCCCACCAGCCGGCCAGGATACCTAGGGGCAGGCCGATGACCAGGCCGACCACCGGCGCCCCGATGGCCACCGTCATCGAAGTGCGGTCACCCCAGATGGCCCTGGTCAGCGTGTCCCGGCCGATCTGGTCCGTGCCGAGCCAGTGGTGCCAGCTGGCACCGGCCAGGACCGAGCTCAAGTCGGTTGCCGTGTCGCTGTGGGGGGCGATCCAGGGGGCCAGGATCCCTACCAGCAGTATGAACACGGCAACGACGCCGGCCACCAGGGCCAGGCGGTTTTGGCGGTAGCGGTACCAGGCAGCGTGCCAGAAGCTGTCGCTGCTCCTGCGGGCGGCGGTCGGCACCGGCGGCCCGGCTGCCACCGGCACGGCCGTCACCGTGACACTCCTTGGAGCCGGACCCGCGGGTCGACCAGGACGTAAGCGATATCGGACAATATGAAGCACAGACCCCATAGCGCGGCGACGATCAGGACCAGGGCCATGATCAGGGGGTAGTCACGGCGCAGGCTGGCGGTGGTGAAGTAGGCGCCGAGGCCGGGCAGGGAGAAGGTGGCCTCGATGAAAATGGAGCCGGTCAGGATGTTGGGGATCCACGGCCCCATGATCGTGATCAGCGGGATGAGCGAGGTGCGCAGGATGTACTTCCACAGCAGGTGCCGTTCCGACAGGCCCCGGGCGCGGCCCATGCGCACGTAGTCGGCGTAGGTGACCTCGAGCGTGCTGGCCCGGGTGTAGCGCTCCATCAGGGCCATGGGGTAGAGGGAGAAGGCGATGACGGGCATGATGACGTCCTCCACCGTGCCCCAGCCCCCCACCGGCAGCCAGCCGAGGCGCACGGCGAAGACCTCGATCATCAAGAAACCGATCACGTAGTTGGGCAATGCCACGCCGATGGTCGAGACAACGGCGGTGATCACGGAGTCGATCCAGGTGTTGTGCTTGATGGCGGCGATGCAACCGAAGAAGAGGCCCAGCGTGTAGGACAGGACGATGGTCAGGCCGCCCACGATCAGGGTGATGGGCCAGGCCGAAGCGATGAGCTGGTTGACCGTCATCGTCGGCTCCTCGAAGGGGATGCCCAGGTACCCGTGCAGCAGCTGCCAGAGCCAGTTAAGGTACTGCCTCCAGATGGGCTCGGCCAAGCCGTAGCGCACCATGATGTTGTGCATGGCAGCGGGGCTCAGGACCCCCTGGGTGAAGGTGAACGGGCCGCCGGGGACGGCGTGCATCATGCCGAAGATGGCGATCGTCGCCAGGAGCAGGGTAAAGAGCAGCGATAGGAACCGCTGGGCGAGGTAGGAGACCACTGGGCTGCTCCTTTCGGGTCTGGGCCCAGATTGCGGGTGGTCGGTTTTGCCGCCTCCGGCCTGGCCCCGGGACGGGCCGGTTGGCGGGGCGGAGGCCCTCTAGCGCCAACGGGCGCTGTCGGGGAACACCCCCGGCAGCGCCCGTTGAACGGAGGCCGGTTTAGCTCAGAGCCCGCCCTCGCTCTGGCGCGGGTACTGGCCGACGTTGTTGGCGATGTACAGCCCTTGCTGGTTGGTGGAGTGGGGGTAGAAGCCGGGCCACTGGATGCCGTCGTAGCCGAGGTAGTTCTTGGCCAGGGTCGGGCCCTCGACGTAAGGCCACATCAGGTAGCCGCCCAGGCCGTGGAAGACGAACACGGCCGGTGCCTGCGAGGTCATCAGGATCTGGGCCTCGGAGTAGATCTCGGCCCGCTTACTGGTCTGGAAGGCGGCCATGCCCTCGGCCAGTAGGTTGTCGTACTGGGCGTTGTCCCAGTCGTGACGGCCGCCACCCTTGTACACGCCCAGCATGTTGGAGGCGTCGAAGTAGTCCATGCCGTAGGAGATGAAGCCCATCTCGATCTCGGTTTCGGGCAGGGCTTCCATCTTCTTGTAGAACGTGGCGTTGTCCAGTTCCTGCAGCAGCAGCGTGGCGTTGCCGTTGAAGAGGACCTGGTTCCAGTTTTGGGCCAGGGCCTGGACGACCGACCCGGTGGTGACGGGGCCGATGGCGCCCACGGCCGCCGGGTAGCTGAAGGTCACCTCGGGGAAGTTCTTGCCGCCCGGGTACCCGGCCTCGGCCAGGAGCTTCTGGGCCTGGCTGGGGTTGTAGTTGGTGTACTTCTTCAACGGCTCGTCGATGGCGAAGGGGTAGCCGTCCATCAGGTACCCATAGGCGGGGGTGGCCAGCGGCGCCAGCAGGGCGCTGATAAGGGAGTCGCGGTCGCAGGCGTGGGCGAAGGCCTGGCGCACCTTCAGGTTGTTGAAGGGCTTCGCCTTGGTCTTGAAGAAGACGTAGTAGATGCGGAAGTCGACCGGGTTGAGGTACGGCGTCAGCTTGTTGATCCTCGGGGTCGCCTTGGCGATGGCCAGGTCGGTCTTAGACAGGGAGATGTCAGAGTTGTAGTCGACGGCGCCGGTCTCCAGGAACGGCAGGTAGTCGGCGCTGCTGATCTTGGCGACCTGGTACTGGATGGGCGAGCCGAACCCGGCGTTGTACTTCGGGTTGGGCTCGAGCACCACGTCGGTCGTCGGGTTGAACGACTTGAGGAGGTAGGGGCCCATGGAGATGACAGTGGCCGGGTTGGTGTTGTACATGCCATTGCCGTACTTGGCCAGGCCCGCCGCCGACAGCGGCATCGAGTAGAGCATGGCGTAGGCCATGAAGGCCACCGGCCCTTCGGTAGTGACAACGAAGGTGTACTTGTTGGCGCCCACGCCCACGCCGATGGAGTTGACGGGTGCCTTGCCCGCCACCGCCTCGGTGTAGTTCTTGATGACGCCCGACCAGTACCAGACAAAGTCCCAGGCGTGCTTGGGGTCGGCCGAGTAGCGGAACGTCTCTACGAAGTCGTTGGCGGTCAGCTCGTTGCCGTCGCTCCACATGATCCCCGGCGTGATGTAGAACTCCCACGTCGTGGTCGAGGTCTGCTTCCAGCTGTGAGCGACACCCGGCACGATCTGGTAGGCGTTGTTGATGCGCACCAGTGGCGTGGAGAAGTTGTCGGCCAGAGGGGCCCGGGAGTAGACGGTCTCATAGAAGTCGAAAGCCCTGTAGACGGCCCCGACCGGGTTCCGGTAGTCCACGAAGAACTGGTCGGCCGCCGGGGCCATGTTGGGGAAGCTCGGCGCACCGGCCGCGGTCAGTGTCCTGCGAAGCGAAGCCGGTCCCAGCAACTCCCGGCCGATTTCGGCGCGCCTCGCCAAGGCCGCCGCGAGCGCAGTTGCCCCGCCGGCCACCATGAACTGCCGGCGGCTCATGTCCGGCAACATCCCGGTACGCGCCGTCTCCTTGGCCCCGCGGTCCGATGGTCCCAATTCAGCCATTATTGGCCCCCCTTTTTGTTCATTGGTTAGTTGATTGTTGCACTTTCGGCTTCAGATAACAATCAGCCCGTCTTCTGGCTGATTTCATCAAGCAGGTCCCATGCGGCCCCGATGATGGTGGACGTATCGATGCCGAAATGTCTGTACAGGTCGTCGATCTCGCCCGACTGGCCAAAGTCACTTACGCCGAGGCAGGTGACCGGAGATTGGTTGATGGCCCCTAGGAACGACAACGTGTGCGGGTGCCCGTCGAGCACGGCTACCAGCGGCGCGGCCCGTTCGAGCGGGAAAAGTTCCTCCAGTATTCCTATTGGCGCACTGTCCAATCCCCGCCGAGCTTGGACGGCACGGAAGACCAGGTCGGCAGAAGTCAGGCAGGTCACGTCGCTGGTCACACCATCGTTCTCTAGGGCGTCGGCGGCAGCCAGCATTTCGGGGATGATAGCGCCCATTCCCACCAGGCTGACCATCGGCCGTCCCTCGCACTGGCGGAGCCGGTAGCCACCAGCCAGTACGCCCTGGCGGCGGCGTTCGCGGGCCTGTGCGCCATCGGGCAGGGCGGCGAGGGCCTGGTCGACCGGCCGGGAGCTCAGCCGGAAGTAGGCCGACTCGCCGTCCCCCAAACCGAGGCGGCCCAGGGCGTGCAGAAGGGCCCATTCCAGGTCCTGGACGAAGGCCGGTTCCCACGCCGTGCAGCGGGGTTGCTCGAGGCCAACCGAAGGCGTGATGACCGACTGGTGGGCCCCGCCCTCGGGAGCCAGGGTGACGCCCGACGGTGTGCCGACGAGTATGGACTGGCCTCCGGCGTAGATGCCGAACGACCAGGGCTCGAGGGCGCGGGTTATGAACGGGTCGTACAACGTCCCGATCGGCAGCAGCGGCTCGGCGTCACGCGACCACGTGAGGCCGAGCTCGGAGAGCAGCCCGACCAGGTTGACCTCGGCGATCCCAAGCTCGATGTGCTGGCCCTTTTGGGACTGGCGCCAATGGACGAGGGTGGACCGGTCCGCTTCGAACCAGTCCGAGTGCTCGTCCATGTGCCACATGCCGACATGGTTCAGCCAGCTGCCGAGGTTGGTGGAGGAGGCGACGTCGGGGCTGACGGTCACGACCCGGGCGGCTATCTCCGGTGCCGCCCGCGAGAGGTCGAGCAGGAACCGCCCGAGGGCTTGTTGAGTCGACTCGCGGCCCTGGTGGGCTCGGTCGAACTCGGTCGGCGGCCGGAGCGGGGCCCTCGGCTGCGGCGCGGGACGCGACAGGCGTCGGGCGGCGGCCGCGCAGGCCAAGCCCTCCGGGCTGTCGGGCGCGAAGTTGGCCCACGGGGCCACCGGGTCGGCCCCCAGGTCGAGGCCGAGCTGGTGCCACTGCTCGTCGGTCAGCAGCGCCGAGTGGTTACCGGGGTGGCCCTCCGTGGGCAGGCGCCAGGCTTTGATCGTGTAGGCCAGGACCACCGACGGCCGATCGGTGACCTGGTCGGCGGCGGCGAAGGCTTCCAACAGGTCACCGAGGTCGTGACCACCGAGGTTGCGCAGGCTGGCGGCGATGGTGGCATCGTCGAGGTCGCCGAGCAACCGGCTGAGGCCGGCGCGGTCCGGGCCCGAGCCGGCCACCGCAGCGCGCAGCTCGCTCGGCGGTAGGCGCAGCGCGTACTGGTACTCCTCGTTGCTCATGGCGTCGATACGCCGCTCGAGCAGCTCACCATGCTCCAGTGCGAACAGTTCCCGCAGGTGGGCACCGTACTTGAGCATGATCGTGTTCCAGCCCGCAGCGGCGAACATGTCCCTTATGCGGGTGCCGGCCATGCCGGGGACCACCCGGTCGAGTGACTGGCGGTTGAGGTCGACTATCCACAGGACCTCGCCGAGCCGCGGCACCATGGGGTCGACGAGGGCCTCCCACACCGGACCTTCGTCGAGCTCGGCGTCCCCGACGAGGGCGATGCTCCGCCCGCCCATCTGGCCGCCGGTCCCGTCCCCCCCGAAGTGCGTCGACACATAGCGGTGGGCTATGGCGCTCCAGATCGATGCCGTGGCACCGATCCCTACCGACCCGGTGGAAAAATCGACCGGGTCGTGGTCCTTCGTCCGGCTCGGGTAGCTCTGGACGCCGCCGTAGGCCCGCAGCTCGGTGAGGTAGCGCTCGTCGAGCCGTCCCAATAGGTAGTTGATGGCGTGCAGGACGGGGGAGGCGTGCGGCTTCACCGATACCCGGTCGGCGGCCTCGAGGTGGCGTAGGTACAGAGCCGTCATGATGCTCACCATCGAGGCCGAAGACGCCTGGTGGCCGCCGACCTTCAGGCCGTCATGGGTGCCGCCGGCCCGGTTGGCATGGTGGACCATGCTGACCGCCAACCACAGGACGCGGCGCTGGATGTTCTCGAGTAGCTCCAGCTCCTGGTTGGAGCTTGCCTGCGCCCGCAGCTTGGCGCCCGCGATCATAAAGCGACGATAGCCGGGGGCTCCCTCGCTTCCTAACTAACTGCCATACAGGGGCGGTAGGACGCAACATTTTGACTCTGATAAGGCGGCAAATGATAGATTATTGCGGTGACAGGGGCTCTCAGCAACATAGACACCATTGACGGGCAGATAGTCCGGCTCCTGCAGCAGAACGCCCGCCGCACCTACGGCTCCATCGGGCAGGAGGTCGGGCTCTCGGCCCCGGCGGTCAAACGGCGCGTCGACCGCCTGGAGGCGACCGGCGTCATCCGTGGTTACACAGCGCTCGTCGACCACGCCTACCTCGGCCAGGCGGTCGAGGCGTTCGCCGAACTGCGCTTCGCCGGGAGCACCCGGGTCGACGACATAGAGGAGATCGCCCACGACGTCCCCGAGGTGCACGCCATCTTCACGGTGGCCGGGGACCCGGACGCGCTCGCCTGGATCCGCGTCAGCGACGTGCAGGACCTCAAGCGCGTCATCGACCGGCTGCGCAGTAGCGGGAAGGTCACCGGTACCAAGACGCTGATGGTGCTGAGCTCCTCGGTGCGCACTCCGGCGTGAGCCGCAAAGGCCCGCTGGTAACATTCCAGGCATGTTGAACCCCGAGGTAAAACCAGGAGAGTTTACGGCCGTCGACCGGTTCATTTTCGAGTCCTGGGGCTATTTCGTCATCCCCGACGTGCTCTCGGCCGACGAGGCGGCCGAGTGCTACGCCGCTTCAGAGCGGATGCACGCGCAGCGCGAGCGCGGCTTCGGCCAGCTCGGCCGGGGCTACGAAACCGAGCCGTCTCTTGAGCAGTTGATCGACCATCCGGCCGTTCTGCCCAAAATCCGCGGGCTTTACGGCGACCGGTTCATCCTGCAGGCGTGCTGGACCACCATGCAGCCCGCCCACGGCGGTACGGGCCGCTGGCACCAGGACGGTTCCAATGCCTACGACTTCAAATTGCTCGGGTACCCGGTCCCCCTGGTCCAGCTGCGGGCCTCGTACCTTTTGACGGACCAGACCGAGCCCGGGATGGGCAACATGGAGCTGGTCCCCGGGAGCCACCGCAGCCAGGTCCCGCTCCCTCCCGAGGTGAGCGGCGCCGGCGACGACGTCGCCATAGGCCACGTGATCTGTGCCTCGGCCGGCTCGGTCCTCGTTTTTCACAACGCCGTCTGGCACCGCACCTACGCCCACCACGGCGACCGCGACCGCTACACGGCGCACTACATATACAGCCCGCCCTGGGCCCGCAGCGCCGACCGCCTGGAAAACTCACCGGAGTTCCTCGAGCGCACGACACCGCTGCGCCGGGCGCTCATGGGCGAGTTCTCCCGTCCTGACGCCCCCTATGGGGCCAATTACGACCCGCCGCCGTTCGCCTCCTAATTTTCGCAATTACCACTGGTAGTCGCCCGGCTTTGAGCCGGACAGGAAGTCCCGGACGCCGGCGGCCATGCGCTCGTAGTCGGCCGGCCGGTTGTACACGTGGGCGGAAAGCCGGATGGCACCATGGCCGTCCCAGGCGCCCACGGCCATCTCGACCCCGAGGGCGACCATGTGCTCCTGCAACGCCTGGGCCTGCTCGCGGGTGTCGGCTCTCCCGGGGGGCAGGGGCACAATGGCCATGCTTAGGCCGGTGTCGTGGTGCAGTTCGCTCGAAGGCACGCCCAGGGCCTCGGCCACTGTGGCCTGGGCCCAGCACACGAGGGCTTCGTTGTGGGCCCGTACCCGGTCCCAGCCGAGCGAGCCGAGCAGGTCGAGCGTGATGGGGGCGGCCAGCCAGGCGGTGAGGTCGTCGGTGCCGATCCGTTCGAACGACAGCGGGAACCCGTCGAGCTCGGCCCACGATACGACCAGGGGGAGCATTTGCTCCCGCCATTGCGGTGCCACCCACAGCGCGCCGGTCCCAGCGGGCGTGCACGCCCATTTGTGGAGATTGCCGACCCAGAAATCGGCGCCGTACTTGGGCACGTCGAGGGGCAGCATCCCCGGCGCATGGGCGCCGTCGACCAGTACCGCGGCCCCGAAGCGGTGCCCGACGGCCGCCACCGCCTCTATGGGGAAGCGGCGGGCCGTGGGCGAGGTGACCTGGTCGACGACGACGAGACCGGTGCGGTCCGAGCAGTGCTCGGCGAAGATGGCGGTGATCTCCTCGTTGGTGCTGTGGACGGGGACCTCGGCCACAACCCGGGTGGCGCCGGTGCGGGCGCACAACCGGTCGAGCGCAGTGGCAACGGCGCCGTAGGCGTGGTTGGTCGAAACGATCTCGGCGCCCGGCTCGAGCGTCAGCGATTGGACGACGGCCGAGACACCGGCACTGACGTTGCTGACCAAGGCGACCTCTTCGGGACCGGCCCCGACAAATCGGGCCACCTCGCCCCTAGCCACGGTCACCAGGCCCGGGCACTCCCGGTAGAACCAGCGTTGTGGATGGACCGCCATCCGGGCGCGGAACTCGTTTTGTGCCACCATCACCGGTCCGGGAACGGCGCCGTACGAGCCGTGGTTGCAGTGCGCCACCTCAGGGTCGAGGATCCAAAGACGGCGGACATCTTCCCAGTCGTCGCCCCAGATCGGGTTGGCGCTCTTTGCCACGGCCCCTCCTCTTGTCGCCTCTTCCCAGCCACGCGTTTGGCGTGCCGTGGGCACTGTAACCGCTGGCGTACCGCTCGGCCCGTCTCTCCGGAGGCCCGGTACGGGCCCTGAGCTAGGTTGCGTCAATGATCTCGAACGATAGTGGTGCCCCGCGCACATGGATGGCCTCGCACACTCACCGTTCCTGGCTGTTGGGCCAGGCGCAGCGTCTTTTCGACTTCTTCCGCTCGTCGCTGGGCGAGGACGGCCGGTTCGCCGATCTCGATGACGACGGCCGGCCCGTCCAGTTCCGTGACGCGACTCAGAGCGTGCCCGGTCAGAGGTTGCTGACAGTGGCGCGGGCCGTGCACTGCTATTCCCTCGGCGAGATGCTCGGCGTGCCCGGCTGCGCCTCGATCGTCGAGCACGGCCTGCGAGCGCTCTGGGACGAGCACCGCGACCCGAAGTCCGGTGGCTACGTCCAGATCGTCGACGCCACCGGGCCCGTCGACGGGACCAAGTCGGCCTACGGCCACGCCTTCGTGCTGTTGGCGGCGTCGAGCGCCCTGACCGCCGGACACGATGCCCGGGGGCTCTTTGAGGACGTACGCGCCGTCATCGACGAGCACTTCTGGTCCGACCAGGACGGCGCCGCGCGGGAGGCCTTCGCCGGCGACTGGGACGAGCTCGAGCCGTACCGGGGCGCCAACGCCAACATGCACTTGTGCGAGGCGTTCCTGGCCGCGGCCGACGCCACCGGGGACGAGGCGCTGGCCGAGCGGGCCGCCCGTATCGCGCAGCTGCTCATCGACCGTCACGCCCGCGCCCACGCCTGGATGCTGCCGGAGCACTACGACACGGCATGGCAGCCCCTTCTCGGTTACAACCGTGACCGCACCGATTACGACCTCTTCCGGCCCTATGGGGCCACCATCGGGCACATGCTCGAGTGGTCTCGGCTGTTGCCCTCGGCCTGGATAGCCACAGGCAAGAGCGACGCCTGGATGCCCCAAGCCGCCGTGGAACTGTTTGCTGCCGCCGTCCGGCTGGGCTGGGACAACGAGCACGGTGGCCTGGGCTTTACCGTTGACTGGGACGGCTCGCCCGCCAACCCCGACCACTACTGGTGGCCGATAGCCGAGGGCATCTCAGCCAGCGCCTTCCTCCTCCACCTCACCGCTGAGCCGTTGTACGAGGAGTGGTACCGCAGGTTCTGGGACTTCGCCGGCTTCCACCTCATCGACTACGCCCGGGGCGGCTGGTACCCCGAACTCGGCCCGACCAACCGACGCAAGGTCGGCCTGTGGTACGGGAAGCCCGATCTCTACCACGCTCTCCAAAGCTGCCTGCTGCCATTGCTGACCCCGGCGCCGTCGCTCGCCGGGGCGCTAAAGGACCTCCCGCCCGTGACGTAGTTACGCGTCCATTTCTATGCCCCAGTTAATTGGGGAAGGGGTTAATTGGGGAGGGGGCGTCGCACAAAATATTCGGGCACTTTGCGCTGCTTCACAAATATGGGGAACATTTCCCGCCAGGCGCTGATCAGGGACGGGTATGCAGGCGGGCACCCGGGGCCGATCAGTTCATGGAGCCGGGGGAGAGCATGGAAAGGTACGGTCGGGTACATGTGGTGCTCGACGTGGTAGTTCATGTTCCAGTGCAACAGCCGGGTCACCGGGTTGACCAAGACGGTCCGGGTGTTGAGGCGCCAGTCCGGCACATTTTCAGCCAGGCCCCCGTGGTGCACGGCGCTGACGACGCCCGTGTACATCTCCAGCATGCGGGCACCGAAAAGGAACAGGATGGGCCACCAACTGTGCAGGCCTATCGCCAGGCCTATAACAGCCAGGTAACAGGCGAGCTGGGCGCGCGCCGACCAAACGACCTTGCGGTATTGGTTGGGCGGGACGCATATCCGCGTCGCCTTGCTCACCGGCACCAGGGGATGGAGGGCGTCCTGCACCGTGTACGACATATTGGTGAACGTGCCCTGGACGCGGAACAGGGTGTTGACGACGACGAGCCAGAGCCGCGGCGGTTTTTCCCACTCGATCTCGAGATCGGTGCCCCGGTAATAGGTATAGGTGTGGTGGCGGGCATGCACCCACCGGTCGCGGACCGCCTCTTTGAAGGTGAGGACGCCCGCCACCCAGTGCACGGTCTCGTTCAGCCAGGTGCTGCGGAACGCCGTGCGGTGGTGGGTCTCGTGCTCGATCGAATCGCTGTAGGTGAACACACACCCGTACAGGATGAAGAACAGCACCGTCCAGCCCACGCCGAAACCGGCCACGCACAGACCGGCGAACAGGGCCAGGAGCGCCACGTAAGCAAGCAACCTGAGCAGGCCCTCCAGGTTGGTGCGCCGCTGTAGCAGGCGTAGCTCCTGCCGCTCCAGCGGGACCACGTACCAGTCAGGCTCTTGGATGTCCGGCACTGAAACAACCCCCCTTACCTCATCCGGTGATGCTCCGGCCAGGATAGAAGACGGACCGGGCGCGCGCACGTGCCTAGTGGCGGCGGCGTCACGCCCATTGGACGCCGGCGCCCTCAGTCCAGGCGGAGGCCCATCAGTACCGAGTCCCAGAGCTCGCCGTTGCTGCGGCGGTAATGGCGGACCTTGCGACCTTCTTCGACAAAACCTGCCTTGCGGTACAGCTGGAGCGCGGGGGTGTTGTCCGGCCAGGCTTCCAGGGCGAGCTTGTGTGCGCCGGCGGCCCGGGCCCAGGCGATGGCGGCTTCGAGAAGGGCCGTCCCTACGCCCTTTCCTCTCCATCCTTCGGTCACGAGCATCCCGATGTCGGCGACGCCGTAGGGCTCCAGCACCACCGATATGTGCCCCACCACCCCGGGACCGGCCACCGCGAAACCGGCCGACGGCGCCGCGCCGGCGAGCATCAACGTAAACGTCTCGGCGACCATCAAAGCGGACGTCTCGGCCGACATCAGCGTCCTGAGCCTCTCGCGCCGGGCGTCACGGTCGAAGGGCACTTCGGTGCCGATCCAGCGTCCTTCGGCGGCGACGGCCCATATCGCGTCGACGATCGCGTCGAGGTCGGCCTGGACCGCAGGGCGGACCAGGCCGCGCCCGACGTGGCCCCGGTTCGTCTCTATGGGCCCAGTATGCCGGGCAGGGCCCCAGCCACCAGGCGGCCGCGGGACACGACGGCGACCAGTTGGTCGGTGCGCAGGTCGGCGGCGTCCAACCAGGGACGGCCCCGCATGACAAGGAGGTCGGCCCCGAACCCGGGGGCGATCGTGCCTACCACCGCCCCCAAGCCGACTACCGCCGCGGCTTGCGAAGTCGCCGCCTGCAGAGCTTGCTCCGGGCTCAGGCCCAGCACCTCGCCCATGCGCCGGACTTCGGCCATCTGGTCGCCGAAGGCCACGTGGTGGCCGTTGGCGTCGGTGCCGAGGACGAACCGGACGCCCAGGCCGGCGGCGTGGCGCAAGAGCTTGTCCCTCTCGGCCACCAGCAGCGCCGCCTTTTGTCTGGCCTCGGGCGTGACCGGCACCGAGCCGCCGGCGATGGCCTCGTTGATGAGCAGGGTCGGCGCCACCGTCGTGCCCTGGGCGGCGGCCTGGCGGGCCTGGTCGGCCGTCATCAGGGTCCCGTGCTCGATGGAGTCCACGCCCTCGTCCAGCGCCACCTGGATCCCCGCCGCACTGTGGGCATGGGCGGCCACCGGTAGGGCGAGGGCGTGCGCTTCGTCCACGATGGCCTGCACTTCGGCTCGGGTGTAGTTGCGCCATTCGCTGCGGTCGCCCATAGACAGCACCCCGCCGCTGGTGGTGATCTTGATGCCGTCGGCGCCGGCGCGCGCCCACGTGCGCACCAGGCGCCGGCACTCGTCCGCTCCGTCCGCGGTGGGCCGGCGTTGGGCCGCGGCCGGCGGGGTGAACAGGTCGCAGTGCCCCGCCGTCATGCCGACCACGCAGTGAACGACCAGACGAGGGCCGTCCATCAGGGACTGGTCGAAAGCCCGGCGGAGCGCGATCTGAGCCTCGTCACCGGCCAGGTCCCGCAGCGTGGTCACACCCTGGCGCAGGGCCCGTTGGGCGTGAGCCAGGCCATGGAGGACCTGTTCCTCCCGCGTCGTCGTGAGCGGCCAGGTGAAAAAGTCGGCCGGACCGGGCCCGGCGTGGCCCACCAGGTGGACGTGCGTGTCGACCAGCCCGGGAACGACGCACAGCTCGGGCAGGAGGGGGTCGGGGGCCCGCTCCACTTTTGTCAGCTTGTCGCCGTCCCACTCGACCAGGCTCGGGCCGAGGTCACGGTGGCCGTCCCACAGGGTTATCCCTTCGATGCGCAGGAGCAGCTCCTCTAGGCTGGCGACCGGACCGCCACAAGATAAGGGCAGCCATCAGATGTTAAGGGCGTACAGTCCCGCGCCGCCAGGCGCTCCCGCTGTGCTCCCGTTTGGGGCCCTCGAGCAGCACGGCCCCCACCTCCCGCTGTCGACCGACACCATCATGGCGACGTGGTTGGCCGAGCAGGTGGCCGACGCCGTCCACGGTTGGCTCCTGCCCGCCGTCCCGCTCGGGGACACGGCTGCCAACGAGAGTTTCCCGGGGACGGTGTCCCTGTCGTTCGACACCGTCCGCTCGATAGTCATCGATGTCGGGCGCGGCCTACGACGGTCAGGCTTTCCCTGCCTCATCGTCGTGAACGGCGACTTCGGCAACCAGGCGCCGCTGCGGGTGGCGGCGCGCGACCTGGCCCGCAAGGACAACTGGCCCGTGCTCGTGATCGACTACCCCGGGCTCGACGAGGTGGCGGCGCAGGTGTGCGAGACGCCACCGGCCGGGCCCGGGTTCTACCACGCCGACGAAGTCGAGACCTCGGCTGTCCTCGCCCTGCGTCCCGACCTGGTGCACCTCGACCGGGCCGTGGCGAGCTACCCGGAGATGCCCCTGACCCTGGGGGCGACGCCGACGGACCTGGCCCGGTTGTCGCCGTCGGGGGTCTTCGGCGACCCGCGCCCGGCGGACGCCGGCAAGGGCAGCACGCTACTGGCCCTGCTGGCCGAAAGAGCGGTCGCTCTGGCCCGGGCCTTCCTGGCCGACCAGGGCGGGGCGCCCGCGGCCGAATAGGGGCCCATTACGTGAAGAGTTGATGAACCGGCCTTCTCTCCCGGAGGGCCAAAGGCCGGCAAACTCTAGGATCCCGGGCGTGAGAGACCAGGTAGACGCCGGTGTGCGGGCCAGAGCCGTTAGGGCGGCCCTGGGCGACGAGCCCTTTGACCTGTTGCTGAGCGGGGGCAGGGTGGTGGACGTGGGCACGGGAGAGCTGCGCCTCGCCGATGTGGGCGTGGTCGGCCAGCTGGTCGCCAGCGTCCACCCGCCCGGCCGCCGTGACGATGCCGCCGAGGTGGTCGACTGCGCCGGCACCCACATCGCCCCCGGGCTCATCGACATGCACGTCCACTTCGAGAGCTCGATGCTGACGCCGGGCGCCTACGCCTCCGCCGTCGCCCCCCGGGGCACCACCACGGTCTTTTGCGACCCCCACGAGCTGGCCAACGTGGCGGGGGTCGACGGTGTGCGCTATGCCGTGGAGGCCAGCCGGGGCCTGCCCGTCCGGTTCATCGTCCAAGCGCCATCGTGCGTGCCGCCCCAGCCCGGTCTCGAGCTTTCCGGCCACGACCTGGACGCCGGCGATGTCGCCCTGATGCTGGCCTGGCCCGAGGTGGGGGGCCTGGCCGAGGTGATGGACATGCTCGGGGTGCTGGGTGCCGACGACCGCATGGTGGGCGTAGTCAAGGCCGGCCTCGACAGCGGCAAGCTGGTATCGGGCCATGCCGCCGGCCTGGGCCCGGCCCAGCTCCAGGCCTACCTCTGCGCCGGCATCGAGTCCGACCACGAGGTCTTCTTCCAGGGCGACGTCCTGGCCCGCCTGCGGGCCGGGCTGACGGTGGAGCTGCGGGGGATGATCGACGGCTTGCTGCCCGAGGTCGTCGCCCACCTGGCCGCCCTCCCGGAGCTGCCGGCACACCTGGTGCTGTGCACCGATGACCTGTTCGCCGGCACCCTGCTTCGCGAGGGCGGCATCGACCATCTCGTGCGGCGGTTGGTCGCCTACGGTATGCCGCCCGCCCGGGCCATCCGCGCCGCCACCTACCACTCCGCCTATCGGCTCGGGCGGCCCGACCTCGGGCTGGTCGCCGCCGGCCGGCTCGCCGACCTCGTCGTCCTCGACGACCTGCTCAGTTTTCACGCCCGCGAGGTCTACGCCGGCGGTGTGCGCATCGCCCGCGACGGGCGGCTCCTGGTGCCGTGCGCCGACGCCCCGGCAGAGCCTCCGCTGAAGACGGTCCGTCTCGGCCCCCTCTCGCCCGGCGACTTCGTGCTCCGCCTCCCCCCCGTGGGCACCGAGGCCGACGGGGTAGGCGCGCCGGCGGTGGCGCCGCCCCGCCGGCGGGCCCGGCTGCGCAGCGTCCATGGCATCATCAGCACGGCCTGGGGCGAGGTCGACGTGGACGTGGAGGCCGGCGGCGTGGTGGTGCCCCGGGGCCACATCCTTCAGGCCGTCGTCCACCGTCACGGGCGAGTGCCGCCTACCGTCCAGATGGCCCTGGTCAGCGGTTGGGGCGACACTTGGGACGGCGCCATTGCCACCACGGTGTCCCATGACACGCACAACCTGGTCGTGTTCGGCCGGGACCCCGAGGACATGGCGGTGGCCGCCAACGCCGTGATCGCCACCGACGGAGGTGTGGCCGTGGCCAGCGGCGGATCGGTGCTGGCCCAGATCGCGTTGCCCATCGCCGGGATCCTCTCGGACCGGCCGGCCGCCGAGGTGGCCCGGGCGCAGGAGCACCTCCTGCTCGCCGCCCGCGCCATCGGCCTGCCCGAGGGGGTGCTCAGCCAGCCCCTCATGCAGGTCTTCGCCTCGACACTGGCCTGCCTGCCCGGCCCCCACGTGACCGACCTGGGCCTTATGGACGGCACCACGGGTGAGCTGGTGGCGGGCCCGGTGCTGGCCGGCTCGGCCAGCCTCTAACCGGCAGCCTCTAACCAGCGGGGCCGAAACGGCGGAGGACGGGCGTCTCCACCAGGCCCACGACTGCATAGATGACGGCCGACGACGCCGTGATGAGGACCACGCCGCTCCACAGCTGGGAAAACTCGGACGTGGTACTGGCCTCGAGCATGAGGTAGCCGAGGCCCTGGCCGGTGGCGAGCCACTCCGCCAGTACGGCGCCGAGCATGGCCCCGGGGGCGGCGATGCGGGCAGAACTGAAAAGTGACGGTAGGGCGCTGGGCAGGCGCAGCTTGAACAGGGTGGTCCAGCTGGAGGCGTTGTAGGCCCGCATCAGAAGGACCGATTCCTGGGGGGCGGAGTTGAGGCCCGTGACCACGTTGACCAGCGTCGGGAAGAAGGTGACGATGCCGGCGATGACGGTCACGCTCACCAGCCCGCGCCCGAAGACCAGGGCTATGAGGGGCGTCATCGCCACCAGGGGGACGGACCGGAGCACCACCGCCACCGGCATGAAGGCGGCCTCGACGCTGCGGTAGGTGACCACCGTCATGGCGGCGACCACGGCCAGGACCGTCCCGAACAGGTAGCCGAGCGACGCGTCGCGCAACGTGGTGACCAGGGCCTGCCACAGCTGCAGGCGGTTGGCGGCGGCCGACGGGCCCTGGGCCAGGTAGTCCCATACGGCCGCCGGGCTTTTGGCGAAGTAGGAGTTGAGGTTGAAGAGCTTGATGAAGCCGACCCAGCACACCAGGGTGACCAGTACGGAGACAGCCAGGAAGCCCACGGAGCGGGCCGCCCGTCCGGGCCAGCCCCCCGGCCGCGGCCGGCGCGGCATGTTGGTCCCGCTCGCCGTGCCCCGGGCCCAGGGCGTGGCCAGGCGGCCCACCATCCCTGTGACGGCGTAGCCCACGCCGGCGATGGCCGCGGCGAACAGGGCCAGGCTCCAGACCCGGGTGACGTCCAGGGACTGTTCGGCGTTGATCATGGCCACCCCGAGCCCGTAATTGCCGCCCAGGTACTCGCCGATGATGGCCCCGAGAAGGGCGGCCGGGGCGGCGATGCGCAGGGCGGCGAACAAACTGGGCAAAGCGGCCCGGATCCGGACCTTCACCAGCGCCGTCCATGACGTCCCCCCGTAGGCGTGGACGAGGTCCAAGGTGAGCTGGTCAGCCGACCGCAGGCCGGCGGACATGCCCACCAGGGTGGTGAAAAAGACGCTCACGCCCGCCAGGACCACCTTCGGCTGGTCCCCGTTGAACACGATGTTGAGGATGGGGGCGATGGCGATGATCGGCATGCAGTAGCTGGCGATGGCCAGGCGGAGCAGGGACGCCTCGACTTGCGGGCTGACCACGAACACGAGCGCGAGCCCGATGGCCAGGACGTTGCCCCACAACCACCCCTGGGCGGCCTCCGACACGGTGGTGCCGGCGTTCACCCACAGCAGGGACCAGTTGTCCCACAGGCCTTCGACCAGCCCTACCGGGGTGGGCATGACGTGCTTGCCGGCGAAGACGAACACAGCCAGCAGCTCCCAGACCAAGACGATGAGGACGATCCCGGCCCCGCTGCTGGCCCAGGACAGCCGAGCTCGCCGGGGGCCGGCGCCGGCGCCCGTCCGCAGCCCGAGGATCCCGGCCGGGAGGGCCGCCCCGGCCTGGAGCTGGCTCATTCAGGCGGCGCCACGGCCGCTCGGGGGGGAGACGGCGCCGGGCTCGGGGGCAGTGCCCGGCCCGGGGCCAGTGCCCGGCCCGGGGGCGGTGCCGGGCCTGTCGCCGTCCAGCTCGGCTTCGAGGGCGTCCAGTTGCGCGGTGAAGCTCGACCGCATGGCGGCCCGTTCGCCGTCGTCCAGCCACGCCGCCTCGACGCCGGCGAGCACGAACTTGCGCACCTGGTCGGTGCCGTAGCCCAGGGCCGTGCACAGCCGCATGTACTCCTGGCCGATGTCGGTGTGGAACATCGTCGGGTCGTCGGAGTTGAGCATGACCCGCAGGCCGGCTCCGACCATGTCCTTGATGGGGTGGGCGGAGAGGTCGGGCCACCCATAGACGACGGCCGTCGACGTGGGGCAACAGGTGAAATAGATGCCCTCGTCGCGGCAGCGCGCCGTCACATCGGGCGACTCGAGCACGTGGTAACCGTGGTCGATCCGCTCGCAGCCGAGCTGGTCCAGGCAGGTGACGATGTTTTGCGCGGGGGCGTCTTCACAGGCGTGACTGGTGAGCCGCAGCCCGTTGCGGCCCGCCAGACGGTAGGCCTCGACGAACTTCTCGGGGGGATCGGGCGCCTCGGCCCCGTCCATGCCCAGGCCGATGAGCTCGGGGCGGCGGTGCTCGAGGACTTCCTCGACCATCTGGCGGGCCACGGCGGGGTCGTCTTGGCGGTAGACGTCGGCGATCAGCCGGCACCGTACCCCGAAATCAGCCTCGGCGTCGCTGATGCCGTCTATCAGGCCGTCGATGCAGGTGGCCATGGGGATGCCCCGGCGGGTATGCAGCGTCGGGTTGAAAAACATTTCCCGGTAACGCAAATTGCCCAGCTCGACCCCGTCCGCCAGCGATTCGTAGGCGGCGCGGGCGAAGTCCTCGCGCACGATGAGCGTGGACGAGACCATGGCGAATATCTTCAGGAACTCGTAGATCGTGTCGTACTCGTAGAGCTTGCCGACCTCCTCGGTGGGCAGCTCGACATTGTGGCGACGGGCCAGGTCGGCGAAGGTCGAAGCCCTGACGGTGCCCTCGAAGTGGCAGTGCAGCTCGACCTTGGGGACGCGGCGGAGGTATTCCTCGTAGGTCAGCACGACGACGGCCGACCGGCGCCAGACGTGCCGGGGCTAGACGTGACTGGCACCCTTGAACACCTCTTCGAGGATCTCGGTGGTGAAGTACTTGGGACTGCTCTTGATATTGACCAACGCCAGGGTCTTGACGTTGGCCTCGACGTCCTCCGGGCTCATCCACATGAGGCCGTGGGCGGCGGTGGTGGGCGTCTGGAAAAGCTTCTGGTAGGCGTAGAGCTCTTTTTGCTGAGTCGGGATGTCGAGGCCGTCGCCTTTGCCGTACACGTCGACGGTCAGGCGGGCGGCCATCGGGGGGTTGGCAAAAGCGGCCTCCCAACCTTGGATTTCCCCCTTCATGAGGGCGACCACCTGCGCCCGCTCCGTCGCGTTGGTGAGGCTGGAACTGCGGGCCAGGTAGGTACCGCTGTAGAGCTTGTAGCCGTAATCGTAAAGTAGCCAGGTCTTGGTGGCGATGCCCTTGGCGCCGAGCAGGAAGGGCTCGTTGGTTATGAAGGCGTACCAGCCGTCGACCTCGCCGTCGGCCAACGGTGTGGGGTCGAACTGGACCGGCACGATGGTGAGCTTGGACGTCGGGATGCCGACCAGGTTCAGGAAGGCCTTGAAGGAGAGCAGGTTCCCCGCCTGTACGCCGATCTTCTTGCCGATCATGCCCTGCGGGCCCTTGATCGGGCTTTTCGCCAAAGACATGATGGCTTGGGGGGCCTTTTGCATCTGGGCGCCGATGATGACGAGGTCGGCCCCGTTGTCGATGGCGGCCGAGGTAAGGTCGGGCCCGCTGATGCCCACCAGCGCCTTGCCCGAGACGACTATGGGCTCCACCGAGGTGTTGGGGCCACCGGTGAGCAGGCTCACGTCCAGGCCTGCTTTGGCGTACAACCCATTGGTCTTGGCTATGTAGCTCCCGGCGAACTCGATGTCGTCGATCCAGTCCAATTGCAAGGCGGCCGAGCCCAGCGACATGGCGGACGCCGATGCGCCCGAGGGCGCCAGGCCTTCCAGCACGCCGCTGCCGGCCACGGCCATCAGTGCCGCTCCGGCTCCGGTGCGGGCGGCGCGGCGCAGGAAGGTACGGCGGTCGATGTTCTCAGAAAAAGGCATGGGATCTCCTTTTAGTTGGTCAAGGGAAGGGCTTTAGCGGTCACGGCGCTCATGGGGCCGGGGGTCATCGAGCCGCGTTCTTGACGAAGTCCTTTTCGCCGAACGAAGCCGTTGGCGCGGTAGTAAGCCTCCAAGCCGTCCAGCTCTTGCGCACCGAAGGCCCACGGGCTGGGCGACAGGGCCTGAACGACGGGAGGCGTCACCGCCGCATGTTTAGCCAGGCTGTGTTGCAGGACTGTTACGGGGAGCTTTCGCCGCCGGCAAGTTAACGGTCAGGTAACACAAGCCGATGGGTTTGCCGGCCGGCGCTGCTCGGTGGGAGCCCCGCAAGGCGTCGGACCGAGTGCCGCTTATGTGCTCGCCGTTATCGGCCGACCGGGACGCGCCCCAGCCACCAGTTCGCCGTCCCGGATGACGGGCTCACCGTCGACCAACAAATAACGCACGCCGGACGAAGGGCGGGTGCTGTCGGCGTAGGTGGCCTGGTCCGTTATCCGTTCGGCGTCGAAGACCACCACGTCGGCACTAGAGCCCGGTTGCACCCGACCTCTGGTGCGCATTGCCGGGCAGGAGCCTTCGAGGACGCGGGCGGGGAGCAGCGTGCACCGGCGGACAGCTTCGGCCAGCGGCGCGCCCTCCTCACGCCAGAGGCGCAGCGCCCTCGAGAAACACCCGGCCGAGCGCGGGTGTGTCACCGCCCCCCGAGCCAGGGGCCAGGCGAGGGGATCGAAATGGTCGGCCACGACCACGAGCGGAAGGGCGTCGCTCGCCACGATGGCATCGGCGAAGTTGAGCGAGCGCCGCAGCTCGGCCATTTTGGCCGGGTCGTCCTCGTCCAGGAAGTTGACGACCACAAGGCCATTGGGATCCTGGGCTCGCAGCTGGCGCAGTCGGGCTTCGTCGGCCACCCGCTCCCCGCTCGGGAGATAGGTGATCGACGACGGCGCCAGTTCGCGGTGCGCCAAGGCCTCGGGGCTGAGGAACGGTGCCCCTATCGCCGTCGCCGAGGCCCCGTAAGGATAGGCCTCCGTCGTTACCCGGCCGCCCTCGGCCCGGCAGCGCTCGAAGAGGTCGAGCACACGGTCGATCTCGCGGGGCCACGTGCTGTTGACATGGCAGACGTGCATGTGAGCACCGGTTGTCGCCGCGGCCCGCACGAGCTCTTCGGCGCCGCCGACCTTCGAGCGCGTCGAAAGCTCGACCAGATCTCGGCAATGCGTGAACGTCGGCACTCCCGCACTGGCGGCCAAGCCGGCGACGGCCAGGTATTCCTCGGGGCTCACGTCGGGCGCGTAACCGAGCAACACCCCAATCCCGACGGCACCCTGGGCGAGGTCGTCCGAGAGATGCCCGACAAGGCGGGCGCGCTCCTCTGCGGTCAGGGGGCCCCTCCATGCCGTCTCGCCCAGGACCGAGAGGCAGCTGTCGATCCCGCCGTCGCCGACGACGCCGGTGGCCACCCGCCGGCGCACGGCCGCCCACGACGTAGAAAACCCGTAGTTGATGGGCGAGCCCATGGCGGCGTCCCAGGCGTAGGCCTCATGGATCGGGGCCCTGCCTGCCTCCAGCTCGAGCGCGGTCGTGACACCGTCAAAAGCCTGGAGACGCCGCCCGGCCAACGTCTGGGCGTGACTATGGAGGTCAATGAACCCGGGGGCGACCACCAGGCCGGAGACGTCGATGACCGCCTTGCCGTCGACGTGCTCCTCCGACACGGCGCTCACCCGCCCGCCGTCGATGGCCACGTCCCGGGTGCCGTCGAGCATCGACTCGGGGTCGATCACGCGCCCTCCTCGCAGCACGAGGTCGTAAGGGGTCATGCCCAGATCGTTACAGGTCCGAGAGCGTCGATCACGATGACCCAGACCGACGTGCCTCTCACGCCCCATAGGGGCCGGCCGGCCTGTGCCCGGTCAAAGGCGGATGCCCGGACGACCGGAGGGCACCCAGGGCTTAGGCACCCGAGGTTCGGGTGCCCGTCCGGGCACCCAGAGGTGGCGGGCGAGTACCTCGGGCGCCATCGCCGCGCCGTAGAGCCATCCCTGCCCCGTGTTACAGCCGAGCCCAAGCAGCAGATCGGCCACACCAGTGTCCTCTACGCCCTCGGCGATCGTCTCCATGCCGAGAGCCTGACCGAGCTGGACGATGGCCCGGACGATAAGGGCGTCCCTGTCCTGGCGGGCCATGTTGGTCACAAAACTCCGGTCGATCTTGATGCGGTCCACGGGTAGATCGCGTAGCTGCGCCATCGACGAATAGCCCGTCCCGAAGTCGTCTATCGAGATGGACAGCCCGCTGGAACGCAGCCGGGCCAGGACGGACTGAGCCGTAGCGCGGTCAAGGCCGATGGTGTTCTCGGTCACCTCGAGCTCGACGGCGCCCGGGTCGACGCCGGTCTCGCGCACCAAGCGGGCTACGACCTCGGGGAAACGCACGTCGCGCATATTGCGGGCCGAGATGTTGACCGCCACCCGCAGGTCCTGGCCGGCGCGCCGCCACGACTCGCACTGGGTCAGCGCCTCCCGCAGTACCCATTCGGTGATGGCGCCGATGAGCTCGGTCTGTTCGGCCAGCGATATGAACTCGAGGGGGGTCAGGACGCCGGCCACCGGGTGGCGCCACCTGACCAGGGCCTCGACCCCGACGGTCTGCCCGCTCAGAAGGCTTATCTGGGGCTGGTACTCGAGGAAGAACTGGTTCGTCAGGAGCGCCCCGGGGATGTCGGCCAGCAAACCGATGCGGTCGATAGGGCGGGTACCTGATCTCGGGTCGCAGACGATAACGCTCCAGTGGCCTTTCTTGGCCGAGTACATGTTCTCGTCCGCCCGCCGCAACAACGTCTCGGCGTCCTGGGCATGGTCGGGCAGTACCGCCACTCCCAGACTTGCCTCCACCGCCACCGGGAAACCTTCGACCATGCACGGCAACCCAAAAGTGGCCCGCACCCGCTCGGCCACCTCGGTTGCCGTGGCCACCGAACCGAGGTCAGTAAGCACGAGGGCAAACTCGTCGCCGCCGATGCGGGCCAGCAGGTCCGGCGCCCGGCGGACATTGTTCATCCTCGCCGCCACGCTGCGGAGCACGCCGTCGCCCACCTCGTGGCCCAGCCGGTCGTTGATGTTTTTGAAGCCGTCAAGGTCGATGAGCACGACGCCGACGCGCGCCCCGCTACGTCGGGCCGTTAGGACAGCGCGGGCGAGGTGCTCGTCGAAGAGGCGCCGGTTGGGTAGCTGCGTCAGCGAGTCATGAGTTGCCTCGTGCCGGCGGACCAGGGCGGTCTCGGCTGTCCGGTAAACCGTCCAGGTGATGACGAGCAGGAGCGGGACGAGCAGGATGCTGCGCTCGGCCACCACCACGAAAATGGGGGACAGCGCCAACAGGACGCCGTCGGTGGGGAGGTTGACCGCGCCCACGGAACGCAGGGCCTCGCTGACCGGCCGCCCCTGGTGCAGGGCCATGGCTGAGCACAGGAGCGCGGTGTTGACCGCGAACACGGCCGCTCCGGCGGCCAGGAGAGCTGGGAACCAGGTCAGGGACGGGGCGGTGCCGCCGGCACCCAGGGCATTGTCCTGGCCGGCGGCGACCAGGATGGCCGCGCCGAGGCTCAGGCAGAGGCTGACCTGGGCGGTGTTGAAGAGGACCTTGACGGCTGGCTTGCGGGCGACGACGTCGCCGATGACGACGGTGCCAGCGCCGATCACTATCGCGGCGACCGGCGGTGCCACCAGCAAAATGGCCACCATGAACGTCCAGCTGGCGGTGGCCCGCCCACCTTCTTCGCGCCTCAGCCGGCGCAGGGGCCAGAGATCGGTGACCAGGCAGCAGGCGGCGAACATGGCCAGGACCTGGGGGCGGGGGCCGGAGAGCTGGTGGCCCCGGGAGGCCCACAGGTCGAACACGACGCCCACGAGGGCGCCTACGGCTACGAAGAGGACGAAAAGATTGACCGACAGCCGTAGCTTTTTTGTCATGCTCCTGAGTTCCGAGCAAGCTGGGTCGGCGTTGGAGCCGCCGCCCGGCCTGAGTTCAGCCGAGGCGGCCCCGATGGTGCAATTTCTCTCCTCTTGAGAGCCTGCTTGTCACCCAAACGTTCTCGGCCGGAGGTCCAGCCTCCTTGAAGGTTTGCACTTATCGGAAAAGAGCATGTCGCCCACCCGATGAGCCAGGGCGGCTCAGAGGTGCTCGCCCCATCCGAAGGGCGATGCCAGGGACTCGAGCGCCGGCGCCGGGAACATCAACCGCTCCACCAGGGAAAGGATTATGTGGCCGACGACGAGGTGAAGCTCCTGGACGTGGGCCGTGTCGGTGCTCGGCATGGCCAGGACGTAGTTAGCCGACTTCAGGTCCCGGGGGAACTTGCCGGTCATGGCCACGGTGGTGATCCCTCTTCCCTCCGCTTCGTTCAGGGCGGACACGACGTTTTTGGACGTGCCTGAGGCGGAGAGGCAGACCAGCACATCGCCCTTGTGGCCGAGCCCAGCGACCTGGCGAGCGAAGATGGAGCTGTAGGCGTAGTCATTGGCAATGGCCGTAAGCGCCGAGCTGTCGACGGTGAGAGCCAGGCTGGCAGCCGGTGGGCGGTCATAGTTTTGCCGGGACGCGAGTTCAGCGGCAAGGTGTTGAGCCTCGGCGGCTGAGCCGCCGTTGCCGCAGAACATGACTTTGCCTCCCGCTTTCAGGCTGCGCACCATTGCCGCCACCACGCGGGTGACCGTGGCGTAATCCTGCTCGCCGAAGGCGTCCAGGCTTTTCCTGACGTTGTCGACCTCTTCCTGCACGAAAAGCTCTTCCCGCTCCCGTAGCCCTTTATCAGTCATAATTGCCTCCGTTATCCCTATCTTCTATTCTACCGTCACGCCCGGCGCCCCAAGGAAAAACTTTCCGCACGGGCACCTGCGTTGTTCGGTAAGGCTCATGTCAATTGTGCGGGTAATTTGCACCGCCGCGATGGGTGCTCCTATATGCATTATTGTGGGCCCCTAAAAAGCGGCGGCGCCCGCGAGCGCGTAGCTTCCCGCCGGCCGGGCCTGGTGGCCTGAGGTGCCGCCCAGGGCCATCGGGCCCCTGCTCAGGGATGGTCCACGGTCGCCTGGGCGCGCCGTTAGGATTGGCCCGCAAAACCGGGAAGGACAAAGCGGATGAGCAGTCGGGCGCACACGGGCCAAGGAGCGGGTGGGCACCGTCCGCACCCCTGGGCCGCTGCCTGTGGCGCGGTCATTTTGGCTTGGGGGGCCCTCGGTCCCTCACCGTCCGCCCTGGCCGCCGCCACTGCGAGCCTGCCCGCCTGGTACGTTGCCACCCAGCCGTCCGGCGTGTTCTCCTTGGCCCCCGCCGTCGCCTGCGTGAGCGGGGGCTCTGACTGCGTCGCCATAGGCGCGGGCACAGCCTGCGCCAAAATGGTCGGGACCATCTGTGTGGCCCAACGCAGTTTCAATGTGGCCGAGTACTCCAGGGACAAAGGCCTCTCCTGGCAGGTCGCCCGCGTCCCGGTCGCCGCCGACGGACAGTTCATCGGCTTGGCGGCCGTTTCGTGCGCCCCTACCGGCCGGTCCCGCACGGACTGCGCAGCGTGGGCGATGCTCACGCCCGGGATCGGGGCCAGTCCCTCTGAGCAAGTCGCCTACTTCTCCGACAACGGGGGGGCCAGCTGGTCGGTGGCCAGTCCCCCCGCCCCCGTGGGCCAAGCCTCATGGCAGGCCCCAGTGGTGTCCTGCTACGAAGTGGACCTGGGGGTGGACTGCGTCGGCGCACCGGACAGCGTGGGCACGCTGTACAGCACCAACGGGGGGGCCAGCTGGTCGGCGTCCTCGTCCGTCCCAAGCCGGAGCTTCGGGCCCCTGGCCGCTCAGGACCTGTCCTGCGTAGTCAGCCGGGGCCATATGGACTGCGTCGGCGTCGGCTATGTGTTCGACGCCGCGACCAGCACACCGGCCGACACGGCCTGGTACTCCACGGACGGCGGCGCCAAGTGGGCGCCGGGCGTCCTGCCCCAAAGGGTGGGCGAGCTCAACACGGTGTCGTGCTTTGCCTCCCGGGGCCAGGTAAGTTGCGCCGCCCTCGGCACCGAGACGACCGGTAGCATCACCGCCAACGTGGCCGTGTACTCGCAGGACGCCGGCAAGTCCTGGTCCAACAGCGTCTTCCCCGCCCACGTGGCCCTGCCGAGCCCGTGGGGGAGCGTGTCGTGTGCCGCCGCCGGGGCCCGGACCGAATGTGCCGCCTCGGGTAGCACGCTGCTGTTCTCCGCCGACGGGGGCGCCTACTGGGTGACCACCAGCGACCCCAACGGCGCGTGGGGCGACTTGGACTGCCTGGCGTCGGTGCCCGGCCCGAGCTGTTACGTCGTGGGCGCCCGAGCCGCCTACTCGGGCGACGGCGGCGCCACCTGGTCGGCGAGCAAGGCGGCCAGGGGCTTCGACGTGCAGGACTCGAGCCTGCGCGACAACATCGCCTGCGTGTCGGCCGGTGACTGTACCGTCGCCGGGACGACGGAGCTGTTCAGCAACAACCCTCAGGCCTGAGCGGTACTACCGGGAGGAGCAACAGGCAGTGGACCTGGCCGTAGACGGCGGGCAGGTCCGGGGCCTTTTCTAAGCCCCAGCAACCTCTCGGACGACGCGTCGGTCCCTTCGGACAATGCCCGGCCTCAACCCGGGCGGTCCGGGCGACGATCTAGAGTTAATGGGACAGGCCGTTCTTCTGATGCCGGGTGGCGGCCTCAGAGAAGACCGTCGGGCTGGGGGGCGCTTGTTTTGACCACGACGATCTGCGTCCTGTCCGGTCTGGTAGCGGGGGGGTACTCGGGCGCGATTATCCGGGCCGTGGCCCGAGCGGTCTCGCCGGCCGGTGGCCGGGCCCTGGCCATGCAAACTGTGGCCACGGGCATCGATTACCACGAGGAGATCGTCCTGGACGACCTGGCGCACGTCGGCTGGCGTGGCATTTCCGGCTTTATAACGATTGCCAACGCCGTCCCCCGCGACTACCTCGAGGCCATTCGCGACGCGGGCAAGCCCGTCGTGTCCATCGGCAACGAGGAGCCGGGCTTCGCCTGTCCCGCGGTACTGGTGGACAATGCCGGGGGTACCAGGGGCGCCGTCGAGCACCTGTTGGCGCACGGCCACCGCCGCATCGCCTTCATCGGCTACCTGGGCGAGTTCGACATCCGCGAACGCTACGAGGCCTACCGTTCGACCCTGCTGGACCACGGCCTGCAGCCCGACCCCGAGCTGTTGTTCCTGGCCCCCAACAATCTCGAGAACGGGGGCATGGTGGCGGCCCAGGCCTTGCTGGCGGCGGGCTTGCACTCCACCGCGGTGTTCGCCGCCACCGACCTCAATGCCGTGGGGACCATGAAGGTCCTGCAGGCCGCGGGCTTGGAGCTGCCGGCGGACCAGGCTATTGCCGGTTTTGACGACGACCCGCGCGCCGAGCTGGTATCGCCGGCCCTGTCGACGGTCACTCACGACGTGAGCCAGCTGGGCCGTCTGGCTGCGGACCTGTTGTTGCGCCAATTGGCCGGCGTCAGCGTGCGGCCGGGCCGCCACGTGGTGCCGACGACCTACCTGGCCCGTGAAAGCTGCGGCTGTTCTGGGGCCGAGAGCAGCTTGACCCTGGCCAAGTCCTTGTTGGCGACGCGCAATGACTCGTACTACGAGCTGCGCAAGATGGTGAGGGACGACTACAGCATCACCATCGACCTCTTCTACCAGGACCGGGACCCCCGTCAGTTGGACTGGTTGCAGAAAACCGGGGCCCGGGCCGGCGCCCTGGGCCTGTGGCAGGACAAGGGTGCCGATGGTGCCAGGCCGGTCGATCCCGGACCGGTCGAGCCGGGGCTGGGGGGCACCCTCGACATCGCCGGTACGTTCGCCGCCTCGGGCAACGGGCTACAGCTCAGTTCTTACAGCATGGACGTGGAGTCGTTCCCCCCCGAGGAGCTGTTCGCGGTGGGGGAGGGCCAGGACGTCGTCTACCTGTTCCCGCTGAAGAGCGCAAAAGCGGACTGGGGGTTCCTCGCCATTGCCCAGCCGATGGTCGCCTCTTTGGAACAAGAGGCGTACTTCACATGGTCCGCCCTGTTCAGTCAAGCCCTGTACCAGAGAGAACTGGTGCGCTCGCTCAGCCAGAGAAGCGACGAGCTCGCCATTTCTTACCAGCGGGAAAGGGAAATGGCAGCCGCCGTGCGAGCCAGCGAACGGCGCTATGCCCTGGCGGCGCGCGCCGCCAATGACGGCCTGTGGGACTGGGACCTGACCACCGGGACGGCTTATCTCTCCCCCCGCCTCCAGGAAATGCTGGGCGTCGACCAAGCCGACATCGACAGCGGTCCCGACCAATGGCTGAAGCACGTTCACCCCGATGACCGCGCCGGCCTGTTGGCCGCAATTTCCGGCCTCGAGACGGGCGAAACCACGTTCGTGACCTACGAGCTGCGGACGCAGGTGGGCGACGGGCCGCTGCTGTGGGCTATTTGCCGCATCCTCGCCGTCCCCGGCAACGGGGCGCCGGCCACACGCATCGTCGGGTCCATGACCGACGTGACGGAACGACGGTCACTGGAGGAGCAGCTGCGCCGCCAGGCCCTTTACGACCACCTGACCGGGCTGCCCAATCGGCAGCTGTTCCTTGACCGGCTGTCCCAGGCCATGCTGGCATCCAAGCGGCAGCCCGAGCACGCCTACACCGTCCTGTGGATGGACCTTGACAATTTCAAGCGCGTCAACGACACCAAGGGCCATCTTTTCGGCGACCAACTGCTCATCGAGGTGGCCGACCGTATCCGTGCGCACGTGCGTGAATCGGACACGGCGGCCCGCTACGGCGGAGACGAGTTCCTGGTCCTTTTGCAGGACGCCAGGCACACCGCCACGGTCGAAGGCGTCGTCCACCGGTTGTCGGAGCACCTGCGCCAGCCCTACGTCCTGCGGGGCGAGACCTTCTCGCTCGCCGTCAGTATCGGGGTGGCGGTGGGCGGTGCGTACTACGCATCGACCGACGACATCCTGCGTGACGCGGACAGGGCCATGTACATGGCCAAATCCTCGGGAACTGGGATCTGCACGGCGCTAGGAGCGCCCTTTCACCACCGGCACGAGGCAGCCGTAGCAACGCCCGACGGTATATGAGTAGGGCAGGGCGGCCACCTCGTCCGAGTCGATCAGTACCCCCTTGGTGCCTACGAAGCTTTCGAGGGTGAAATCGTCGATGTAGAGGGTCCCGGAGACCACTGTGCCGACTGGGGCCGTGGGCGTGATGGTGACCCCGATCTCCGTGCTCTGCCCCGGCGCCAGGTAGTAGAAACGGGAAAACTTCAAGCCCACCTCCCACAGGTCGTTGACGCCGGCGCTCACCGTGGTGTCGAAAGCCTGGGTCACCGCTGTCACCTTCGCCGCCACCGTCTCTCGGGGAGCGCCCCCGGGCGGGTAGGGCCCTACCTCCGCAGCACTGAGCGCCCACAGTCCGGGGGTGAGCTCGGGCTCGCTCAGCTGGAGGCTCTCCGACGTCGGCGTGCCCGAGGTGGTGAGACCTGTGGCGGGGACGGCGGGCGATACCTCAGGGTCGCCGTTGAGGGGGGACAAGGCAAACGACACCCGCCCGGTGCCGGTCAGGCGCGAGACGCTGGCGTTCAGCCTGCTCGTGCCCGAAGGGACCAGGTAGATCGGGGTCCCGAGCGGGAAGGCCTGCCCGACCCGGGCCGGTAGGTGTAGCTGGCCGGCGCTAGTGCCGGTGTTGAGGTTCTTTAGGACGAGCGTCGTGGTCTGGTCCAGCCGGGGGTCGACGAAGTAGGCCTCGGGGGCGACCCCGCTGTTGGCCAGGGCGACGGCCAAAGAGGCTGGCTGGCCCCTGAGCAGCAGGGTCGAAGGGGAGTCCGGCAGCTGGCTGAAAGCCTGGGCCTGGTTGAAGCGGATGGCGCCGGAGAAGTCCTCCGTCAGCTCCTTGCCCGTAACGGGGTTCTCCCAGTCCAGGACCAGTTCCCACTCCCCGGCTGGGGGGCCGACGGCGAACGTCTGAAGATAGCGGGTCGAGCCGGGCTTGAGGTCGGAGGTTGACTTGGGCACCTCGGTGTAGTTGCTGGAGTAACCCACCGTCTGGCCGTCCGGGCCTATCAGGTAGCACACCAGGACCTCGTCCGGGTCGGTGCGCAACGCCACACTGGCGGCGAGGTCCGTCTTGCTGGCGGGGACGTCGAAAAAATAGGTGTTCGTCTGGGCGTCCGACCCGTCCCGGCCATTGCCGCCTGTGAGCACGCCCTGGAAGGTCCCGCCCCCTGCCCCTATCGCCACCATCGTCCTGATGGTGACCGGGACGGTGGTCTGCCCGGCCGAGGAGGACACGACCACCGACTCGTCCGTGTCGCCGGCCGGTTGGGGGTTGGTGACAGTGATCGTGGCCGTGGCCGTGCGGCCCGCGCCGATCGACAACGACGACGGGCTGATGGGCGAGGCCGGGTCGTACCGCCACGTGCTGGCGTCCCATTGCACCGTGCCCTTGGTGCCTTTTCCTCCTTTGGTCGCACCGTTCTGCTCGGTGAAGAACAACGCTGTCCAGCGTCCTGCCGGTGGGTCGGCCACCTCGACTTCGGCGTAGTCGGCCAAGCCTTGAGGGTCGGAGTAGGCGGCATAACTGCCGTCCGGCTCGAACAGGGCGAAGTGGAGCAGGGACGTCTGGCTCGTGTTCGGGTAATCGGCGGAGAAAATGAGCCGTGAGCCGCTCACCGCCGGGACCGTGAAGCTCTCGGTCTGGTAGACCTCGGTGACGCCGCTCCAAATCGGGAACGTACCCGTGTTGTCCGTGGGCTTGGCCGGGTCGATGGTGAACTCTCGAGGCCCGGTGTCATAGATCTTCTGGGTCAGTGCCCGGGTCGACAGGTGCACGGTCGTGGTCGCCGGCCCGGTATTGGTGAGGGTAAGCCGCTCGCGGGTGACGGCGCCTGCTTTCCCCACGACGTTTACCTGGCTGGGCCCTACCAGAAGATCGCCGGAGGGCGGGGGGGCCACCATCACCGCCGCGGGCTCGGTGGTAGCGGCCGCCCGCCGGGCACCTCCGCTGCTCGCCGCGGTGGTCGTCGTGGTGCTCGTGCTCGTTGTCGAGGCCGGCGTCGTGGTGGTCGTGGACGTCGCGCCGGTGGTGGACGTCGTACTGGTCGTGCTCGAGCTCGTGGTCGTGCTCGTCGTCGTAGTCGGAGCTGTGGTCGTCGTCGTAGTTGTCGTAGTCGGAGCTGTGGTCGTCGTCGTCGGTATTGGTGTGACCGGGACGCGGGAGGGCAGCGACCGGGCGAGCGCTACCGCGCCGGCGACATTGAGCAGTCCAGCCCCCTGTTCGGCGGCCGGAGCACCGATGTCGGTGGCCGTACTGCACAAAATCTCCTTGACCAGGGCCGGGGACGGGTCGGTTCCGTGGTGGGCCTGGGAGTACGCCTCTATAACGTCGGCGGCGGCCGCCGCCGTCAGTGGCGAGGCCTCGCTGGTACCGCCGAAGCTCTCCACGCCGATGTCCTTGCCGCGGAGGCTGTCGGCGCAGTCGGTGTACTGGGTGGCGTCCGTGGAGCACAGGGCCCAGTTGGCGTCGCCCGGGGCGACGAGGTCGATGGTGCTGCCGGACTGGGTGTAGCCGCCCGACGACAGCGACGAGAGGTTGTTGTCGTCCCACGTGCCGTTGCCCACGGCGGGGTTGTAGAAGCCGCCTTCATCGGACTGGGCGTAACTTTGGAACGTCGTCGTGGCGCCCACACTGATGACGCCGGGGTCTGAGGCCGGCGACTCGATCGTGCTGGTCGGCCCGGCGTCCCCCGCGGAGACCACCACGGTGACGCCGGCGGCAACGGCGGCATCGTCCGCTGTGCGCAGCACGTCCAGGTCCGTGTCGGGGAAATCCTCGCTCCCGAAGGACTCGTTGATGACCTTGGCCCCGTGCTGGACGGCGTACTGGAGAGCCTGGACGAAGCCCGACGTCGATTCGTTGGCCGAACCCAGGCCGAGGACCTTGAGCGCCAGCAGGGACGCACCCGGGGCGGCGCCGACGACCCTGGTCCAGCACCCGCCCTTGGGCAGGACGGACGCCATGTCGGGGTTGACGTACTCCGAGAGGTCGTACTCGAGGTTGCCCTGGGCGGCGATGGAGCTGGCGTCGCCGAAAGCCTCACCGCCGGCGGTCTTGGCCCGGGTGCCGTCGCCGGAAAAGTCCTGGTAGTGGACGATCACCGGTGAACCCTGCGGTCCGTAGGCCCGGTTGCGGCGAAAGTCGGCGTTGTTAGGGTCGACCCCGTCGGCCAGGAAGGCCACGGTCACCCCAGCCCCGTCGGCTCCAGTCGTCTCCGCCGGTGTGGCGTGGATGACCTGGAGGGCTTCGGGGCCCAGTTCGGGGTCGGAGCGGGTGCCACAGAGCTCGCTGGGGGGGGCAACCCCGTGTGCTCGCAGCACCGGCGGGGTCGTCGCCGCCGGTGCGGGGGTTGCCGCCGCAGGAGCTGGGGAGCCCGGGCCCGGCGCCGTTGTGCCCGAGGACGGCCCGTTCGGGGCGGTGGCGCTGAGCGGGGTGTCGGGGATGACCTCGGAGATGGCAGGCGACAGGCGCAGGGCATGGGCGAGCGCGGGGCTGACGGAGGCCGTTATGGAGTCCACCAGGCTGGTCGTCGCCAGCACTTTGGCCCCGCCCGCCTTCAGCGCCCCCAATACCCGCGCCTGGGCCGGGCAAGCGGCACCGGGCGACGTCCTCGTGTCGGGGGGGCAGGTGTGCCTGAGCACCAGCATGACCTTCTGAGAGGGCTGGTCGGTGCCGGCCTGCCCCGTCGCAGCCGGGGTGGCCGCTATGACGCTCGACAAGGGTTGGGCGACGAAGCACGCTGTAAGGCTCAGTGCGGCACCCGCCAACAGACGCGCCCTGCGGTGCCTAGACCGAGTTATGACTCCCCACCTGCCCGTCCTAATGGTCGCCCAGTAGCTGGCCGACCGTTCCACCGGGGCCCACCCGCTGGCTTGACAACAAAGTCCGGCCCAAACCTACCAGCCCCGCCCTTTCAACCGGCTCGCGGGCGCGCCGGGCCGGTAAGCGCACCAAGTCTCAGAGATGGAACGGGCCGACGAGCGAGGGTGCGGACGAGGCCCTCCCCGGGACAGCCACACCGGTCAGTTGGCAGATGGAACGCAGCACCGAGTAGTCGTCGAACGCCAGCGCTGAGCGCGTGCCCGCCGGTGTGAAGGCGGACATCACGATGAGCGCCACGTGCGAAGCGACGTTGCCCCCGCCCGCTCCCTCGTCCCAGGCGATGAGCACGGCCAGACGGCCCGAGCGGTAGGCGGGGCTGGCCAGGATCTGGGGCGCCCAACCGGCGAGCCAGTGGTCGGCCTGCGCCACCGTGCCATCGTGCATGTCGTCTTGGAGGTCAGGGGTGACGGTGGTGAGGCCCACCGAGGGCCCCGAGGCAAGGGCGTGGTGGAAGGGGCCGCTGGTCGTGGTACCCAAGGGCTGGTCCCAGGCGGCACATTGGTCCCTGATGCCGGTGTAGTACGCGGCGGGGTTGTGCTTCGCCGCGTACTCGCCGTAGCTGACCAGGCCGCAGTCTTGGCCCATGGCCTCCACGTAGGCCCGCCACTCGCGGCCGTGGGCGTCGAGCTCGGAAAAGACCGAGGGGACAGAGGTCGTGCAGCTCCCGGCCGGGTCGCAATCGTCGGTCCAGGGCGACGACGTAAAAGGTCGCCCGGAGGTCATCTCCATGTAGTTGGGCAAAGACGGGTGGGTCAGCGCCTCATACCCGGTGGCCAGCCCGCACTTGGTGGCCAAGGCGTTGATCTCCGGGGCCTCGGAGTTGCTGATAATCGAGCTGTAACTGTGGTTTTCCTCCCAGATCAGCATGACCTGGTCCACCGCCGGCTTGCCCGACAAGGTGCCGCACGGCCTCGCCAGGTCGGCTACGGCCGCCCGCGCCTCACCCCCGGCCGTGGTCGCGGGGACCTCTGTCCCCCCGGCGGCCGTAGTGAACGCCCCGCCCAGCAAGACCAGTGCACCGAGCAGTACGCCCCGGTGCACTGGCCGTCAGCTAACGAGCCCCGATTTGGGCTGCTGCTTTTCCTTCTTGGCTTGGCGCTTCTCTTTGATGGTCTTGCCGGACTTCTTGGAAGCGGTCTTGCGGGGAGACTTGTCGGCCATGTCAGCCCCCTTTCTTGCGGGCAGGCTACCTCTGTTCAGGCCCGGTCCGACGCGCTTCCCGCGCCTACTCACCCCGGCGGGCGGCGGCGATGAGGGCCAGCAGCTCGTCGCCGTACGACTCGAGCTTGCCCGGGCCGATACCGCTGACCTTGGCCAGGGCCGCCATCGTCGAGGGCGCCTCGCTGGCCAGCGCCTCCAACGTCCGGTCGTGCAAGTAGATGTAAGGGGGTTTGTGCTCGGCCGAGGCTCGCCGGGAGCGCCATGCCCGCAGCGCCTGACGGGCACGGTCCACGACTTCGGGCGGTACGGGCTCGCCTTTGGGGGCGCGCCCGGACCTGGAGGTACCGCCGCCGACCGGGACCACATGGCGGCGGGCCGGTAGGGAGGAAAGAGCCTCGGCCCCGGTCGGTGCGGTCCGAGGCAGGGCCGGTGCGGTCCGGGAAGGGACCGCCCGGACGGGCCGGCGGGATTGCGTCCACTCTTCGCTCAGCTCGGCCAGGAAAGGCGACGGCACCTCTCCGCCGACCACGTACACCGACATCGAGCCGCGGGTCAGCCCCACATGGAACACCCTGCGCTCTTCCTCGATGTCGACCGCCAAGCGATGGGGGAGCAGGCCGGCCGAAACCTCGTGGAGCACCACGTGCGGCCACTCCCGGCCCTTCACTCGGTGGACCGTCGACAGCACGACCCCGTCGACGGTGCCGGGGTGGCGCAACGACCGGCTGAGCCAGTCCTCGAAACCCTCCGGCTCCGGGTGGAGGGCGGCCAAGGCCACCAGGGCGTCCAGGTCGTCGGTCTGGGCCGAGCGGTCGAGGCGCCGGCGCGACCCCTCCAGCAGTTCCATCGCCCGGTCGAGGCCGATGTCGTCGCGCACCGCTCGCAGGACAGCGGCGGTCGTGCCCGCCGCCGCTCGGCGGTGGAGCATTTTCAGGTCTGAGACGAAGCCGGTGATCTTGTCGGCATCCCGGGCGTTGAGCCGCCCCGCCAGCCGTTCGAGCCGGCCCACCCCCGACTGCTCGCCCATCCACTCGACCACTTTGGGCGACAGGGCCCGCGACGGCCGGCGGGCGGCCAGGGCTACGTCCGTACCGGCCAGGTGCTCGGGCGAGGAGACCGCCAGGCGGAGCCAGGCCAGCGCGGCCTGCACCGCCCCCCGCGACAGGTACGACGCGTCGACGGCGGCCTGTACGGGGACGCGGCGGTGCACCAGGCCCACCTGGACCGGGGCCAGCGAGGCGTTGACCCGGGTCAGGACGGCCACATCCGCGGGAGCGGTGCCGTCGGCCACCAGACGCGCGACCCGGTCTACGGTGGCGGTCAGAGGGCTCTCGCTCGTCATCACCTCGAGCTCACCCTCGGCCCGAGCGCGGCCGGGGGCGGCCACGATGCGCTTCTGCACCCGGCGCTGGTTGTGGGTGAGCAAGGTCCGGGCCGCCTCGACGACGCTTACCGGGCAGCGGTAATTGACATGGAGCGGGTGTTCGCCCGCGGTCGGGAAAAAACGGCGGAAGTCGATGAGCCACTCGGGCGAGGCGCCGGAATAGCCGTAGATGGTCTGGTCGTCGTCGCCCACCCCGAACACGGCACCCTCGGGCCCCGCCAGCAGCCGTACCAGCAGCAGATGGGCGGGAGTGAGGTCCTGGAACTCGTCTACCAGCATGGCCCGGCACGAATGACGTGCTGCCTTGCGGGCGGCCGGGTCGGTGAGCAGGACCTCGATGGCGCGGTAGACCTGCTCGTCGAAATCGACCAGGCGGCGGTCCGCCAGGAGGCGACGGTAGCGGTCGAACACCTCCGGGAGGCCGTCCACGTCGCCGCCGAACTCGGCTTCCACCTCGGCCGGGGCCTGAAGCCCGAGCCGCACGGCGGAGAGGGCTTCGATCCAGGCCACTGCAGGGTCGGTGTTGGCCCGGCGGGGCAGGTCGACCAGGCCGTCCAGGATGCGGCGCACCTCGCCCTCGTCGATGGTGGTCACCGGGACAGACCTGGACACGATGGACAGGCCCAGGGAGTTCAGGGTGCGGACCTGGAGGTCCGGCAGGTCGGGAGTACGCTCTCGCATCTCGTCCGCGGCCCGTTTGTTGTATGCCACCAGGGTCACGGCCCGGCCCGGCAGGCGCCATTTGCGCAGCAGGTGGCGGGCGCGTTCGGTGAGCACCCGGGTCTTGCCCGAGCCGGCCGGGGCAATGATGCGGGCCGCCCCGCCGGGATGGACCACGGCCTCGAGCTGGTCGGGGGCCAGGGCCGCGCCCGTGACATTGGGCCCGAACGGGACCAGCGATCCCGCCAGGAGCGCCAGCCGGGGGACCACGGCCGCCTGGCCGATCGGGCCTTGCCACTCGAGCGGCCCCCCGTCGCAGAACGCCGGCGTCCCGTCCGCCAGCACCACGTCGGCCGGCCCTCCGGCACGCGCTCCCAGCCGCATGGCAGAGCCGGCCAAGTACCACCTCGCGTCGGCGCTGCGGGCGTCCACGGAATTGGCGAAGGTCGCGTGCGCCCGGCGTTCGCCGGGAAAGCTGAACGAGGGGGCCAGCGACCAAACCGGGGAGTTTTCGACCTCGCCGCCCGCTGCCTTTCCGCCCGACGCCTCGCCGTCCACCGCCACTTCGCCGTCGCCCGGGCCGTCGCCGACCTCGATGACGAGTGGCGTGCGGTCGCGCCATGCTTGCTCGAGCTCCTCGGTGCTCCCCTCGGCCCGCCGGCAGTCCTCCCACTCCGGAGGCGGTTGTCGGCCCGGCGCTACCACGACGCTGCGGCCCAGAACGGCGGGCCCCCTCATTTAGGAGCCTGTCCCTTCATGTGGAAAGCCTGTCCCCCCATCTGGAAGACGGTACCGCCGCCCAGGGACGACTACTCCCCGCGACGGGGACGCAGGGACGCCGGCCGGGCCTGTCGGGCCATTTGCTCGGACCGGCCTTGGTTTCGCCTTTTTCCGCCGATCGGCTCGCCCGCGCGGCTGCGCTGTGTTCAGGAACTGCGGGCGACGGTCGAAATACCTTGGTAGTGGAGCCGACATAGCCTCTCAAAGGAGCACCCGGATGTCGTTGAAAGGTCCGCTCTTTGGGCGCAGAAGATGAGCCGTTTCATGTTGGCCCGCCAGCCCATTTACGGCGCCAATCTCCGTGTCCGAGGTTACGAGCTGCTCTTCCGGGGCCCGGGCGCCCGGACCACCGACGGTATCGCCATGACTGCGGACGTCCTGGTGCGGGCCGGCCTCGATGTCGGGGTGGCCGACCTGGTGGGCGACAAGCGGGTCTTCGTCAAGGCCCCCCGCCCCTTCCTGGTCGGCGACCTCGAGTTCCCCCTGCCGCCCCGCCAGACGGTCATCGAGGTAGTCCAGGACGTTGCCCGTACCCCCGAAGTGGTGGCCGGTTGCCGTCATCTGGTGCAAAACGGCTATGCCCTGGCCCTGGACCATTACGTCTGGGACGATGACGACGACCCGTTGCTGGACATGGTCTCGATCATCAAGCTCGATGTCCTGTCGCTCACGACCACTCAACTTTCGAACGCCGTCAGCCATAACTCGAAGTTCGGCGTCGAGCTGCTGGCCGAAAAGATCGAGACGCGCGAGCAGCTGGAGGTCTGCCAGAACCTCGGCTTCGACCTGTTCGAGGGCTACCTACTTGGCCGGCCCGACGTCGTCGAGGGCGACGCCTTGTGCCCCGACAAGGTCGTATGCCTGCGCCTTCTCGAGGAGCTTGTCCGCCCGGGCACCTCGGGCCGCGAGATCCAGGACCTCGTCCAGACCGACCCCGCCCTCAGCTACCGCTTCTTGAGAGCGGCCGGGGCGGGCGCCGCCCGAGGCCTTTTCCCGCGCTTGCATTCCGTGCGTGAGGCCCTCGTCTCCCTGGGTACCCGCCGGTTGCGCACTTGGGTGACGCTCATGGTCCTCGCCAGTTGTTGCCAGAGCGCGGACGAGCACCTCGAAATGGTCATAGCCCGGGCCCGGGCGTGCGAGGTCACCGCGCTGGCCCTGGAGCTGGAGCCTCGCCAGGTCGACGCCGCGTTCACGGTCGGCCTGTTGTCGGCCCTCGGACATCTGGTCACGACGCCCCTGCCGACGATTATCGAAGGGTTGTCCCTGACCGGCGAGGTGGAGGACGCGCTCCTCGGTCACGACGGCGTGCTCGGCCGGGTCCTGACCGAAGTCAGGCAACGCGAGGCCAGTCCGGGCGAACATGACGAGCCGTACCCCCTGGTCACCGCGGACCGAGAGGCCGAGGCGGTGCCCGGGCCGAAGTCGTCCTTCGGTCGGTCCCGGGAGTAGGCGCCCGGCCCTAGTAACTTCGGCCTAGCGGGCCCGGGCGAAGCGGTGAACAGCTTCGAGCAGCTCCCGGCTCTTTTCGGCGGCCACAGCTTCGTCACCCGCGGCCAGGGCATGGGCAACGCAGTGCTTTACGTGGTTGTCGAGGATTGTGAAGGCCAGGGCATCAAGGGCGGTGCCGACGGCGGAGATCTGGGTGAGGATGTCGATGCAGTAGCGGTCGTCTGCGATCATCTTCTCGACGCCGCCCACCTGGCCGGCGATGCGGTGCATGCGTTTGATGAGCGCGTCCTTGTCGGCCAGGTAACCGTAGGCGGGGGTCTCGGAGCCTGTCGGCGCGGCCGTGCTGGAGCCTTCCGGGGCGGCACCGGGTGGGGTGGTGGTCTCGGTCATGGGCCTTCCCTGCGGGGACGGAACCGGCGCAGCCGGAGCGAATTGGTAACGACGAAGACGCTGGAAAAAGCCATGGCGCCGGCGGCGACGACGGGTTGGATGATGCCGGCCACGGCCAGTGGGACGGCGACCAGGTTGTAGGCGAACGCCCACCACAGGTTGACCTTGATGGTGGCCAGGGTGCGGCGGGCGAGCCTGATGGCGTCGGCTGCCGCTCGCAGGTCCCCCGAGACAAGGGTGAGGTCGGCGGCTTCAATGGCGATGTCGGTGCCGGTGCCGATCGACAGGCCCAGGTCGGCTTGGGCCAGAGCGGGGGCGTCGTTGACGCCGTCGCCGACCATGGCCACCACCTGGCCCGTGCTCTGGAGCCGGCGGATCTCGGCTGCTTTGCCGTCGGGCAGGACGTTGGCCAGTACCCGGTCGATGCCTACGGCGGCGGCTACGTTGGCCGCGGCGCGCTCGTTATCCCCGCTCAGCAGGACCGGGCTCAGCCCAAGCGCTCGCAGCTCGGCCACTGCTTGCCGGCTTGTCGGCTTGACCCGGTCAGTTAGGGCGATCAGGCCGCAGCAGCGGAGGTCGGCGGCCACCCAGACCACGGTGGCCCCGGCCGCTTCCAGCTCCTCGGCCCGCGCCACCAGCATGGCGGGCAAGGCCGCGCCATGGTCCTCCACCAGGGCGGGCCGCCCAGCTACCACGGAGCGGCCCTCGACCACGGCCTCGACGCCGAGGCCGGCGTGGTTGACGAAGCCTTCCACGTTCGAAAGCCGGCCAAGGCGCCTTCGTCCTCGCTCGGTTATGGCCCGGGCGACCGGGTGCTCGCTGGCGCTCTCGGCCGCCGCCGCCAGGCCCAGTACCTCTTCCTCGCCGGTGCCCGCCGCCGGGACGATGGCGCCGACGCTCATAACGCCGTCGGTCAGCGTCCCCGTCTTGTCCAGGGCGATGACCGTGACGTCCCGGGCCTTTTCCAGGACCTCGGGGCCTTTGACGACGATCCCGAGCTGGGCGCCGCGCCCGGTGCCGACGAGTAGAGCCGTCGGGGTGGCGAGCCCCAGGGCGCACGGGCAGGCGACGACCAGCACCGCCACCGCGGCCGTGAAGGCGGCACCGGGCGCGGCGCCCGATGCCAGCCGTCCGACGAAGCTGAGCAGCGACAGGACCATGACCGTGGGCACGAACACTGCCGAGACCCGGTCGACCAGGTGTTGCACCGGTGCCTTGCCGGCCTGAGCTTGTGCCACCAGGCGGGCGATCTGGGCCAGGGCCGTTTCTCCGCCGACCCGGGTGGCCCGGACCACGAGCCGGCCCGAGGTGTTGATGGCCGCGCCCGCCACGTGGTCGCCCGGCCCCACATCGACCGGTACCGGCTCGCCTGTGAGCATGGAGGCATCGACGGCCGAGACGCCCGACTCGACCAGCCCGTCAGTAGCGATTTTCTCCCCCGGGCGCACTACAAAGCTGTCACCGACAGCCAACCGGTCCACCGGTACCAGCACCTCGTCGCCGTCCCGCCAAAGGCGGGCCTGTTTGGCGCCCAGGCCTAGGAGGAGGCGCACCGCCTCGCCCGAGCGGCGCCTGGCGCGGGCCTCGAGGTAGCGACCGAGCAGGACCAAGGCCGTGACCGCGCCTGCGGTGTCGAAGTAGACGGGGGCCCGCAGGCCGGCCAGCAGGACGACGGCCGACCAGGACCACGCCGCCAGCGTGCCCACTGATATCAGGGTGTCCATGGTGGCCACGCCGTGGCGGGCGTTCGCCGCCGCCGCCCGGTGGAAGGGCCAGCCCCCGTAGAGCACGACTGGTGTCGCCAGTGCCAGCGACAGCCACTCCCAGCCCGGGGAGCGGCCCCCCGGCACCCAGGCCAGCACCACCAGGGGTATTGAGGCCGCGACCGCCCCGATCAGGCGCCGGCGGTACGGGCGCGCCGGGTCGTCGTCCACGGCCGACGGCGCCGGCACTCGGGCGCGGTAACCGGCCGCCTCCACGGCGGCGATGAGCTCGTCCACGCTGACCTGGCCGGAGTCGTAGGAGACGGCCGCCTCCTGGGTGGCGAAATTGACCGTCGCGGCCACGCCTTCGAGCTTGTTGAGGCGTTTTTCGACCCGGGCGGCGCACGACGCGCAGGTCATGCCGTCGATGGCCAGCTGGGCCCGTCCGGTCCCCGGTGGCCGTTCGGCGACCGCCACCGCGCCCGGGGCCGCCGGCGCCCGGCGGGTCACCTCAGTGCTTCGTAGCCGGCAAGTTCGATGGCGGCGCGCAGCGCGGCGTCGTCGAGCCTCTCGCCGGTCACCCCGACCACTTTGGTGCCCAGGTCGACATCAACCCGGGCGACGCCGGCTAGCGCGCTCAGCTCGGCCTTGACGGCGTTGACGCAGTGGTCACAGGTCATGCCCGGGACCCGGTAATGGGCTGTCTCTGCCACAAAGGCTCCTTTCTCTCCTGGTCACTATACCCCTCCGGGGTATCGGCGAGAATGGGGCCGTAAGGCCGGCACCATCGCTTGGGGCCCGCTTCCCGGCCCTGGCCTGGTGGCTCCAGCCGTGCCTGGCTCTATCCCATTTCTCCGGCGATAAGGGATGCAGGCGCAGGGGCTTGCCCTGCGTCGTCGCCGTCGGCTGGCGGTGCCACCACCCCGATCGGGACCACAGTTGCGGCGGGCGGCTCGAGGCGGCTCTCGCGCAGGCGTTCGCACGGGTGCGTCACATAGCAGTAGCGCACGAGGTTGTCGCGCGAGGCGTCGTCCGCATAGGTGATGTTCGTGCCCAGCCACCACCCCCCTCCCGGGGCCTGGCGGGCCGACTTCACCGTGACCGTGGCGGCCACAGCCAGGGGCTGGTCGTCCAGGCCGGGAAGGGCGAAATCAACGCGCAGCAGCGCGCCTGCCGCGACCTCTTCGGCGATCACGAGGCCGACGCCCGAGACCGACACGTCCACGACACGCCCGTAGGAACGATGGCCGGTCTGGTTGCCGATAGTGGCCGGGGCCAGGCAGGCGAAGCGCACCTGGGCGCGCCGCTGGCGCCGGCGGAAGATGATGCGAAAGGAGGCGATCAACCGGTACAGCTCCCAGGTGCCGAGGGCCATGGCAAAGGTGGCCGCCCAGGCCGGGAGGGGCCGGACGTGCACGTAGCCGAGGATCCCGAGGCCCCGCCAGACGAGAGCGCCGACTAGGGCTACGGCCACCACGATCAAGGGGCGCAGGCTACGTAGGGACCGCCAGCCGCCCGTGTCAACGCCCTCCTTCGGGGTGACCTTGAACTTGGTCCGGGACGGCACGAGGGCGCAGCGTAGGGCGCGGGTGAAGATCATGGCCGTGATGAGCGTGTAGTGCGAAGACTCGGCGGACCTCAGGTGCCCCCGGCACAGCGCGCTGGCCGAAATGATGGCCAGGACCGACCAGGGCGCCCAGAGAGCGGCCAGGTTTATCACTGTCATGTGCGCCGGCAACACCCCGAAGGCCAGGACGGCAAAGAGCACCGCGATCATGCCTAGCCGCGACGCGCCAGCGCCGTAGGCGAAAAGGCTGCCGAAATAGGAGAGCCTCTGGCGCGCTGTAAGGCCGCAGTGCAGGCTCAGAGGGGACTCCGGAAGGGTGAGGACGGCGAGGTTGCCGCGGGCCCAGCGGTCGCGCTGCAACAGGTAGCCGTCGAGGTCGTGCGGCGCTATTCCCTGGACCAGGACCTCGTCGTGGTAGCGGGTCTGCCAACCCTGGCGATGGAGCTTGATAGTCGTGTGGAAGTCCTCGGCGATGGTCTCAGTGGCAACTCCGCCCACCCCGACCAGGGCGGTGCGGCGCAGAAGCGTGGCCGAGCCGCACCAGAAGACGCCGTTGTGGCGGTCCTTGCCCGGGCAGACCACCTCGAAGAACAGGCTCTGCTCGTGGCGGCCCGGCTCGTAGTGCTGCACCGAGTCCTGGTTGTAGAAGTCGTGCGGGCTCTGGACGAGGGCGACCTTGTCGTCGTCGAAGTACCCCACGGTGGCGTCGAGGGCGTCGGGGAGGGGTACGTGGTCGGCGTCCAGGAAGAAGATCAGCTCGCTGCTCGTGCAGGTGAGGGCGTGGTTGATATTGCCCGCCTTGGCATGAGAATTGTCGGGCCGGCAGATCCAGTGCGCACCCCATTTCTCGGCCAGGGCTTTCATATCGAGCCGCCGGCCGTCGTCGAGGAGGAAAGTCTGGTGCGGGTACCTGAGTGCCGCGCACCCAGCCAGCGTCGCCTCCACCACCTCACGAGATTCGTCGTAGGTAGTGACGAAAACGTCTACGTCATACCCGGCCGTGGCCGGGGGCCGAACGGGCTCCGACCAGCGCCAGCCGTAGAAACCGAGCAGCACCAAGGAGACGAAGTTGTACAGCTCGACCAGCCAGAGGGAGTAAAACGCCAATGGGGCTATACCTCGGCCCGTTTCGGCCAGCCGCCAGCCCAGGTAGACGGCGCCCCAGCACAGGGCGACGGCGGCCACCGCGCGCAGGGTCATGGGATGGCGTTCCCACCATTGGCCCCAACGTGTCTGGGGGGCCCGGGTGGCCCGCCAGTCCTGGGGCCCGTCGGTGGTAAGGAGCAGGCCATCGGGGTCGTCGGCCCCGTCCGCCTCGTCCGGGCCATTTACGGAGTGCAACAGCGAGGAATGTGCCACGCACGGGTTATCGGCACCGAGGACCATGGATGGGGCATCGATTCGGCCACAAATTGCCCGAGATGAGAGATACCGGCAATCACGGCCGTGAATTCGCGATCTTCTGGCCCTTTTGAGTTATGAGGTAATTACAGAAATAAGGCTTACCAACCTATTTCATGCAAATTGCCGCGAGAAATTGTTTGGGAGACCTCACGCCGTCCGCCCCGTGGCTGGCGGCCCCGTCACCCGGGGGGCGGAGCTAAGACGGGCCGGGCTCAGCCGGGTGTTCGGACGACCAGGCTTCGGCCACGGCCGCCGCCACCTGCTCGTGCACCCGGGGCTGGAACATGGACGGCACGATGACGCCGAGAGCCAGCTCCTCGTCGCTGACCGAACCGGCGATGGCGCGCGTCGCNNTTGAAGAAGCCGGGGAAGCACAAGGAGTTGTTGATCTGGTTGGGGAAATCGCTCCGCCCGGTGGCGATGACGGCGTCGCCCCGCAGCTCCTCGGCGAAGACTTCGGGCTCGGGGTTAGACAGGGCGAAGACCATCGGGCGCGGGGCCATCCGGGCCAGTAGCCCGGGGTCGACCGAGCCACGGCGGGCCGTCCCGATAAACAGGTCGGCCCCGTCCAGGGCACCGGCCAGGCTGGTCAGGCCCCGGGGGTTGGAGCGCGCCGCCAGGCGGGCGTGGTGAGCCGGCGCCCCGGGACGCTCGGCCAGCACTCCGTCCCGGTCAAACACGACGAGGTCGGTCGTCCCGGCGTCGAGGAGGGC
>PMWT01000031.1 GCA_003166025.1 Acidimicrobiaceae bacterium | reverse complement strand
TTACGAGCTCCTGGCTCCTGAGCCCGGCCTTGGCCTGCTCCGGCTGCCCTCACCCAGCGAGGGCGACGTCTACTTGGACTTCGAAGGCGACCCCTATGCCGAGAGTGGTGAGGGCCGAGAGTACCTGGCCGGTCTCTGGGACCGAAAAGGACGCTTCACGACGTACTGGGCGCACTCCTTTGACGAAGAGCGCGTCCTGACCGCCGACCTGCTGGCCGACGTGACCGCTCGTCTTGATGACGATCCCGCCATGCACGTCTACCACTACGCGCCGTACGAGCGCTCGGCCCTAGAGCGGCTCACGCAGCGTCACGGAGTGGCCGAGAGCCAGTTCGACCGCCTGCTGCGGGGCGAGGTGCTCGTCGACCTCTACGGCGTTGTCCGCCAAGGTTTGCGGATCAGCAAGGGCAGTTATTCCATCAAGAAGCTCGAGGCCTTCTACTGGGGAGGAACCCGGGGTTCGGGGGACCAGCCCGACGACGTCGCCGATGCCTTGGCGTCGGTCGTCGCCTACGAACGCTGGCTGGTCGAGAGCGACGACGACATCCTGGAGCGGATCGCCGCCTACAACCGCGACGACGTCCGCTCGGCCCATGACCTCCACGCCTGGTTGGAAGAGCGCCGGGCGGAGCTGGAGCGCTTACATGGCCCCCAGCCGCGCCCAGTGCTCGCCCAGGGAACGCCGTCGGAGAGCCTGAGCACGGCGGAGGCAACCGAGGCGGCCTTGGTCGAGGAGCTACGCCTGGCCGAGCGCCCGCTGCTGGCGGGGCTTATCGGCTGGCACCGCCGGGAAGCTCGGCCCCAGTGGTGGGATTTCTACCGGGTCGGCAACCTCACCGACGACGAACTGGTCAGGGACGGCGCTGCGCTCGGCGAACTGGGCACCCCCGCGTCACGGGGCACTATGCCCAAACCGGCCCGCTCGACGCTGTGGCGCTATCCCTTCCCGCCCCAGGACACCAAGGTGCACGGTAAGGCCTTCGACGTCGACAGCCACGCCGAGCTGGGCGAGATCGTGGCTCTGGACGCCACGGCCGGATGGCTCGACCTCAAGGTGGTGACGGCCAACCAGCCCCCGCGCCCGCGCGGGCTCGGCCCCGCTATGCCCATCCCGGTCGCCGAACTGCAGCATTCTCTGCAACGCACCGCGCTCGAGGTCCTGGCCGGCGGGTCGCCGCTCGGGCAACGTTTGCTCGACCGAGCCGTCCCGGCTCCGCTCTTGCTGCGCCCAGGTGAAAGACCGCGGGACGTGATAATGCGGGTGCGGTCGCAGTTGCCGGGCACGGTCCTGGCCGTACAGGGCCCACCTGGGTCGGGAAAGACCACCGTTGGTGCAGAGCTCATCGGTGCCTTGCTCGATGACGGGCTGCGGGTTGGGGTCACTGCTCAGTCGCACGCTGTAATTGGCCACCTTGTCGGCTCGGTCGGCCGGCCGGCGCTGCAGAAGTGCGACGAGGACGACCACTGCGGCGCACCCGGCGTCGACCGTGCCGCGACCAACTCCGAGGTGGTCGCGGCATTGGCGGGTGGTAGCTACCGCCTGGTCGGAGGCTCGGCCTGGCTCTGGTCCCGGAAAGAGCTCACAGGGCTGGTCGACGTGCTGGTCATCGACGAGGCCGGGCAGTTCTCATTGGCCAACGCCGTCGCCGTTTCCCGTTGCGCCGGGGGCCTGGTCCTGCTGGGCGACCCCCAGCAACTCGCCCAGCCTTCTCAAGCCCACCATCCCGATGGCGCCGGCGCCTCGGTGCTCGAGCACATGCTCGACGGCGAAGCCACTGTGCCACCCGGCCGGGGTGTCTTCTTGGACCGTACCTGGCGGATGCACCCGTCCCTGGCCAAGGTTGTCTCGGACCTCATGTACGAGGGGCGGCTCGAGTCGGCCCCGGGCCGGGAGCGCCAGGCCCTTCAGGCGCCCGAGCCCTGGGCGGGTGCGGGCGTTCGTTGGGCCCCGGTCGAGCACACCGGCAACGAGGCCGCCTCCTCTGAAGAGGCCGCTGTCGTCGCGCGGATAGTCGGTGAGCTGGTCGGCTCTACCTGGGCCGACTCTGATGGTGTGGCGCACCCGATTGCGCTCGGCGACATCTTGATCGTCGCGCCCTACAACGCTCACGTGGGCCGACTTCGTGCCGCCCTGCCCGGGGGAGCCAGGGTCGGCACGGTCGACAAGTTCCAAGGCCAAGAGGCGCCGGTGGCGCTGTACTCCATGGCATCGTCATCGGTCGAGGACGCGCCGCGGGGCGTGAACTTCCTTTATGACCTCCACCGGCTCAACGTCGCCATTTCCCGGGCCCGCTGTGTCGCCATTGTTATCGGCTCGCCGGCGCTTCTCGATGCCGCGGTAAGCACGCCCGATCAACTGCGCGCGGTCAACGGGTTGATCGCTGTTGTTGACGCTACTTCAGGAGACGGTACAGATCGGCCTTGAGCATGACGTCGGCATCGAACTGACGACTGCGGCGCAACTGCCCCCCAAAGGAAAGTCGAACAGCCCGGCTCGGTCACCTGCCGGCGAGTTGGCGAAGCTGCCGGTCGGCATCGTCCTACAACCTCGGGCTCGCCGAGGTTGTACTCGAAAGCGTCCAGCAGTTGGAACAACTCGTCGCTAGTCCACTCCCGATCGCGCCGCCTACCAACCCGCGTCGGCTGGAGAAGGCCAGCGGACTGGAGCTGGTTGAGCGCGGCCCGTGCCGCGGTGGCGGTTGCACCGTATGCCTTTGCTGCGCTTTCAATAGCGAGGACAGTGGTCGAACCAAGACCGCCGCTCAAAAGGACGACGGCTGGTCGCTCGGTCACGTCCAGTCCTCCGATCAGGTCAATCACCTCGACGTTCTCCGTCCTAGCTGCGGCAGTGCTCAAGTCACTACCTTTACAGTTTTGGTGGGTCTCGCCGCC
>PMWT01000163.1 GCA_003166025.1 Acidimicrobiaceae bacterium | reverse complement strand
CGGGACCGTGGTGGTGGTGGGCGACGTGGTGCTGGTGACGGGCGCCTCGTAAACGACAGCACTGTTGTCATCGTCCCCGAAGAACACGTCGCCTTGAGCGTCCAGCGCTACCCCCCCGTTCTGGGGGTAGTTGTCCAATCCCAGGTTGAAGACTTCTGTCCCATTGGCCGTGTACGCCCCCGTGGCCGAGTTGCCGGTCAGCTCCATGACCCGGCCGTTGCTGGCGTCGAAGACGAACAGGTCACCGCTGTGGTCGACGGCGACCCCGGTCGGCTCGTACAGCTGGTTGAGCCCCGTGCCCGTCCCCGCCGTCCCGGCCACGACGAGCCCGGTCGCGGCGTAGGTGCCCGTGCTGGCGTTGTAAAGGTACTCCAGGACGTCGCTGGCCGTGGGGTTGGAGACGAACAGGTCGCCGTTGGGGTCCAGGGCGACCCCGGCCACCCCCGTGATGAAGCTGTCGTAGTCCGTCGGCAGTTTGCCGGCTGGAGGTTCGGCTACCACGGTCCCGGAGGCAGCCCACGTGCCGTTCGACGAACTGTAGGGGAACTCCAGCACCTCGCTGCCAGTGGCGGCGAAAAGATCGTAGTGGCTGTCAAAGGCCACCGCCGTGACGGCCAGCGAGGACAGCTGAGTGGCCCCAGGCACGGCTTCGCCGGTGACGGGGTACCCAGAGGAGCTGTAGGGGTACTCCAGCACCCCGGTCGTGGTCTGGGCCACGAACAGGTCGTTGTTGCCGTCCAGGGCGAGCGCGTTGCCGGCGGTCGCGGTGACCAGCGTGCCCGTGGCGGAGTATGTCCCCGTAGAGGAGCTGAAGGGGAACTCGAAGACCCCCGCCGGACCTCCACCGTTGGAGACGCCGTCGCTCACGAACAGGTTGCCATGGCTGTCAAGCGCGACCGCGCTTATCCCACCGTTCGTGCGCCCGACCTGGGCCATGATGGTGCCGAGGGGGGTGAAGGTCCCGGACGGGCCAGGGACAAGCTCCAGCACCATGTCCCACACGGTCTGGCTCGGGTCTGAGGTCTCGCTCGTCTCGGCCACGAACAGGTCGCCGCTGGGGTTGAAGGCGAGGCCTTCAGGGCCCAACACGGCGCTGGGGCCCACTTCGGTGCCCGAGGTGGCGTAGGTCCCGGTAGCCGAGTTGTAAGCGAACTCGGCTACCTCGCCGTAGCCGAGGTAGCCGTACGACACGAAGAGGTCGCCGCTGGCGTCAAAGGCCAACCAGCCGGTCGGGTCAGGGAACGTGGCTATCTGCGTCCCACTGGTCGAATAGGTGCCAGGGGACGAGCTGTAGGTGTACTCCATGACCCGGGCGTTGGCGTAGTCAGCGACGAGCAGGTTCCCTTCGGGGCTCAAGGCGACCGAAGCGGGAAGTTCCAGCTGGTTGCTCTTCGTCCCGCTGCCCCCGGTGCCAGCCACTTCGGTAGCCGTCGTGGCGTAGCTGGCGGTGGCACTGCTAAAGGCGAACTCCTCCACGCGGTTGTTCGACGTGTCTGCCACAAAGAGGTCACCCTTGGCGTCGAGAGCTATCCCGCCCGGGTCGTCGAGCTGGTTGAGGCCCGAGCCAGCCACCCCGGTACCGGCGACGACGGTCCCTGACGACGCGTAGGTGCCCGTCGAGGCGTTGTAGGCGTACTCCACTACCCGGTTGTTGGCACCGTCGCCCACGAAGAGATCCCCATGGGCGTCGAGGGCCACGCCACTAGGGTCGTTGAGCTGGTTGAGCCCCGAGCCCTCTCCGCCCACCCCGGCGACCACCGTGCCCACTTTGGGATAGGAAGTTGGTGAGCTGGGGACGTACTCGATGACCCGGTTGTTCGCCTGGTCGACGGCGAAGAGGTCACCTTTGCTGTCGACGGCCACCCCGTCGGGGGTATTGGCGAAGTTGACCGAGTCGAGGTTACCGATCTGCCCGGCGCCGACGCCGAACGCGTCCACCCCCGCCACGGGGACGGGCGCGCCTATTCCCGCCGCGGCCGCCCCGCTTGACGACATGGACAACATGGCCGCCACCATTGCTGCGAGGACGAGGGGCGTCGCCCTCAACAGCCACAGCCCTCGAGTGACAGAACTGCGACGAGGGCTCTTCAACATCGGAAACTCCTTTTGGTCCGGACGCTTCTTTCGCTGGCTGCTAATGGGCGCCGGTGCACCAGCATCGTAGAAATGCAGCAGTAGGTCCACAACCCTGGGCCCCCGTGTTAGCCATTATATTTCCCCGGCCACCACGGAGAGTGTTTGACAGGCGTCAATATAGTGAGTCCAGGTTTTCGCGGGTATCCCGGAAAAGGGCCCGTTTGATAATGTGGGGGACGGGAAAAAACAGGGAAGTCAGGAGAAATAGTGGACAGCGGTGAAGGGGCTTAGAAGTTAGGGCACAGGCTCGACGAGCCCTGGCCTCCGTTGGACCGGGCCACCTTGGAATGGGCGGCCACGATTTTCCGAAGTCACTTCAAGTCGATCAAACCGGGTTCACCGAGTACAACTGGCTCCGAACCCCTTGCGCCGTAGCCTTGTGGCCGCTCGTCCCATCGGAGCAGACGAAGGCAGGCCCGACGACCGCTAATGGGAGCGCCCGGCACTCCTCCGTGCTCATGGTGCCCCAGGCAGCGGCAAGACCAGGGACATCGTGGCCTTAGGTGGATATTTGGCAATACTTGCCCTAATTTCTCCTCCGCTGCCGCCAACTGTTCTTTAATGGCCTCGTACTTGGCCAGGTATTGAGCAACTGGCAGGGAACTGGCATTAGCTTCAAGAAGGCCCTGTTCCTTTTTTGCCTCGGCCAACTCAGCCAAGGCGGTCGTGATCCCAACGTCGTCGGTGCGGCGTAGCGCTAGCCCCCCAAACGGGACGCAGGCCCGCTCCGTTCGCGGGTGGGCTCCTTGGCCCCGAGACCCCTACACCCCCCCCACCAGCCTCTTCGCCTACGCGCCACGCCCGACACCAGGGTCCTCCCCTTCCCGGGGGGGCGGCCCGGACGGCGGCACGGGCCTGATGTCATGGAGAGGGCCACCACAGCCGGGCTTGACCTGGTGCGGCCCATCTCCGCCAGCCAGTGGCTACCGCGCTCCCGCCATAACCGTCACTGCCAAATGTGAAGATGATGACGTCCCAAATGTGAAGACGTCTTGTGCCCTCGGTGGGTTTCGAACCCACGCCGCCGGCTTCGGAGGCCTTCCATCTATCGCCATGAAGCCCTTGTAAAGCCGCCAGCGTCCCGCGGGATGCCCGTAGCCTTGCCGATCCGGCGCCAGCTGTACCCGGCCTCCCGGACAGCGGCAACAGCACGAGCGAAGCGCGCATGCGCCTGGCCGGCAAGCCTGGCGCTGTCAGCGACCTGACAAAGCTGGACCTCGTCCTGCCGGTGGCGGTGGCGCCTACCCGGGCCTGGTACATGCTCTGCGCCTGCGTCCAACAGCCGGCGCGGGGGTCCCATATCTCGGCTGACGCCAGCGCCCCCGACGGCCCGCCGCCCCCGGCCACCAGCACCTCACCGTCGGGGAGGGTGGCGATGGCGGCGAAGGCACGGCCAGTGTTCAGGGGCCCGGTCGAGGTCCAGGTGCCCGGGCTGGGGTTGGCCGCCCACGGCCCTCCATGGCCATTGTTGTTGCAATTGTTGCCAGGGCTGCCGTTATTGCCACGCCCGAGACGTGAGCCCCGAGCGCCGAGGCGGCGCCGGCGACCGGGCGGAGGTCGCCGGTCGGGGCGTCATTGGGGCCGGTTGAGGCTTGACGCCGTGGGAGCAATCACTGGGCTCAACCGTGGAGTGCGCCTAACGCGTTGTTGGCTCAGACCCGGATGACCCCGACGCCTGGGATGGCGTCGTAGTCACGGTCCTGAGTGACGACCGGGATCTGCTCAACCAGTGCGGTGGCCGCCACGAGCGCGTCGAGGGCAGGCACCCGGCGGCCTGCCAGACGAAGGGCGGCGACGATCCGATCGAACTGGCGTGCCACCTCAGCGTCAATCGGCAAGGCGTCCCAAGTCGACTCGACAGCCGACAGCGTCGCCACGCGTGCAGGACGGTCAGCGCCGTTGGCCATGAGCACGCCGACGGTCAGCTCGGCCAGCGTCACGACCGAAACCTCGGTCTCGGTCACACCTTCCATCTGGCCAAGGGGTCGCCCGGGCTCCCTCGCAACGAAGAACGAGGTGTCGAGCAAGGCCCTCATATGTCGTCGGTCGTGTCGGGCAACATACCCCGCACGTCCGCGAGGAGCTCACGGTCCGCGGCGTGACGGGAGGCGACGGCGCTCGCCTCAGCCACTGGTACGACTCTGCGCCTGCGGAGCGGCACGATCTCAGCGACCGGGCGCCGGTCGACTGTGACAGTCAACCGCTCGCCGGCCTCAACCCGTCGGAGCGCTTCGCTGACAGAGTTCCGCAATTCGCGGACGGATATGGAACTGCCCACAAGGGTCGGTGTAGCACATGTGGCTATATGTGCCTCGCACTGGAAAAGCCAAGGTTGTCTGTCTGTTATGGGACGCGCCGTAGTCGCTGCTGGCCCACCTGAGGTATTGGCCGCTCAAGAGCCATGGCGGCGCGCTGCGTCCCGGGCTTGACCGCCGTCCCAGGTACGCCCACGCAGGAAGCCCCGGGCTCGGGGTCGTCGACGGTCGACAGGGCTCGCTAGTGTTCCGTCGAATGTCGCGTCGGCACCAGCCACGAGCCTGAGGTGCCACGGGAAAGGAGCTACATCAAATTGATCCGCCGCCAACGGGGCGGGCTCTCAAGGCACCTGAAGCTAAGGAAGAGGTTGCGGGATGAGCCGTGCAGCACTACAGCGGGCCCGTCGAATCCTGTCATCGATCGTGACGCGCGCTCTGGAACGTTCCGGGGTGCGCTGTGCAATCGTGACATCCGCCTGGCGCTCATCGGCCAGGCGATCGGGTCCGCCAGCCAGTACCTGATATCGACGGCGCTGGCCATCTATCTGGTCAGCTCGCTCGGAGCGGGAAGCCTCGGCCTGCTGGCGCTGCGATACGTGCCGGCTGCCGTGCTCGGTCCTTGGGCCTCGATCCCCACCAGCCGGCTCGGGCCGCGCCGGGCGCTGGTGGTGCTATGCACCGGACGCGCGCTGGTAATCGGCGCGGCCACGGTGGCGCTGGCGACCGGGGCCGCGCCCATGCTGGTCGTCCTGCTCAGCGTGCTGGACGCGGCCTTCGCGACTGCCTGCGTGCCAGCGGTGGCGATCGTGCAGGTCTCGGTGGCGCGGTCGCCGTCGGAGCTGGCCGCTGCGTCGGCGATGACCTCCAACACCAAGTCAGTCTTCGAGGTGCTCGGCGGCCTGATCGCCGGGTTCGTCACCGCCTTGTTCTCCTCTGCGGCCGTGTTCGGCCTCGCCGCGGTCGTGACGGCCATCGCTGGCCTGACCTCACTCGGCTTGAGCGTGCGAGGCATCCAGCACGGGTCTCGAAAGAACGGCGCCTCCGATTGGCGGTTGATCCTCGACCGGCGGATCATGCCCCTGACCGCGATGGTGATGCTCCGCGCGTCCAACCGGGCCGTGTGGGTCGGGCTCGCGGTGTTGGCGGCCCGCGGCTTCCTGGGGATGGGAACGGCCGGCGTAGGCACGCTCGTCACGGCCGCCGGCGTCGGCTCGATGATCTCGATCCCGGTCGGCGTTGCCTTGATCGGCCGTCGGCGGCTGGGTGCGATAGCGGCGATCGCGGTCATAGGCATGGGCGTCTCGCTCGTTCTCGTCGCGGCGTCTGCCAGCGTCCTCGTCGCGCTCGCCGCGATTGCGGCCTGGGGCCTCTTCGGAGCGATATCGGATATGTCGATCGGAGCGCTGATCCCGCGGGCGTCCAGAGGGCGCGTCGGCAGCGTGGTGTCAATGAACGAGACGATCAAGAACTGGATGCAGGCTGCCGGAACCGCGCTGGTGCCGGTGTCAGTTACCGTTCTCGGCACGCGCTCGGCGATCGCGCTCTGGGGCGCGCTGCCGGTGCTCGGCGTGCTTCTCGCCAGGCGCGCGATCGACCGTGTCGACGAAGACGTCGTCGAGCACCTCCGCGTCGTCGAGCGCGTGCGAGCGATCCGGTTGTTCCAGCACCTGCGGGTGGTCGAGCTGGAGCAGATCGTCGCTGCGCTCAAGCGTCGGCCTGTCGCGGCCGGGCAGGTGGTCGTGCGCCAGAGCGACCCCGTTGCAGAAAGCCTGTTCATCATCGACGCCGGCGCCGCCGATGTGACGGTGGGGGGCGCGTGGGTGGCCGACCTCGGCCCGGGGGATCTCTTCGGTGAGATCGCGCTGCTGCACTCGGTCCCACGAACGGCGACGGTCACGGCCACCATGGACACGGTGCTGCTCGAGCTCGGACGGGACCCGTTCATCGAGGCGGTCACCGACTATCAGACCGGCCAAGAAGCGTTGACGCTGTCGTGATCCGTAACTCACGGGCGCATCTCATTATCCGACGCGCTCGACGCGATGCCGGCTGCTGCGAGAGCTGAGTGGACGTACCCGTGGCCGGCTGGCCGAGCTGGCGACGGTCAGCGACCGCCCCGCCGGGACCGTGCTGTGCCGCGAGGGTGACACCGCAGACTCGGTCTTCTCCTGCTCGAGCAGGTGGCCCGGCTCGCCAAGTCCACCGCACAGCTGACTGCCGCAACCGGGACATTCACGCCGGGCACCAGTCGCTACGCGTTCGGGCTCAACGCAGCTTCCGGCGGGTTCATCTACGCACCAAGCGCGCTCTACTTCGCATCCTCTCCCAGCGGGCCTGCCGAGGGGCCGTTCCTCGCTCCCGCAGATCCGATGGGAGTCGCAGCGCAATACCGCAGCGAGCAGAATTTCGACCCGTTCGGGATCAAGGCGATCTACGAAGTCGAGGTGCCACTGCCGCGTCCGGGTGTCTATGCGCTGCTGGCATTGACGCGGGCCCCGCACGGTCTGATCAGCTCATCGAGCGAGATCGCCGTCGCCGCTTCCTTTCCGATCCCCGCCGTCGGCCAGCGACCACCTGCGATCGAGACCAACACGCTAGCCACGGTGCACTGAGACATCACGCTACTCACAAACCGCATTCCTCCCGAAGACATGCATGCCGTGTCGTTCAACCAAGTGCTCGGCAAGCGGCCGATTGCGCTGCTGTTCTCCACGCCGGCGCTGTGCACGTCCAGAGTCTGCGGTCCAGTGAGCGACATCATGGTCGAACTCCAGCACCGTTCGCGAGCCAAATCACGTTCATCCACCCAGAGATATTCTCGTCGACAACCAGCCACCCAGAGGACTACACCCACAGATGAAGGCTTCCACCTCGAGACCGAGCCGTGGCTGTTCACGATCAACGCAAAAGGCATCATCGCCGCACGGCTAGAAGGGGCGTTGGGCATAAACGATGCTCGCAGAGCACTCGAAGAGGATGTCCCGCTTCCTGTTGAACTTCGGCGATGGCCCCGCCTCTGGCTTTACACCGGGGTTGTGACCGTCTTGGCCGCTTTGGCCTCAACTGAGCCAAGGAACTGGTCTGGGGTAAGGAGTTCTGTCACTGAAACAGCTTGGTCGCAACAAGGGCACGGGCCCCCAGGGGCCGAGCCTGCGGCAGGACGCCTCACAGTCGTTGCAATATTGGTCGCCGAGGTAGCGCTCCTCGCAGAGCGGGCACTGGTAGACGGTCGCCGCCTTGGCGACCACAGGCTTTCGGTGTTTGTGGCCAACTCCGGCGACGGGTCTGTGACGGAGTTGTCAGCTTAGGTGGTAAACGGCGTCAGCGCCGAGAAGTCGCCTTATCATCGCGGTG
>PMWT01000137.1 GCA_003166025.1 Acidimicrobiaceae bacterium | reverse complement strand
GCGGGATAACGCGAACGTCGACAGGAATGAACCATTTGCCTATCGCCATCCCCTGCTGCTCCCTCCGGACGACTTCAAGCAGAACCTACCCTTGGATTGGTCGCCGTGGCTGGACAGGTCGATTGGGTGTCGGTGCCGGGAGCATCGAGGACTGCTCAGGTGCGGGGAGCGGCCACGGGGGAGTAGCCGCTTGATCACGGCTGGCTGTCAGGCTCAGTTCAGGTGGTGGTCGTCGGGCCTGAACTTGGTCATGGGGACCAGGGAGGCCTCGACGTAGCAACACCGCCAGTGCGGTGGTTGTCAGTGCTACTGGCCAATTGCCCANNCGGTCAAGATCGCCGTCAAAGTCGCGAGGAACTTGCCCAGGGCCCGGCGTGTCGAGAACCTGGCGCGGGCCGGCCTCAGCGGGGACCGTGGGCGTGATGACCGGGCCCGGGAACGACACGGTGAGGAGGTCGCCGATCGTGGCTGGCTCGCGCTCCTGGCGGAGCACATAGGCGGCCAGTCCCGGCACCACGAAGCTGAGGGCTCGGCCGGCCGCCACCAGGGTCCCTTTGTCGATCAGACGCTCCCTTATCATGGAGAGGTCTTTGGCGGTCACGCCCAGGCGTTCGGCGACCGCGGCGCCGGTGGGGTCGCCGCCTGCTGCGATCGTTTCGGCCAGGGCGACCAGGTACTCGCGTTCCCTGGGAGGCGTGCGCTGCCAGCGCTGGCTGTAGAGGTTGCGCTCGAGCTGAGCACCGGCAGACGGGACAGCCAGGTCGACGGCGCCGGCGGAGATGACGGGCTGGCCTTGGGACCTCCGCCAGGCGGCGTGGCCGTAGAGCTGTACNNGTGGCCGGGGGGGAGAGCGGCCCGATGTCGAACCAGTCTGCACGCTCGAAGGAGCTCTTGAGGCCGCCGGTACGCAGCGGGGGCAGGCCGGCGACGAGCAGGACCACCGGCCAGTCCGCCTCGACGGCGCGCTGGTGGAAGGTCGCGAGGGCGCGCAGCTCCTCGGCGGCGGCGTCCTGGGCCTCGTCGACGGTGAGCACGATACCCGTCTCCCCCTCGGCGGCCAGTGCTACGAGGGGTGCCAGGACGTCCTCGATCGACAGGGGAAGCCCCGGCTGTTCTTGCTGCGCTTGGCGCGACAGGTGGACCTCCGCACCGACGCCGGGGAGGTTGGCCCTCATGACGGCCTCGGTGACCCGGTAGCCCTTGCGGGCGGGCTCCTGGGCCAGGATGTCCCTGAGCCTTCTTGCCTGCTTGGCAACTTCGGCTGCAAGCTGCCCCGGCCCGGGCGTGTCGATGGTCAGCCGGGGCCAGCCGTAAGGCTCAGCCCGCGAGGCGATATGGGTGAGCAGCACGCTCTTGCCCATGCCCCTGGGGCCTACGAGCACCAGAGCGGGGGGGACCTGCCGGTCGAGGGCGGCCCGCTCGATGGCTTCGTCGGCAGCGGCGAGCACATCGTCCCGGCCGGCGAGCACTGACGGGACTTGGTTGTAGCCCGGTGTGTACGGGCTGGGGGTCGAGCGAGCCGGTTCCATGTAGCCAGCCTACTGTGTCTAACAACGTCTAACATCTCTAACGACGGAAGGGCCTTCTAACGTCGTCTAACTTGTCTAACGTCGTCTAACACGCCGGCAACGTCCCAGGTGCAGAGCCGAGAGTCTCGTCCAAACCAGGACAGCATCCCAGCCGAGATCCCAGCCATGGCGGAGCACAGGGTTTGTCTCACGTATCGTGCCCTAGGGAATGGGACGCGCAGCACGCACCAAGCACGAGCGCCGCGAAGTTGCCCGCTGGACTCAGGCAGCCGAGCTTGCCCAGCGCGCGGACCAAGCCGCCGACCACGTCATCGCCCACTGCCTGGCCCAGGCTTTCGGGCGCACGGGCCCGCTCGACCTCGATGCCCTGCGGTCGTTGCGGGCCCAGGTGGCAGAGCGCACAACCTGGCCAAGCTGGTCCTGGCTACCGAACACGATCTTCGTGCAGAACCTGCTCGCCACCAACGGCATCGCCATCGGCCAGACCAACGATGCCGAACTCGAGAAGTACTGCCGGCTCGCAGCCGCGATGACCACGGTCGTCAACTGGCTGCCGGGCCGCACCGTCGTCTACTACGACGTCACGCTGCTTGAGTCCCTGGCCAGCACGCCGATCGAACAGCCAATCCCGGCCCAAGCGTTCTACCGGTTGCCCGCGTGGGGGCTCTACTTGGACCTGCCGTGGCTCGCCGGAGGGGCCGGCGTCTTCGCGTGCCTGGACCCGGGGCCGGACCTGAACACTACATACGTACTACTGACCTACACAGGGGTGCTGGCAGACGGCGCCCCGCTGGAGCACGAGCTGCTATTGGCCAACGACATGGTCCCCGACTCGCTGTCGCCACCTTTTGCCGAGCAGAGCGGCGACGTCGCCCACTTCGTCCCGGACGAGCTCAGTTCCGTCGTGGGTATGCCCTGGGGCCGGGTGCTGGCGACTACGGTCTCCATGCTGCTTTACCTCTGCAGCGAGGGCCCGGACGTACGCCGGGTCGCGCTACCGCCAGGGCCTGGAGCGCAGCGCGCCGCAGCGAACAGTACACAGGCCCTACAAGTCGGCTGGCGTCTCGGCGCAGCCCTCAGGGCAGCCCAGCGCCATCACGGCGCGACACGTGGCGAAGAGACCGACCGACACGTTTTGCCCCATTTGCGTCGGTCCCATTGTTTGGTGAACAGTGCTGCGGTGTCTCGTCGACCGGTCCGAGGGAACTGTGAGTGTGGCCAGCGGCTCTACCCTCATCGCGGATTACGAGTCACTTGACTCGCTCGTTCTGCGGCCACCTGGCTGTTCTGACCTACGCCATCGTCCACGTACGGTTTAGTTAGCACAGGGCAGGAGGCTGTCATACGGGCTCGCAAGCCAGGCTGGGCACGTGCATTCAACATCGACAGGCTGTAACCGGCGTGGCCCTGCCGGACACATCTAGGTGATGGACGGAGATGGCGTAGCGGGCGGGCAATGGGACGAAGCCGTCTTCGCCGAGCTGTTCAATGAGCACGCCGGTGCCATCCTGCGTTTTGCCCAACGCCGCCTCCCGGGCAATGATGCCGCCTGGGACGTCGTCGCCGAGACGTTCCGCACCGCATGGCTGCGTAGCGCGACGGCCCCGACGAGCCCGGCACCGGTGCTGGCGTGGCTCTACGCCATCGCCGGCAACGTTGTACGCAATACCCAGCGCTCACAGCGCCGCCGCCACGACCTCACAAATCGGGTAGGGGCCAGTCTGGACGGCCGGTCCGACGACAGCTACGAGGCCGTCGACGCCCGCTTGAGCGCAGAAAACCGCTTGGCCCAGGCGTTCGACCGCCTTGGCCACGACGACCAGGAGGTCCTGCGCCTGGTCGCATGGGAGGGCCTGGACCTGGCCGGGGCGGCCGGCGTGCTCGGCGTCAGCTATACGGCAGCCAAGGTGCGCCTACACCGTGCCCGTCGCCGCCTGCGCCAAGCATTGCTCGGCAACTCAGCTGCCCTGGCTGAAGAAGTCAATGACGACACGGGACGACCTCGACAGCGCTCCAGCGCACCTGAAACCACCTGAGGAGATGAACATGGGCAACAGAAGCGTTTGGGGCGAGCTCGGCGACGAAGGACTGGCCGAAGACGAATTGTTGGCGGAGGTGAGGGCGCTGCTCGGTGGGCTCAACCCTGCGCCCGAGCTATCGCTGTCTGAGACCGAGAGCGCAAGGGCCGATCACGTTCTGTCGAGGCTGCTTATCGATACCACGTCTGCTCCGCCAGACGACCCGAGGCGGCGTGAAGGCCCAGGACCTTCCCATCGGGGTCGTTGGCCCCTGGCCTCGTCGTCCAAGAAGAGAGCTGCCATCGCGCTGGGCGTAGCGGTCTGCGCGGCCGCCTTGGTCGCCACGGTCGCGGTAGTAGCACTGCAAGGCGACCGGAACCCCGCGTCGGCGCAGCCGGCATTGCCGCGCCCATTGACCTTTGCCAATGGGGGCCACGCCGCCGCCGTTTCGTTGCTCGAGCGTGCCGCCGCCCTGCAGGTCTCGCAGCCCTCTGGGCCGGGTGGCAGGTCCCGGTACGCCAAAACACAGAACTATGCCGTCAATGTCAACGTTGGTGGGACGCACAACACGACGACCACGTTCGTGGTCACTACCGTCCAACAGGTTTGGGTGGCACCGGGCTGCAAGGCGCTCGAGAAGAGCTACAGCCAAGCGACCAGCGCCACTACCGGTGCAGACATCGGGGGCCCGGGGCCGGAGAGCACCGATGAGCACTGGGTCGACACCAACTGCGGCTTCCCGACCTCCGCGTCCGCAGTCGTGGCCAGGTTGGTGGGCGCTGACGGCAGCGACATGGACAGACAAGACCGTGACTATGCCCTCGCAGACGGCGCCATGGCCCAGCTCGGCCTGGGTACGGCGACGCCTCGCCAAGTCGCCGCGCTCTACCGGGTCCTGGAGAGCCTTCCTGGGGTCTTCTACGCCGGGACCGTAACCGACGACGCCGGCAGGCTGGGCCAAGCCGTCGGCGTGCCGTCGGGCCTGGTGAACACGCCTCCGACGCCGGTGCCGAAGAACTTGTTTGTGCCAGCTGGTTGCGCGCATGCCAAGGGCGGTGCCGGCTGGGATTACTTTGTTTTGAGCCCGAAGACGGGCCAGCCGCTCGAGGTGGAAGAGGTGGACTCAACGCCACCGTGCGCCTTGCGCCTGCCGCCGGGGCCTTTTGTTGGGCAGTACAACGTGGTCCTGGCCTCAGGAGCGGTTAGCGCTTCAGGCGTTTTGCCGAAGTGAGACAAGCTTGGGTGAATTGCTCGCCCTTGTGCCCAAGCGCGGCTTCAAGATGACCCGTTATGCAAAGAAGCAGAGTGGGCACACCCGCCGATAACGGACGGCTCTGGCGCTCTGGGAATGACGATCCGAACAGGCTCCACCGTGATGATTTGAGCTGGCTCCACTTCGCCACGCTGAGTGAGGGTGCGCAGGCAGTCCGCTCTTCGGTCGACGGGGGAAGGCCCGCCCCGATCGATCCTCTCTGCCGACTCGGGCGCGCACAACGCCTTGACCAGAGCTACTTTGCGCAACGCCCAATAATCCCATTTATGGGCTCGGCTGCCGTCGCCTACGGCTCTTGTGCGATGTGCGGTACGACGGCCGTCCAGCGAGAGCCTCCGTCCGAAGTGGCCCAGAGGCTCACGTCCTCGTTGGTTCGCGGGTTAGTGCCAAGCACTATGGCGTCTTTGGCGCTAAATAGGAGGAGCGGGCCGCTGAAGCCGCCAGTGTCCCCGATGAGAGGACTGACGGGAGCCCAACTCGTGCCTCCGTCCCGGCTTACCAAAAGAGAGCTGCGCACCCCGAACACGAAGACAGTGCTGGCGGAAACGGCGACGACGCCAGCAAGGTAGCCACCATTGATATAGGACGAACAGCCAGGAGCCCGCGTTGGCCCGAGGGCACAGTGCACGCCGAGGGCCCAGTGCAGGCCGCCATCGACCGAACGCAGTACCGACTTCGGCTCGAACCCGGCGCTTGCGCCGCCAGCGCACACCAGGAACAGCGTGCCGTCAGGCGCCGCCGACAGGACGGCGGCCGTGGCCCCGATGTTACAGGGCGCCCGGCGCGCCGCCCAAGAGGTCCCTCCGTTGTTGGTAACCCAGAGCTGGACGTAGTAGTTGCTGCTCCCTTGGGGGCCGCTCGGGCTGGACAACAGGTACGCCAAATCCGGGCCGGAGCGCACCAACCAGCTTCCGCCGGCCCCGTCGAAGTAGGGGTTGGCCGCCACGGCCGGCACCGCTGCACGGAGCCAGGCCCGTCCGCCGTCGCTCGACTCGAAGAGCAATAAGCGGCAGTAGCGTGCATCTCGACGTGCTCACGCCGGGACCGTCCGGCTGTCTCTCGGGCGTAACGGCCGAGCGCCCCAGGGGTCGCCCCGGCNNCAGCCAGCGCAGGTCGTCGAGCGACAAGGTGAAGTAGGCGGCCAGGTCGCTTTCCGCTATCTCGGCTGGCCACGAGCCGAGCCGGGCCAGCTCGGCGTCGGAGAGGGCCGGGGCCGCCATGTTCGTTCAGCTCAGGGTCCCGATGTCAGGTCTCGACCAGGACCGCTTCGAGCGCGGCGTCCTTGTCGGCCTGGGAAGGCAAGCTGTAGCGGCGGGTGGTGTCCAACCGGCGGTGACCGGCGATCTCGGCCACCAGCACCACGTCGGCTCCCGAACGGACGAGGTTCGTTAAACAGGTGTGGCGAAGGGTGTGGGCCGATAGCTGCAGGTGGGCATCCAAGGCCAAGCGGCGCAACACCAAGTCGACGGCCCGGGCGCTCATCCGGGCCCCGGCCCGCGACAGCCACAAAGCGCCGGCCTTGTCCGGGGGCCCCTCGTCCTCGCCACCGGCGAGCTGGTCGGCCCGGGCCGAGGCCCACTCGTCGAGCGCCTTGCGGCAGGCGCTGTTGAGCGGCACCTCCCGGTAGGCGTCGCCCTTGCCCGAGCGCACCACGACGCGGCCCCGGCGTTGGCTGACCGCCACGTCGTCGACATCGAGGCCGGCCAGCTCCGAGAGGCGCAACCCCGTGTAGAACAGCACCGTGGCCATGGCCCGGTCCCTCGGCGACGGACAAGCCTCCACCGCTCGCAGGAACGCCCGCTGCTCGGCTTCTGCGAGCGCCCGGGGGGCGAGCTGGGCCAGTTCCTCGCGAGGCACCGCGGGGCGGCCGACGCCGAGCGAGCGGTAGAAGTTGTCGATGGCGGCCAGGGCCTGGTTCACCGACGCCGGTGACCATCGCTTCTTGGTCTTCACGAAACGCTTGTAGTCCCGCACGGCCCAGTCCCGCACTTGCCCTTCGGCCAGTGCGGCGCCTCCGTGCTCGGAGCCGGCCAGCCAGGCCACGAAACCCTCAACCTGGGCCAAGTACGCGTCCCGGGTACGCTCGGCGAGGGGTTGGCGGGCAAGCCAGCGCTGGTACCGGGCGGAGACCTTCCCGGCGTCGACGGCCACCCGGTCCTCGGCAGTGACCCTCTTCGAGCGCCCAGCCACCAATGTCCTCCCTGTTAGTCGAAGCGGTTCCCGGCCCCTACGAGCAGCTACGGACCACGTTAGTAGAAGCCCAGGCCCGGTTTGCTTCCACTAACCACTCTTAGTGGCAGTCGCTCTTGGTGCCGGTCCGAGAGGTAGCACGGCTGGTTGGCGATGATGACCGAGCCGCTTCGGGGCCGCGGTCGGCGATGCCGTCGGACGGCCTGGTTACTTTCCGGGTTGGGCCCGCGCATTGTGCGCAGGTGCCGGTTATGGCGAAATGACCGGCGTCGATGACGAACCCGGTGCGCTCAGCCACGTCGGTGACGAGGGCGCTGAACATGGCCGGGTCGGGTTCGGCGACTTTCCCGCAGACGGTGCAGGCCAAGTACCAGCAGGGGCGATCGGGGCATAGTTGCCATCGGGAGGGCCCGTGACCCAGGTGCACATGACGGGCGACGCCGAGCTCGGCTAACAGGTCCAGGGTGCGGTAAACCGTGCTCCCGTTGATGGAGGGATAGTGGCTTTGCACCTCGGCGGCCAGGTCGTCGGCCGTGCGCAGGTCGGCGTGGGCGTCGACGAGGGCCTCCAGGACCGCTCGACGGGTGGGGGTGGAGCGCCCTCCCCGCCCCCGGATCAGCTCCATGACTTGGTCGACAGCCGTCCCCGCCGACCCTGGGGAGGGCGGGGCTCGGTGCTGGGGGACAGTTGTCATCGAGCTCTCAGGGCTCGGGAGGAGCCGGTTCCTCGCTCGCCAACGCCGGCTGCCACCTCTGTTCGATATTGGCGAAGCGCCATACGGCCAGGGCCACTACCCAGGTGACGACGAAGACGCCCACGATGACAAAACCGGCTTTGTTGATGTCGAAGTTCTCCAGGAACGACCAGAAGCCG
>PMWT01000168.1 GCA_003166025.1 Acidimicrobiaceae bacterium | reverse complement strand
GCACGACATCAAGCCGGCGCTCGGGACCGTCCGCCTCGACAAACTAACGGCCCGACAGCTCGACGGCTTCTACCACGACCTGTTGGCCCGGGGCCTGTCGCCCTCGTCCGTGCGGCGGTTCCACTCGGTGCTCCACGCCGCCCTCGACCGAGCCGTCAAGTGGGGCATGGTCCCGGTGAACCCCGCCGACCGGGCCACGCCCCCGGGGTTGACTCGCACCACGGTCTCCGCTCCCGATGTCGCCGATGTCCAGCGGCTCATTGCCGCAGCCGACGAGTCGTCGCCCATCCTGGCGCTGGCCATCATCTTGGGGGCGGTGACGGGCGCCCGTCGAGGAGAGCTCTGCGCGCTCCGCTGGGCGGACGTCAACTGGCCGCGGCGAGTGCTCACGATCGCCCGCAGCCTCACTGAGATCGATGGCGTCGCCAGTGAGGGGCCCACGAAAAGCCACCAGCGGCGAGACGTCGCCCTCGACGATGCGCTGCTGGCCCTCCTGACGAAGCGCCGAGCCGACCAAGAGTCCTATGCCGCAGTAGTCGGGACAACCCTCGTGGGTGACCCCTTCATCCTGTCCCCCGTCGCCACCGGCGCCCGCCCGTTCGTCCCCGACACGCTCACGGACTACTACAAGCGCACCGCCAAACAGCTTGGCATTGCGACTCACTTCCACGAGTTGCGCCATTTCGCCGCCACGACGGCGATCGGTGCCGGCACTGACGTGCGCACCGTGGCCGGGCGTCTCGGCCACGCGGACGCCTCGGTGACCCTCCGGGTCTACGCCCACGCCCTCGAGGCGCGTGACCGCGATATGGCCCAGGTACTCAGCTCTGCGGTCCTGGGTACATCTGCGCCGTCTTCCTGAAAGACCGCCCGCGTCGTGAGCCATGGGAGCAGTTGCTAGGACGTCGGCCACGCCGTGCAATTAGGTCGGGGCCACCTCGGGACGATTGGTGGTCCTCGATTTAGTGGCCGAACAGCGCCATGGGCCCGGTTAGCCCCACTTCTACGCCTTGCTGGACGAGACCGGAACGGGACCTGTCTCCAGGTCGCGACCAGGGCGCGGCTCGGGGTGGGGAGGTTCCCCGCCCAGCTCAGCGGGCCAGTGCGGCGACCCGATGACAACCGGGCAATAGTTAGTGGAGAGACCGACGTCGTAGGCGGAGGGGCCGTAGCCGGAGATGCGCCCGCACAGGCGTAGCGCTGAGCGCCGGCGGGCGAGCCGAACCGCTTAGCCACGTGAGCTTCGCCAACCAGGAGTGTTACCAGCGCCACCAGTTCCACCACAGCAGAGCCGTCGGTGCCCCCCGCTCAGCTTTCGCGCGCAGTCTAACGGGCCTGGTTGCGGTGAGACTGCTGTTATCCGGGCTGGTGCGCCGGGGACGGGCCGGATTTCGAGCCGCGTGCCACAATGGAGCTGCGCGGCACCACCCGGGTGTCGGTGAAAAAGCTTCGGGCCGTGCACGCCGCCAACCACCCACTCGGGAAGCAACCGCCCCCCAGGGAAGAGACCCAAGTTAGGGCAGGAGCGTAAAGGCGTCGACGTGGCGGGGGGGCACGACAAAGAAGTCGCGACGGTTCAGGGTGGCAACCTCGTGTACCCCGAGCCGTTCGGCCAGGCCCACAACCGAGGCGTCCACCAGCGCGAGGCCCAGGTCGGCGTAGGTCTTCACCAGCTCGATGGCCCGGTCCCAGTCTCGTCCAACGGGTCGAGCCGCGTTAGCTCGGCTCGGGTGGCACGCACGAACCGGGCTTCGGCGACCGTGCGAGGCGGGTCTCGATCAACCAAGAGGTCTCGGCGATGACCGGGACAGGTACGAGCAGCGGGCCAGGATGACGCTCAAGGGGTAAGGCAGAGGCCCCCTCGTGGGGTCGTCGGCATCCGCGCTGGCGTAAAGAACGCCGGCATCGACAACGATCACACGTCGCCGGCGTGCTTGTCGGCAAAGGCCTCGACAGTGATCTCCTTGCAGCGTTCAGCGGTGTCGGACCGCCCGGATAGGCCCATGGCGATGAAGCTCAAATGCCGCCGGAAGGGGAACGACTCGGCCGGCACTCGGCCCACGAACCCTTCGGACGCCGAGTCGAGCGAGACGGCATTGCGGGTCTACGAGGTGGCGGTCGACTGGGTGGACGACCCCGGCAGCACTGCCGACGTCGTCCAGACGACACCACGCTCGGCGGCGGCGTCGGCCACCCGCGCGGCAACGTCATCGGGCACTTCGATGGTCAACCTGGCCATGACACGCCAATTATGAGTGGCAGAGACCCACGGGCTGTGGAGGCCCCGCGGGCGGTCCCGGGCGGCGCCGGCCCCGACCGAATCTCTTTACCTCGCCCGCCTGACGCCATCGCCGCTCCCCTCCGCGCCGAGCGGCCCGGTGGCTCACTGCGCGGTTCGCACCCACCGACGCCCCGACCGGCAGGGTGAGAGGATGGGGTCGTGGGCCCGCTCACCACGCGCCGCTACCGTGCTTTGTCAGTCCGCCAAAGACGCCAGGCCCGGCGAAGTTCCGCTGAGGTAACCGGACCGACTGCTGCCGCCGGGTGCGGGTCCAGCTCACAGCGGCTCTGCGCCACCAAAGTACGTAACCACGCACGCGCGGTCTGTGTTGCCCGCTGGTATGACCCGGCGACGGGGCAGTTCCTGAGCGTGGACCCGCTGGACGGTCTCACGCAGGCGCCGTTCAACTATGCGATTGACAACCCAGTGAACGTTGCAGACCCTTCAGGGCGGGGATTGGAGTGCTTTCTAACCTTCCACTACCTCGGTTGTCCGCCCGCCGCGAAGGTTTTCGACGAGGACCTTGCGAAGCTTAAACGTCAACTTTGCGCTAACAGTATTTACCAGACTCAACGTGAGCAAACAATTGCGGCAGACACAATTGCCGACGTGGGCTCCTTCCTCGACTGCGTTGCAGATGATGCTACCGATCTTGGTTGGGGACCAGCGGTAGCAGGTTGCCTAGCCAATAAGCTGATCGGAACCCCTTTGCTCGGTCAGCTGAGTAGTGACTTCTCCTTCGGGGCAAGTTTCGCCCTTGACCCAATTGGCACCCTATTCACAGAGTTAGTCGGTGTCTTCAAATTCGTCCAGAATACCGCTACTGATCTTGCATTAGTGCTATCAAATAATGCATATGAAATACAGACGTTGACAGGTGTCATTATTATACCCAAGAACCTTTAGACGCATCCAGTTAGCAGACCGGATCGTCCCTGGCGGCCGAGGAGTGGCAATAACCCAGAACTCTGGAAAACGACATCACCAGATCCACGCTCCGGTCATCTCAACGAGCCGTAACGCGAAGAACCGCTGCCTGTCAGCACCTAGAGCCTTCCGAGCCCTTGGCCGGTTGACGGAACATGGACATCACACGTAAACTTGGGGAAATCAGCGTGCTAGTGCTGCGAGGAGACGGGAGTTGAAACATGTATAGTCGAGCATCGACTATTGCGCTCATCGTGACAATTGGGATTACTGGTGTTGTTGGCCACGACTCTGGCCACTCGACCCCGCCGGCGGGAGTCGTGATCGAGCGCCAGGTTCCCAAAGTTATCTACTCGCCCACCTTTATAACAAGCGGCCCAAGCGATGCAATGTGGTTCACTGAGTACCATGAAAGTCTGATTGGTAGCCTCTCTCAGAGCGGCCACACTAGGATTTATCCATCACCCTTTGGGCGTAATCCCATATTTGGGCCCGGCGGCATCACGCCGGGCCCCGGTGGCGATCTGTGGTTCACAAATATCGATGCGAATACGATCGGGCGCCTCACGACCGCGGGCGACGTGACCGATTACTCTGACGTTAACAATGCTGAAGCGATCGGTGATCCTTTTGACATTATCCAAGGCCCCGATCATAACCTATGGTTCACGAATTACGGGGCGAACTCGATTGGAAGAATGTCGAGCTCCGGCGACGCGACAGGATTTGCTGATACACGGATCGAAGAACCGCTTGGGATCACAGTAGGTCCTGATCGGGCACTCTGGTTCACTAGCTATGGGAACAACGCAATCGGGAGGATCACGACTACTGGCAAGATCACGATGTTCGAGGGCGCGGGCATCAACGGACCCTTGGGCATCGCGACGGGACCGGACGGGGCCCTTTGGTTTACGAGCTTCGTCAACAACTCGATCGGTAGGATCACCACATCGGGCATGGTCACGATGTACACGAGTGCTGGTATCAACGGGCCCTTGAGTATTGCCGCAGGTCCCGATGGGGCGCTTTGGTTCACCAGTTCAAGCAACGATGCCATTGGGAGGATCTCCTTGGCTGGTCAAGTGACAATGTATAAGCACTCCGACATCGACACTCCTTTTGCGATCGTGGCCGGTCCCGATAAAGCACTGTGGTTTACCATGGCGGCCAATAAGGCGATCGGCAGGATAACAACTGCAGGGCATGTGACAATTTTCAAACTTGGTAAAATATGAGACCAGACATACTGGCGGCGACGTGCACACGGCTGTGCCGGGACCACACCCTCGCGGACAAAGGATGTGCCACGACGAGATAATCATGTTTGCGGCTCGGGTTGTGTCCTAAGGCCAACTTTTCTGGACACATCGCTGCCGGGGGAGCGGCTGCGGGTTCCCTTGTCCTTGAAGAGCTGGACCCGGACGGCCAGCGCATTCGTGAGTCGGTTCATTGGCGAGCGCTTGTAGTAGGCGATGTCCAGCGAGTGCGAGGTCTTCTTTACCGTTCGGTTGAGGTCGGAGAAGACCTGCTGACGACGGCTTCAGGTTGGGATCACAGAGGATGACCACGCTGATCGGTCGTCCTTAAGCTCTATCCGAGCCTGCCCCAACGGGCCGGTTGATCTCTTGCGAAAGCTAGATCGGATCGCTGACCACTGGGATGGGCTATCGCAGTTTGATGCCTCGACGAGGGCACCACTGCGGTAGTCCCGACCGCGGTGCACCGCCCGGCACTCGAACACGAGATCGTCGCGAAACCGGCGCTGCCCGGTGACATCTACACCGTGGCCGGGGCCGACAGCGCTTTCAACAGCCCCGACGGCGTGGCCGTCGACGCCACCGGCAACGTCTATGTGGCCGAC
>PMWT01000039.1 GCA_003166025.1 Acidimicrobiaceae bacterium | reverse complement strand
TGGCCATGCGCGAACTCGTCACCGAGGGCCTCGTCGACCACCTGGGCGTAGCCGGAGGGCCGGTCGAGCTACTTCGCCGCTTTGTGGCCACAGGGTTCTTCCAGGTGGTCCTCACCCACAACCGGTGGACTTTGTTGGACCAGTCCGCGGGGCCACTGCTGGACGACTGCGCCGCGGCGGCTGTGGCCGTCCTCAACGGGGCGCCGTTCGGCGGTGGCATGCTGGTCAAAGGCCCGGCTCAGGTCCCGAAGTACTGCTACCGCCAAGCCCCTCCGGCGCTGGTGAGCGCCGCCCTCGCCATGCAAGCGGCGTGCGACCGGCATGGCGTGCCACTAGGCGCGGTGGCCCTTCAGTACTCCCTCAAGGAGACCCGTATCACCTCTACCGTCGTAGGGATGTCCCGGCCAGAGCGCTACGACGAGACCCTCGCCCTGGCCGCCTCCGCCGTCCCGGACGAGCTCTGGGCCGAAATCGACCAACTCGCTCCCGGGCCGGGGAACTGGCTTCGATGACCCGCCCCGCGTTCTCTCAAACCCAAGCCGTTTCTCTCAAACCCAAGCCGTTTCTCTCAAACAAGGAAGGAAAGCCATGCGCCTTACAGTTCGTCGGCCGAAACTAGGAGTTCGGTCCCTAGTTGCCGTAGTCGCCTCAACCGCCGTAGCCGCCGTCCCCCTGGCCGGGTCGGGCGGTTCGACCGCTCTTGCCGCCCCGTTAACCAGTTCCGCGGTCTCAGGCACCGTCAACTGGTGGGCCTGGAGCCCGACCGACACGGCCACGGCGGACGCTGAGATCGCCGCGTTCAACAAGGTGTACCCGAACATCAAAGTCGTCTTCAAGCTGATATCCATCCCGAACTGGGTGGCTACGCTGCGCCCCGCCCTCCTCTCGGGGCAGGGCCCCGACATCTTCGACATGCAGCCCGGTGCCTACGTGCAGGAATTCAACTCGTTCGCCCTGAACGCCGTGCCCATGGCAGAAGCTGCTCTTGGCTCCAACTGGCAATCGAAGGTGGCGCCTAGCGGCGTCAGCGGTCTGACCTACGATGGGAAGTTGACCGGTTTGTCGATCGGCTCGGTGTACGCCGGCAGCCTGTGGATCAACGAGGGCCTGTTCCAGAAGTACAGCCTGACCGCTCCCACCACCCTGGCCCAGTGGGTGCACGTGTGCCAGGTCTTCAAGTCCCATAATCAGGGTTGCTTTGTCCAGGGCGCCTCCCAGGAGGGTTTCGACCAGGACACACTGCAATCGATCGCCAACTCGGTCAAGCCCGGACTGTGGACTGACGCCTCCAAGGGCACCGCCAAGTGGTCCGACCCCGGCATCGTCAAGACCCTGGCCATCTGGAAAGAGCTGTTCAGCGACGGGGTCATGCAGCCCGGTGCGCTCGGTTACCTCCAGTACCCTGACGCCAACAACGACTTCCTTACCGGCAAGGACGCCATGATCATGAACGGCACCTGGTACATGGTGAACACCACCGAGGCTGGTATCGCCTCCGGCCAGTCGGCGGCAGGCATGTCCAGCCCAAAGCCCTTCGTGGCCCTGCCTATCCAGTTCCCCGACGTGGCCGGCCTCGGTAATAAAAGCGAGATGTACGGCGACGCCGACTGGGGCCTCTCGGTCTACACCCACTCCAAGAACATCCCCGCGGCCGAGAAGTTCGTCGAGTGGCTTACGTCGTCGACAGCGGGCCAGCAGTCTGTCGCCAATCAACTTGACGACCTGCCCGCCCTCAAGTCCATCTCGCCCAACTTCAACCAGATCAAGCTGGTCGACCCGAAGGTCCAGCTCGGAGCGATAGAGAGCCTCATCAAGGAAGTCGGCAACGTCACCGAGCCCCGTGAGTCGCTGCTCGGCGCCGATGTCCAAAACGCCATTCTGACAGCGGCAGAGTCGGTCGCCACCGGCTCGGCGACGCCGCAAAAGGCAGCCGAGACACTACAGTCGGCCGCTGTCGCCGCCGGGGAGACGTTCAAGTAACGAGGCTCGTCCTCCAGACGAGTTGATCGGGAAAGGGGAGATTTGTGACCGGGCCTTCTTTAGCCGAACGAGGCACCCACCCCCCAGCCTCCCGGCCGGTACGCGGTGGCGGCGTCAGCCGCCGCCGCGTACCCGGCACCAGGCGCAAGTCTCGCCTGTCATCGGGCCTGCCATGGATCCTGCCGGCATTGGTGCTGTGCGTCGGGCTGATCTACTACTGCATTGGCGATACGGGCTATATATCGACCCTCAACTGGGACGGCATAAGCCCCAATCCCCAGCACATCGGTGCACAGAACTTCTCGGCCATCTTCCATGACCCCATCTTCTGGGGCGCCGTACGGCACACGGTCATTTTCTACGTGGTCACGTTCACGGTCCAGACGGCCCTCGGCATGCTTTTCGCCGTGTTGCTCCACTCCAGGGTGAAGCTCGCCGTTATATACAAGATCATCATCTTCGTGCCGGTGGTGCTGGCACCGGCCATCATGGCCCCGGTGTTCCGCGAGATGTTCTCGCCTCCGGGCCAGTTCAACACCGTGCTGCAGCACCTCGGGCTGGGGTTCCTGGCACAGCCCTGGATCGGGCAGGAAAGCACGGCGCTGCCCGTCATAATGGCCATCACGGTGTGGGAATGGACGGGCGTCACCTTCGTGCTTTATTACGCCGCCATCAGCCAGATCGAAACCCCCATAATCGAGGCGGCCCGCTTGGACGGTGCTGGCAACGCCCGCATCATGCGCAGCATTATCTGGCCTAGCGTGAGCGGTACCACGGTCGCCCTGGCCACGCTGGGGGCTATCGGCGCCCTCAAGACCTTCGACGTGCCCTACCTCGTCTCGGGCGGGAGCATGGGCCCGAACAATGCCACGCAGTTCCTTGGCACCTACATCTACCAGATGACCATCACCCTGGACCATGTCGGTTACGGAGCCGCGCTATCGATGATCCTGCTGGTGATCGCTGTGATCTTTGGGGTCGTGCTCCAGGTCAGCGCGCACAAGAGGAGCGTGATGAACTGATGTTCGAAGCACGCCGGCCATGGCAACGGGTCGTCCTCCAAGTCGTCCTTACATTGCTGGTCCTGCCGTACCTCTTCCCCTTGATAGTCATGGTGCAGGGGTCCCTAGCCGGCCAGGGCTGGACCAACTTCAGGGACGTGCTCGACGTCCCCGGTTTCTGGCGGTTTTTCCTCAACAGCGCCGTAATCGCCGCTGGGGTCATCGTCCTCGTTTATGTGGTCACGATGCTGGCCGCTTACGGCTTCTCCAAGCTCCGGGTGCGGTTCCGCGAGCTGTACTTCTGGATGCTGCTGGCCTGCCTCACCCTGCCCGAAGTGGTGTTGCTGACGCCGTTGTTCATCACCGGGATAAAACTTGGTTTCTACAACACCTATTGGGCGGTGATCCTCCCCCTCGCCGCTCTCCAGGTGCCCTTCGCCGTACTGCTCACGCGCAATTACCTCAACGGTGTCCCGGACCAACTGTTCGAGGCGATGCGGGTGGACGGGGCCGGCGCCGTGGGCGTGTTCCGGTACCTGGTTATACCACTGACCCGGCCCATCGCCGCCGCCGTCGTGATATTTACCCTCATCGGCGCCTGGAACGACTACCTGATGCCTCTGGTGTTCCTAACCTCCCAGAGCATGCAGACGATCACCCTTGTGCCTACCTTCTTTACAGGCGAGTTCAACGACGACCAGACGAAAATACTCGCCTCGGCGGTCATGACCGCCATCCCCGAGATCATCGCCTACCTCTGCCTCCAGCGCCAGTTCGAGCGGGGGTTGACGGCAGGCGCCATCAAGTAAGGAGCCCAGTGTGCCGCTCATCCAGGTGGATCTTGAACGCGATCTCTTCGAACGTCTCCATGAGGAGCTGAGCCGGGGCATCCACGACGCGCAGATCGAGGCCTTGGGGATCCCGGTGGACGACCTGTTCCAGGTGTTCCGTCCCCACGATGCCGGAGAGCTCAAGTTCGACCCCGGTTATAACGGGGTCGACCGCCAGCATCTGGTACTTATCCGCATAACCATGGTCCACATGTACAGCGTGGCGATCAAACAAAAGCTCTACCGGGCGATCGTCGAGCGGCTGGGACAGCATGGGGTGCGGGCCGAGGACATTCTGATCTCCGTGGTCGAAAATGGCTTCGAAGACTGGTATGCGGGCCGATGACGGGCCAGACGACGATGGCCCGGGATGGCGCGCCGCTGAGCGTCCTTTACATCGGCGGGACGGGTACGATCAGCACGTCTTGTGTGCGTCTCTCGGTCGAGTCCGGCATGCGGGTGACCGGGTTGAACCGTGGCCGTAACGGTGCGTCACGCGAACTCCCAGAGGCCGTAACGTGGCTGAGCGCGGACGTGACCGATGACGCGTCGTTAGCCGGCGTGCTCGACGGTCTCCATTTTGACGCGGTCGTCAATTTCCTTTCCTACGATGCCGATGACGCCCGCCGTTTTGTGTCGCTGTTCCAGGGGCGGACCGATCAGTACGTGCATATCAGTTCGGCCTCCGTCTACGGCAAGCCCGTGCTGCAGGTACCCCTGGTGGAGTCGACGCCTACCCATAACCGCTTCCTCGCCTACGCCCGGGCGAAGTTACGGGCGGAGCAGGAGCTACAGCGTGCTTACGCCGAGGAGGGGTTCCCGATAACAGTTGTGCGCCCATCGCATACCTACGACGAGGCCGGCCCGCC
>PMWT01000019.1 GCA_003166025.1 Acidimicrobiaceae bacterium | reverse complement strand
CCCGGTCATCAGCGCCCTCAGCCCCAACTCCGGGGCGCCCGGCGGGGCCACCGTCGTCACCATCACCGGCACCGGCTTCGTTGTGAGCCACACCACGGCCAAGTTCGGGACCGTCGCAGGGACATCGGTCAGCTGTACCAGCACCACCAACTGCACGGCCACCTCTCCGGCTCAGGGCGCCGGTGTGGTCAACCTCATCATCACCACCCCGGGTGGGACCAGCACCGCCGTGGCCGCCGACCAGTTCACCTACGACGCCACGCCCACCATCAGCGCCATCAGCCCGACCTCGGGGCCGCTTAGCGGGACGAGCAATGTCAACCTCACTGGCACCGGCTTCGCCGATGCCAGGGGGGCCAGCTTGTCGGGTACCGCCGCCACTTACACCATCAGCTCGGACACGTCGATGAGCGTCACCGCCCCGGCCCATAGCGCCGCAGTGGTGGACATCACCGTCTCCAACGAGACGGGCACCTCGAGCGACAGCCCGGCCGACTACTTCAGCTACGACCCCGTCCCGGTCATCAGCGGCCTCAGCCGGTCGGCCGGGGGCACGGGCGGCACCGACGTCGTCTCCATCACCGGCACCGGCTTCGTGGTGGGCTCCACCAGCGCCAAGTTCGGCACGGTGGCGGCGGCCTCCGTCAGCTGCACCAGCACCACCAGCTGCACGGCCACCTCCCCGGCGGAGAGCGCCGGTGTGGCCAACCTCAGCGTCAGCACCCCGGGCGGGACCAGCAGCACCGTGGCCGCCGACCAGTTCACCTACGACGCCGCCCCCACCGTCAGTGCCCTCAGCCCCGAGGCTGGGCCGCTCGGCGGGGGCACGGTCGTCAGCCTCAGCGGCACCGGCTTGGCCGACGTCACCGGGGTTTACTTCAACGGCACCGCCGCCACGGTCTACAGCATCGGCTCCGACTCCTCTATGAGCGCCACCTCCCCGGCCGGGACGGGAGTGGTGGACGTCACCGTCACCAACGAGACGTCCACGTCGACGACCAGCTCGGCCGACCAGTTCAGCTATGACGCCGTCCCCACCGTCAGCGGGCTCAGCCGCAACGCCGGTCGTACCGCCGGCGGCGACGTCGTCACCATCACCGGCACCGGCTTCGTGCCCGGCGAGACCACCGCTTCGTTCGGGACCGGCCCCGCCATCTCGGCTCTCTGTTCGGCCACCTCGTGCAGCGTCACCGTGCCGAGCCTGCTGGCCGGCCCTATCGCCATCACGGTGAGCACCCCGGGTGGCACGAGCACCGACGTGCCCGCCGACCAGTTCACCTCTGACGACGCCCCCACCGTGAGCGCCGTCAGCCCCAGCTCCGGGCCGCCGGGCGGGGGCACCCTTGTCAACCTCGCCGGCACCGGCTTGGCCGATGCCACCGGTATTAGCTTCAACAACACCGCCGCCGAGACCTACCTCATCAACTCTGACACCTCGGTCACGGCCACGTCCCCGGCGGGGACCGGAGTGGTGGACATCACCGTCACCAACGAGACCGGCACGTCGCCTATCAGCTCGGCTGACGAGTTCAGCTACGCCGCCGCCCCCAGCGTTAGTGCCGTCAGCCCCTCGTCCGGTAGCACCGCCGGCGGCGATGTCATCACCATCACCGGCACCGGTTTTGTGCCCGGCTCGACCAGTGCCAGATTCGGGCTGCTGGCGGGGAGCTCGGTCAGCTGTGCGAGCACCACCACGTGCACGGCCACCTCCCCGGCACTGGCGGCTGGTGTGGTCGACGTCACGGTCACCACCCTGGACGGGACGAGCACCGTCCTGCCGGCCGACGAGTTCACCGTGTCCGCCTCGGCCGGGCCAATCCTCGCCACCGACAACGGACCAGTCGTCGCCGCCGACAACGGGTCGCAGGCGAACGTCACCTTCGGTGTCACCGCCGGCGACCGCACCGCCACCCTGACCGGCGACGTTGCCTTCCCGGTGGTAAACGCCTCCCACAGCGACGTAGATGCGACCCCCCAGCCCGCCAGCATCGAGGTCAATGACCTCAGCGCCTCCGACGCGGGATGGGATGTCACCATCCTCGCCAGTGACCTGACCGGGCCTAATGGCGCCACCATCGCCGCCGGCAACCTGAGCGTCGCCAGCTACGGTGCGCTCGCCTCCATCTCGGGGGCCACTACCAATATCCAGACCAGCCTCCCCGGCCCGATCGGCTCAGCCACCACCTTGTTGTCCGCAGCAACCGGGTCCGGGGTGGGCGACTACACCCAGGCGTTCGACGTGGGCCTGGTCCTGCCCGCCGACAGCCTGGCCGGCAACTACGCCGGCACCCTGACGGTCACCATCGCCCCGCCGATTTAGGCCACACCGCCCACACCGCTGGGCGACCACGTCGCCCAGCTCGGCGTCGCCGTCTTCTTGGAAGGAGAGGACGGTAAGGTAAAAGTATGACCGTGACCAAGGTGACCGTTAGCCTCGACCCGGTAGTGGCAGAGCGGGCTCGCCGCGATGTGGCCGAGGGCAGAGCGAAGTCCCTGAGCGCCTGGCTCAACGAAGCCGGCCAAGCGCGCGTCGAGGGTGACGACCTCGCTGAGGTCCTGGCCGAGTTGTTCGACCAAACGGGCGGACCGGTGACCGAAGAGGAGCTCGCCCGAGCCCGGGCACGGTTGGCGCTGGCGGAGCAGCGTTGAGCCTGGTCCTTGATGCTGGAGCGCTGATAGCCGTCGAACGGGCTGACCGGGGGACGGCTGCGCTCATCGAGGCGGCGCGCCAAGAGCACCGGCGCGTCGTTGTGCCCGCCGGCGTGGTAGGCCAGGTCTGGAGAGGCGGTTGGCGCCAAGCAAGGCTGGCTCGGCTCCTGAACGCTCGTGACGTCTTTGTGGAGCCATTGAGCGACGCCGGGGCCAGGGCGGCGGGAGCACTTTGCGGGGAGGCCGGGACGACCGACGTTATCGACGCCTCGGTCGTGCTGGCGGCTCGCCGTCATCATGCCACCGTGGTCAGCTCCGATCGGGCCGACCTCAAGGTCCTCGACCCGATGGTCCCCGTCGTAGATTGCTGATCCCTCAACGGGTTTTCTACTGCTCTTGCGGCCCTGCCCGATATTCGCCTCTAAGAACTCAAGGCGCTCCTTGGCGGCGGCCACTCCATCGAGGGGCGCCTTGACCGTGGCAAGCTTCTGGACCGACGCGGGTTCCTCTGATACCGCCTCTGAGAACGCTTCTGGCGCTCCGCTTACGACATTGTTCACCCAAAACAACATTTCCTCTGGGCTGGACCGGGGCCACCGTCGCCTCGTTGGTACTTCCGGTCGGGATGAACTCGGAGGGCCTGACAGAAATCCTCTTGGTGTACCCGTCTGACGGTTTGTTTGCCGAGCTTGTATGCCGCCCGCAAGGCGGTCTTCCCGGACGAATTGGGCGGCTCCGGCGACATCCTCCCCAACGTGGGCCAGTAGGGCGAAAGGGTTGTTGGGTGAGACGCTGAAGCGTCTGCCCCAGCGGCGCAGGACCTCCTCGTTGTCTGGGAGTAGGCCGCGCAGAAATGGGTCGACGGTCTTGTGGCCATGTTCGCGAACATTGAATTAGATGTTGGCGTTCGCGAACATTGGCTCTGAGGTGGAGCCCTGCCCGCCGACAGCCTGGCCGGCAACTATGCCGGCACCCTGACGGTCACCATCGCCCCGGCGTCATGAAGCAACAGCGCATGTCCACGCGGCGGGGTGAAAGCGAGGGTGATCCTCGTGGATGGCCCATCCACCCCGGGCGGGCCCGGTCGATACAGACTTTTTATCTGCACTATTCGGGGAGCCGGGAGTGCTCGAGTCGAATAGCAATAGAGCGGCGGCGACGGTGAGCACCCGGTCACCGGCTAGGGGGCCAGGAGCTCCGAGCCAAGACGGGCACGGGGGCGAGCGGCGCGGTTGGCTCCGGGCCGACGGTGGGCCACCGTGACCACGACCAAGGCGCTGGCGCTGGCACTGGGATTGGCGATGGCGACCGTTACCACCATCTTGTCGGTGAGCTCCGCCTTCGCGGAGAACCCTCCTACGGTGACCGCTGTCTTAGCGAGCTCGGGGCCCACTACCGGCGGCCAGCGGGTCACTGTGGAGGGGACCAACCTGGACGGCGCCAGCGCGGTGGACTTCGGCGACGATCACGGCCAGCACGGCCACGACGGTGACGATGACCGAACCAGCTGGGGCTGCCGGGACCGTGGTCGACGTGACCGTCACGACGGCCAGCGGTACGAGCGGCACCTCGCCGGCTGACCGTTACAGCTTCGGGGGCCAAACTTTCGCTTACGTAGCCAATTACGGCTCGGGCTCCGTCACCCCCATCACCCTCTCCAACAACACGGCCGCCACCCCCAATCACCGTCGGCACCGACGCCTGGATCATCGCCGTCACCTCTGCGCTCGTACCCGTGGCCGCGTTCACGGTGGCACCGGCGCCTGAGGGATCGGCCACCGCGTTCGACGGGTCGGCGTCGAACGCGGCCTCAGGGAGCCTCGCCGACTATGCCTGGGTTTTCGGGGATGGGACTACCGCCAACACTTTGGCTCCGATGACCACCCACACCTATGCCTCGGCCGGCCCGTTCACCGCCACCCCGACCGTCACCGACACGACCGGGGCTCCATCGCCGCCGGCCAGCCGGGCCTTCAGCATCCCGCCCGGCCCTGCGGTCGTGACCGGCATCTCCCCGTCCATAGGGCCGGTCCCGGGTGGCACCGTGGTCACCATCACCGGCACCGGCTTCGTGGTGGGCTCGACCACGGCGGCCTTCGGGCTAACGGCGGAGACCTCGGTCAGCTGCTCGACGACCACCACCTGCACAGCCACCTCACCGGCCGGGGTGGCCGGCACGGTCGACGTGACCGTGACCACCGTAGGGGGTACATCGGCGACCTCGGCGGCCGATCAGTTCACCTACGTGCCAGCGCCCACGATAAGTGGTGCGACACCGTCGGCCGGGCCTCTGGCCGGCGGCACCGTCGTAACCATCACGGGCACCAACTTCAGCGGGGTGACCGGGGTCAGCTTCGGTGCATTGGCGGCGCCGACCATTGCGGTCAACTCGGCCACACAACTCAGCGCCACCTCTCCGGCCGGGGTGGCCGGTGTGGTCGACCTGACCGTGACGACCCCCGGGGGCCCGAGCACGACCAATGCCTTTGACAAGTTCACCCACGACGCCGTCCCGGCCATCAGTTCCATCAGCCCGACGGCGGGAGGTACGGGTGGGGGAGACGTCGTCACCATCACCGGCACCGGCTTCGTGCCCGGCTCCACCAGCGCCCACTTCGGGCTGGTGGCCGCCAGCGCGCTCAGCTGTGCGAGCACCACCACGTGCAGCGCCACCTCCCCGGCGCAGGGCGCCGGACTGGTCGGTATTACGGTCACCACCCCGGGTGGGACGAGCGCCGCCGTGCCCGCTGCCGAGTTCACCTTCGCTACCACCTCCGGCGTCCGGACCGCCACCCTGGAGGGGAGCATTGCCGTCCCGGCGGTAAACGCCTCCCACAGCAACGAAGATGCGACCGACCAGCCCGCCAGTATCGAGGTCGACGACCTCACCGGCACCGACGCGGGCTGGGATGTCACCCTCGTCGCCAGTGACTTGGCCGGGCCTAATGGAGGCACCATCGCCGCCGGCAACCTGAGCGTCGCCGGCTACGGTGGGCTCGCGTCGGTCTCCGGGGCCACGACCGGCATCCAGCCCGGCAACACGGGCTCCATCGGCTCGGCCACCACCCTGTTGTCGGGGCCTCCGGGCCCGGTGCGGGCGACTACATCCAAGCGTTCGACCTGGGTTTGACCGTGCCCGCCAACAGCCTGGCCGGCGACTATGCCGGCACCCTGACGGTGACTATCGCCCCGCCGGTCTAATGCGGCACCATCGATTGCCTCCAAGTCCAGTCAGTCTTGGGCGCGGTGGCGAACCTTACGAGGCGGAAGTAACCGATGTGGAGTAAGGGATAAACCGTTTCATCGGTGAGGTCGAGCACCTCGAGCCCGGCAACCTCCGCGGCGCCGACGCGCCTGCGCACCTCGAACGGGTCGACGCCGTCGTCCATGAAGTGGCGGAACAGTTCGGCCCATGCGGCCTGCTCCCGGTCAGACGCGTACCTGACGCTCAACAGGGCTGACATCTGCT
>PMWT01000055.1 GCA_003166025.1 Acidimicrobiaceae bacterium | reverse complement strand
CGCTCGCCCAAGGGCTGGACGGGACCGAAAGTGGTCGACGGGCTACAGGTCGAGGGCACCTTCCGCTCCCACCAGGTTCCTCTGCTGGTGGACTCGGAGCACCCCGACCATGTCGGCCAACTCGAAGCCTGGATGCACAGCTACCGGCCGGAAGAGCTCTTCGACGAGGNNCTGCTGCGTGACCTGCGCATGCCCGACTTCCACGCTCACGCCGTGACCGTGCCTGCTCCCGGCGCCGTCGATGGCCAGGACACCCTGGTGCTGGGCCGGTTCCTTCGGGACGTGACCAAATTGAACCAGGAGCAGCGGAACTTCAGGGTGTTCGGTCCCGACGAGACCCTGTCCAACCTGCTCGGCGCCCTCTTCGAGGTAACCGACCGCCAGTGGGAGGCCCCCATCGTGGAGAACGACGAGTTCTTGGCCCCTGACGGCCGGGTGCTCGACTCGATGCTGAGCGAGCACCAGTGTGAGGGATGGTTGGAGGGCTACCTGCTGACGGGCCGCCACGGCCTGTTCAACTGCTATGAGGCCTTCATACATATCGTTGACTCGATGTTCAACCAGCACGCCAAATGGCTGAAGGTCACCTCCGAGCTCCCCTGGCGGGCCAAGATCTCCTCCCTCAACTACCTGCTCTCCTCGCATGTGTGGCAGCAGGACCACAACGGCTTCACCCACCAAGACCCCGGCTTCTTGGACCATGTGGTCAATAAGAAGGCGGACATCGTGCGGGTCTACCTCCCGCCCGATGCCAATTGCCTGCTGTCGGTGGTGGACCATTGCCTGCGCAGCCGGGACTACATCAACGTCGTGGTGGCGGGAAAGCACGCGCTGCCCCAGTGGCTGAGCATGGACGAAGCGGTCGTGCACTGCACCGAGGGGATCGGCATCTGGGACTGGGCCAGCAACGACCAAGGCTCTGAGCCCGACGTGGTCATGGCCTGTTGCGGGGACACACCCACCCTGGAGGTCTTGGCTGCTACTTCCATCCTGCGCCAACATCTTCCCGAGCTGAAGGTGCGGGTGGTCAACGTCGTCGACCTGATGAAGCTCCAGCCCGCCAGCGAGCACCCCCACGGGCTGAGCGACACCGACTACGACTCCATCTTCACCAAGGACAAGCACATAATCTTCGGCTTCCACGGCTANNCGGCCAGGACATGCCGGAAGTCCGGGACTGGAAGTGGGGGAGCTGACGTGACCCTCCCGACGCTCGTCGCCCATCGCCCACACGCTGGTTGTCAGAGACGACAGCCTCTTGGCCATGGACGAAACCAGAGGGGGCGGCGTTGGCGGTGTAAGGACGGCCCGGGCGACCGATAACGGGGCAACTCACCGGAGCGTACTTGTCTACCTGGCCGTAAATTGCGTGGAGATGCGCGCCCTGGCGATGGCGGCCTGGGCCACCGGTTCAGTGGCCCTGCGCGCTCAAAGGCGGCCAACGCGGCCGAGATAGCCCTCGAGGTGTTCTTTCTCATCGGCGTGCTGAGCGTCCGGCCCCCCGATGACACCCACCCGCTGGGGTGCGGCCGAGAGCGTTTCTTCTGGTCGCTGTTCGCCGCCCTCCGAGAATTTGTGGCCGCAGATCGTCGTTTCGAGCACGGCACCCGACATGGGGATATTGGTGGGACGTACGTGTTGACGGGTACCATAGCGGTACCTTCGAAAACGAGGGCGTTCGCCTGCGCACCAGCGCTGTCGTGGAGGTGCCGATTCGTGCCGGACCGTCAATGCCCACCGGGGGCTCCGTCTTGCTGACTCGGTCCGAGCAGGCCTCGGCCAACGAACACGTCCAGGTACCCTTGTACCCCGTCCGGTTTGACCCCATCTACCAGTACCGGCCGTGGGGCGGTAGGCAGCTGGCAAAATTGCTCCGAGCACCATTGCCCGCAGAGGGCCCCATTGGGGAGGCATGGGCGCTCAGCGACCGCCGCGACTTCCAGAGCCGGGTTTCTGATGGTCCGCTAAAAGGCATGGCCCTGCATCAATTGCTGGAGCAGTTCCCCGAGCAGGTGATGGGGACGATGGCTCTGCCGTCCGGGCGGTTCCCGTTGTTGTTGAAGTTCCTCGACGTGCGTGACCTGCTCTCGGTACAAGTGCACCCATCGGATGAGCACGCCGACCATCTTTCCGAGGGCGAGACGGGCAAGACCGAGGCATGGGTCGTGCTGCGGGCGGAGCCGAAGAGCCGCATCTACGCCGGGCTGCGACCGGGCACGTCTCGAGAGGACCTTCAGCGCGCCGTCGACGACGGGACGCTGGCAGACAACCTGGCCTGCTTCGCCCCTCGGACCGGGGACGCCGTATTGATCCCGGCAGGGACTGTTCACGCCCTGGGCCTGGGCGTGGTGGTCTTCGAGGTCCAGCAAAACAGCGATATAACATTCCGTCTTTACGATTGGGACCATGTTGACCCGAGGACCGGGCTGGCGCGCCCGCTTCAGGTGGACCAGGCGATCGCCTGTACCGATTTTGCCCGGGGCGCCCTGCACCCGGAAGTGCCGGTGCCGGAAGGGACGACGCCGACCGTCCGTGAGAGACTGGTTGATTGTGAACAGTTCCGGCTGTGGCGCATCAGCGGCCGGTCCCCGTTCACAGTTGGTGCTCGCGGTGTGCCGCGTGTCCTTGTTTGCATAGCGGGCGCAGGCGCGGTCGAGTACGAAGATGCCGCCTATGAGATCCGAAGAGGGGACGTCATGCTCCTACCTGCGGTGACCGGTGTGTGCCTGTTCCGGCCGAGCGGACCGGCGAAGGTACTGGAGGTGGCGCTACCGACAGGAGCGCTGCAGTCCCGGTCGGGGCCAAGTTGAAACGGCTCGTCGTTTTTGACCTGGACGGGACCTTGGCAGCTAGCAAGTCTTCTCCTGACGCCGAGATGGTTTCCCTGATCCATGACCTTCTCGGAATAGTTCGAGTGGCTGTCATCTCGGGGGGCGATTGGTCGCAGTTTGGGGCCCAGTTGCTTTCTCATCTCCCCGCCGACCAGCGTCTGGCCAACCTGTCGCTCCTGCCCACCTGCGGGACACAGTTTTTCGAGTACACGGGGGGATGGAACAGGGTTTATTCTGAGGACCTGACGGTGGATGAGAAAGAGAAGATCGTCAGTTCCCTAGACAAGGCTCTGGGGTTGAACGGCCTCAAGAGCCCGAAGGTGTGGGGACAGGTTATCGAGGACCGGGGTAGCCAGGTAACGATGTCCGCCCTGGGCCAGGAAGCGCCCCTGGAGGAGAAGAAGCACTGGGATCCTGACTTCAGCAAACGGAAGATGCTCAAGGTCACGCTGGACGCGCTCATTCCCGAGTTTTCCGTGCGGATGGGCGGGGCAACGTCGATTGATGTCACCAAGCCTGGCATTGACAAGGCCTACGGGATCAAAAAACTGCGAGATGCTTTAGGTGTCTCGCTCGCCGAGATGATATTCATAGGCGATGCCCTGTTCCCGGGGGGCAACGATTACCCTGCCCAAGAAGCGGGGGTTGCTTGCATTCCCGTCCGGGGCCCGGATGAAACGAAACTGGTGATCAAAGCGATCTCGGCATGCTTGGACGGCGAGCAAAACGGGGCCTCGTCGGGAGTTGGGACCGGGGCCTGGGCCCGGTGAAAGGCACGCCGCGGGCGGGACAGGGCGACGGGCGCCCTACGCAAGCTGCCCCGCCCATCGGCCATCGGGCAGGCGACGGTCGCTGATGCGCCGCCCGGGCCATCAGCCTCCTGGAGCGCGGACGCCGCCCGAGGAGCGGGACGGGACCGCTCTGCCCGCTCCTGTCGGGATCGTGGACCTTGTCGACCGCAAGCCACCGGTGTGGCGCCTGTACTTGCGGGCGCTGGGCCCGGGCCTGATCACCGGCGCCTCCGACGACGACCCGTCCGGGATCGCCACCTATGCGCAGTCCGGCGCTCGCTTCGGCTTCGGGATGCTATGGGTGGCCCTCCTCACCTTTCCTCTTATGTTCGGTGTGCAGGAAATCTGCGACAGGACCGCTCTCGCCACCGGGAAGGGCCTGGGAGAGCTGATATACCTACGCTTCGGCCGGCCCTGGCGTGTCGGCATTGCCCTGCTGTTGGTGGTGCTGATATTGGCCAACGCCCTGAACATCGCGGCTGACCTCGTCGCCGTGGGCGCAGGGATGCACCTGTTGCACGCCGGACCTGCCTCTTTCTGGGCCCTGATGGCGGGGACGGCGATCACCGTCCTTTTGGTGAGTGGGTCGTTCCTCGTCATCGCTCGGATCTTCAAGATCCTTTGCGCGGCCCTGCTGGCCTACGTGGGCGTATTGTTTTTCATCAAGGTCCCTTGGGGAAGGGTGGCACTGTACACACTTTCGCCGCACCTGCAGCTATCCAAGGTCTACATCGCTCTACTGGTAGGTGTGTTAGGAACTACAATTTCGCCTTACTTGTTTTTTTGGCAGACCATACACCGCGTGGAAGACATGCGAGAAGAGCCGGCCGGAGGGGACCGCGCCGTCCCATTGCGACGTCGCACTCGCAAGGCGGCCAGTGCCAAGCTCGCCACTAGCCGCTTTGACGTGTTCACGGGCATGGCGTTTTCCAACGTAATTATGTTCTGCGTCATTGTGGCCACAGCGGCCACGCTGGGCCGCGGTGGCCATCAGGTGATCATCGCCTCTGCTGCCCAGGCAGCGTCCGCGCTGCGCCCCTTCGCCGGTCACTTTGCCTCGGCCATCTTCGCTCTCGGCTTCATCGGTTCGGGGCTGCTGGCCGTCCCGGTCCTGGCCGGTGCTGGGTCTGCCGGCTTGGCGGGGCTCTTGGGGAAGTCCACCGGCTTCTCCAAGTCTTTCACCCACGCACCGGTGTTCTACGGCCTTGTCGGCGTCGGGACCGTCGGAGGCATGGCGCTAAGCCTGTTGGCTGTGAACCCGATCACGTTGCTGGTCTTCGTTGCGGTTGTCAACGGTGTCGTGGCCGCGCCATTCCTCGTGGTCGTCATGCTCGTTTCGTCGGACCGCAAGATCATGGGGGAGGACGTCAATGGAAAGGCAGCTCGGGTGCTCGGTTGGACGACTACCGCCCTGATGGCAGCGGGAGCCATAGCCTTTTTCGTCACCGGGGGTCTTTAGGTCTTCGCCGTAGCCCAATACTGCCTGCCCCCTGCACTGGAACTTCTCAGCCAAAGGCGCCACAGAGCTCAGCCCACGCTCACCTTGGCCTTATGTCCGAACGGCAGCCTTGTAACAGGGTACGCAGCAGGGCTCGGCCCAGCAGCGACCGGACAACCAAGGAGACTGAGACCGAAATGAAAACCAGCAGCTGTACTAACAGTAGTGGCCTTTACCCGTATATTCCGCCCTCGCGGGCTCCCGCCCGCCGTTCGGCCAAACGCTCGGGGTTCACCTCGGCTGCGGTGGCACTGGCGGTGGTGCTCGGGACCGGCGCCGGGACTGTAGGCGTGGCCCAGGCCGCCACTACAACCTCCGGCCACAGTTCGACGACCGCCGCTTGGCCCACCAAGGACGGCACGCCGCCAGCAGCAGCCGGCACGGTGGAGTCGGTGGGGACCAACACCTTCACCGTCAAGGGCCGTAACGGCACCACCGTGACCGTCGACGTCGGTTCATCGACGACCTATAGGGACGGCAAAGTGACCTCGCCTAGCTTCACCAATGTCACCAAAGGTGAAATGGTCAGCGTCGAGGGCACCACAACCTCTGGTGTAGTCACGGCCACCAGCGTGTCCNNTCGGCTTCGGCGGCGGCCGCATGGGCCGTTGACACCCTTAGGGGGCCGGCCTTACGCGGGACGGAGTAACCGTCCCGGGTAAGGCATCGTCGCCCTGGGTGAGCGTCAGAGGCGACGAGGTGCCCGGGCGGCGAACGCGGGCCCGGAGGGATTGGGTGATGCGGCGCCGCTTGCGTTCGGACGCCCCGCCCCAGACGCCGTGCTCGATGTGGTTGTCCAGGGCGTAACCCAGGCACTGGCGGGCCACCGGGCACGCGGCGCAATAGCGCTGGGCCACCTCCACGCCCGCTCCATCGCTCGGGAAAAAGACTTCGGGAGGCACATCCCGGCACCGGGCGTAAGCCATCCATGAGGTAGGCGTCCCATTGTCGGACATCCGCGGCCCGTCGGAGTGGTGGCTCATGCCTCCTCCTTTCGTCTCGGGAGCCGGGTCGTCGGCTCGGCAGTCCCCCCCACATTCCTCCCATGACTTGAACAAGTGGCGGCGAATCTGTGACGATTGTGTGAACCGGGCCCAGAGGTTCAAGACCAGCGCAGCGTGGGCGCGAACTGGAAGTGGCACAGCCTGCCCGGTTTACGAAGATGTCGAGTACGTGGCGGTCACCGGCACTGATACGACCTGGCGTACCGTACTGGTGTTGTAGTCGCCGCTGCCTATACTGACTGACCCTGGGGCGTCCACGGAGAACTGGCCTACCGAGATCGAGATCGACTTCCCCAGATGGCTACTTTGGCCCAAAGCCGCCTGGGCGCGCACTCGGGCGTCTGCGGTCGCCTCGGCCGTGAGCACCGGTCGCAACTGTTTCAGACCGCTGAAGATGTACTCGGGGCCCTGAGCGATAAACGGCACGTTCCTGGCGAGAAGCTCGTTGCTTACGCCCAAGACCCGCCGCATGGCGGACAGGCGACGTGACTGGACCGTGACGGTCTGGCTTTCGGTGAAAGTGGCGACAGCGCCAGTTTGGCCGGTGTTCGGTTGCACTTGCACCGTTCCGAACGTGATCTCATTGTCGTGGGCACCGGCCTTGTCGAGCGCCGCCCGGATCTGGGCGGACCATGCATCTAATTGCGCCAGCGCCGCCGAGGTGGTCGGCTGCGTGCTCGCTACCGACGCGTCCCATTGAAAAGTATCGGCGGTGACCGTTTTTTCGGCAGAACCGGTGACGGTGATCTGATCGGTCTTTGGAAGCTCGTTCCGGCTCCGGAGCCCGGCGTCGACCGAGAGCGACCCGACGATGAACGCCACCGCCAGGATGACCATCCCGATCAGTTGTTCATGTGGTCGGACCGACCACCGGTTCTTCGTCGCGGCCCGTTTTGCCGTCTCCTCCCCGCCGACGCCACCTCCCTCAGCCTCCATATCAGAGATACTCCCGGCGCGGCCACCAGGTTCCGCCTCCGAGATCGTCGTAGTAGGACATCGCCCTGGCTCCTAGGGCAGCAATAGGGCCTGACCGGCTCCTCCTCAGGGCGCCGGAGATGGATGGTCTACTAGAGCGGTGAGCAGCTCGGCCAGCCAGGTATCGAACGGGGCGTCGACCAAGCCAATTAGGAGCTGGATCATGGCGCCGTCGTGCACGGCCATCACCGCCGTGGCCAGGGCTTTGGGGTTACGCAACGAGGGCGGGAGGCCGGCCCGGTCGACGGTGCCCGACAGTAGCTCGGCCAAGACCTCGTGGAGCTTGCGACGGTGGGAGGTGAGAGCCTCGGCGGCGGCGGGAGTTCGCGCCGCGTAGAGGAAAAACTCGGTCTTGACCAGGATCCAGTCACGGTCGACCGTGAGAGCGACGACGATCCGCTTTATCAGGGACGGTGTTGTCTCTCCCTCGGGTGCCTGGGCGAGGACCTCGGACACCTGGGCGACCAAAAGCTCGGAGCGCTGCTCGTAGAGGGAGAAGAACAGCTCATCGAGGCTTTCGAAGTTGGAGTAGAAGGCCCCTCGGGTGTAGCCCGCGGCTTCGCATACTGCTTCGATGCTGGCGTGGCCAAAGCCGCGAGCGGCAAACACATCGAATGCCGCGTCGAGAAGGCGTGCGCGCGTCGTTGCTCGTCTGCGGGTAACTCGCGGCGGCCTGTCCAGCGTTGCCGACGTCGTGTGCCCCGGCTCTTTTCTGGTCCCTGGCGCCGGCACGGAAACCTCCTGCCCATACGTTACCACGTTAGATGCAGTAGTGGATCAAATACATGAATGGATTGGATATGCTAGTGTATTGAATCGCGGGCTTTGAGGACAGGAGAGGGCACCAATGAGCGATAGCGATCACCATCACGCGGCGGCGTCGCGGGCCGAAGAGGAGTTCGCACGTCTGGAGAGGACCCTTCACCAGGACTTGCGCGAAGCTCTGTCTCTGCGGACTATCGCCCTGATGGTCGGGGTCCTAGTCCTCGGCCTCGGGTTCGTGCTGTCCTACGTCGGCGCTTTCCACGACCCGAGCCCCCATCGGGTCCCGATCGCCGTCGCCGCACCCGCGCCGTTGGTGGGCCGGCTGGTCAACGAGCTCAATGGCCTACCCGGCCAGCCCCTCCAGGCCACGCGGGCCGTCGATGCCACGGTCGCCTTGGCCGCAGTCCGTGACGGCTCCGCGAGTGCCGGCCTCCTGGTGCCGCCGAAAGGACGGGTTGATTCGTTGCTCGTCGCCACCGGCGGTGGCGCAGCCCTGGCAACTGCCGTCGAGACCGTCGTCGGCCACGTCGAGGCCTCTGCGCACCGCACCGACGCAATTACCGATGCCGTGCCCTCGCAAAAGGGTGACGCCCGAGGGCTGTCCGGCTTCTACCTTGTCGTAGGCTGGCTAGTCGGCGGGTACCTGGTCGCCGCCCTACTCGGGATTGCGTCCGAGGCTAGGCCGACAAGTGCCCGGAGAGCCCTCATACGCCTTCTGCTCACCGCCGTCTACGCCATCGCCGCCGGTTTCGGCGGGGCGCTCGTCGTCGGGCCCCTCCTCGGCGCTTTGACCGGGCATGTGCTTGTCCTCGGAGCCGTAGGTTCGCTCCTCGTGTTCTGCGCCTGCGCTGTCACCATGGCCTTTCAGGCCCTCTTTGGCGTGTTCGGGATCGGCCTGACCCTGTTGCTTTTCGTCATCCTCGGCAACCCCAGCGCCGGGGGCGCCTATTCGACGTCACTGCTCCCCCCGTTCTGGAGGGCGATCAGCGGCGTGATACCCAACGGCGCGGCTGTCCAAGCCGTACGTCGCATCGTCTATTTCGGCGCCCACGACGTCAGCGGCAATGTCCTCGTCGTCGCTGCCTGGGCGATAGGCGGAGCGGCCATTGCCTTGGCCGTGGCGAAATACCGGGCCCGACCGGTCGCGGCTGCGGCTCGGATAATCACGGCCAGACATAGCGACATCGCGACCCTGTGACCGTCGCCAACCTCCCTACCGAGGACGCCGGCCCGCCGGGAGGCGGGACGAACAGCCTGTTCCGATGGTGGCGCTCTCAGGGATATGGAGGTGGGCGAGGACGCCTTCGTCTGCTTCCCGTCGCCGTGGGACGTGAGCCGTGGAGCCTGTTCGACTACATTTAGGTGCTCGATGGGTCAGGGCGTCGTCCCTCGGCGGCGCCACGCAAGGGAGCAACGCAAATGTCTACAAAGGTTATGGCCATGTCCGCAGCGTCGGTCGGTGCCAAGCTGGAGGCGACGCTCATCGAGCGCCGGGAGCCACGAGCCCACGACATCGTCATCGACATCGCCTTCGCCGGTATCTGTCACTCGGACATCCACCAGGTGCGTGAGGAATGGGGCCCGGCCATTTTCCCGATGGTCCCCGGCCATGAGATCGCCGGCACCGTTTCCGCCGTCGGGGCGGGGGTGTCCCGCTTCGGGACAGGGGACCGGGTGGGTGTCGGGTGCTTCGTCGACTCTTGTCGCGAGTGCGCCAGTTGCCGGGCGGGCGAGGAGCAGTACTGCCTGAAGACGCCGGTGTGGACGTACAACGCCCGGGACTACGACGGTGACGAGACCTACGGGGGCTACAGCACCCAAATAGTGGTGGACGAGAACTATGCGGTCAGGATCCCGGACAACATGGGCCTTGACGTCGCCGCGCCGCTCCTGTGTGCCGGCATCACGCTCTACTCCCCGCTCGTGCACTGGGGCGCGGGCCCGGGCCGGCGGGTTGCCATCCTGGGCATGGGCGGCCTGGGGCACATGGGCGTGAAGATAGCCAGCGCCCTGGGGGCGGAGGTCAGCGTGCTCAGCCACACCCTTTCCAAGCGTGAGGACGGGTTGCGCTTCGGGGCCAGTCACTATTACGCCACGAGCGACCCGGCCACTTTCTCTGACCTCGCCGGCTCGTTCGACCTGATCGTCAACACCCTTTCGGTCAACATCGACGTCGACGCCTACCTCGATCTTTTGGCTCTCGACGGCGCCATGGTCGTGGTCGGCCTGCCTCCCGACCCCTATGGGTTGAAGGTAGACGCCCTGGCTTCGATGCGGAGGTCATTGGCAGGGTCGAGCATCGGTGGGATCCGGGAGACCCAGGAGATGCTCGACTTCTGCGCCGAGCGGGCGATAGCGCCTGAGATCGAAATGATCTCGGTCGCGAACATCGGTTCCGCCTATGACAGAGTCGTGCGCAGCGACGTGAGGTACCGCTTCGTCATAGACACGGCAACGCTGGCCGAGACCCGCCTCTAAGCGCTCATTTAGCGATCGTCGGCCAGAGAGGCCTGCCCCGCCCTGTTACTTGCCCCCAACAACGACCGTCTGGGTTTGACGTGCCCATAGCCGTTGTCGCTTAGACCGCGCCCCTCCCAGCTTGTCGCCCTACTGGGCGCGGCGTTGACCACGTCGATGTCCAACGTGGCCCAGACCACCGTGCTGGGCCTGTTGGTCTACAGACTGACCGGCAGCGAGCTCGATCTCGGGTTCCTCGGGTTGGCCGAGTTCGCGCCGGCGGCGTTGCTCGTGCTCATCGCCGGCGCCACTGCCGACCGCTTTGACCGGCGGTGGGTCACGGCCTTCGGCGGGATGTCGGACGCCATTGTCGCCCTGGCCCTGGCCTGGTATGTCCATCGTCCCCACGGGTTGTCGACCACGCCGATCTTCCTTTTGGTCCTCGCCTTCGGAGTGGGCCAGGCCTTCCTTTCCCCGGCGCTGCGCTCCTTGCCCGCCTCAATGGTCCCCAACGAAGGCGTGCCATGGTTGGTGGCCCGGCGTTCCGTCGCCAACCAGGCCGCGACGATCATCGGGCCGGTGCTCGGCGGCCTGCTCTACGGAGCGGGAGTGTGGGTGCCGCTCGTGGCTGCCGCCGCACTTTCAGCCGCCGGTGCCATATCGGTACTGGCTATCCGGTTGCCAGATCAAGCGACGGGACAGGTCGGTGCCGTCGAGCCCGTCCCCGTGGGCGGTGAGCAGGTCGACCACGTGCTCGAGGACGGGATACCCGCCTCCCGGGGCGGTCTGCACGAGGCTCTCGAGGGCCTGCGGTTTGTCCGCGCCCAGTCGATCGTCCTCGGCGCCATTTCCCTCGACCTTTTTGCAGTGCTCTTCGGTGGAGCCGTGACCCTTCTGCCCGCCATTGCTGTGCGCCTGCACGCCGGGGCGGTCGGCCTCGGGGGGCTCCGGGCCGCGGCAGGCCTGGGGGCCGGGGCGATGACCCTGGTCATCGCCGTGCGCCCGGTCCAGCGCCGGGTCGGGCGAGTTTTGTTCGGCGTCGTGGCCATCTTCGGGGTGTGGACCATCGTCCTCGGCGTGACCCGTTCGTACGCGATGGCCTTCGTCGCCATCTTTGGGCTGTCGGCGGCCGACGCCGTCAGCGTTTTCATCCGGTCGACCCTGGTCCCGTTGGCCACGCCTCCAGAGATGCGGGGCCGGGTCCTGGCCGTCGAGAACGTGTTTATCGGCGCTTCCAACCAGCTCGGTGGTTTTGAGTCTGGCGTGGTTGGCCAGGTCTTGGGGACCACGGCGTCGATCGTGCTCGGCGGCATCGGCACCCTGGTCGTCGCCTTGGCCTGGGGCGTCCTGTTCGCCCCCCTGCGCCGGGTCGACCGGTTCCCGGTGCCACCACCGGCGGGGGGCGCCGCCGAAGAGCGGGGACCGACTTAGGGCTCCCTCGGCGGGTTGACGCCCAGTTGACGCCCAGTCGGCCCTCAATCGGCGCCCAGTCGCCGATCAAGGGGTTCGCAACTGCTCCCCGAGCAGTGAGCCATAGTGCGCGTTGGTGATCAATAGGAAGTACCGGTGCGCCGGGGGGTTATGGGCAGATCTCCGGGATCCCGACGGCTCAGTTCCGGGACCGGCTTACTCAGATGGCCTACAACGCCGGGGTGGCGGTCATCGCCGTCGGGGCGGCTTACACATCCCTATGGGGTGCCCAGCATTGGCTGGCACCTCTGCAACACCAGTACCCACGATCGTCTCCGACCGGTCACCACGCAGCTGCGGTGGCTATCGGAAGACGCGGGCTCTCCCAGCGGGCCCGGCGACGGGGG
>PMWT01000152.1 GCA_003166025.1 Acidimicrobiaceae bacterium | reverse complement strand
GTCGTGCTTCGTTTTCTCACCGCCGGCGAGTCGCACGGCAAGGGCTTAGTGGTCATAGTGGAGGGCCTTCCGGCCGGGTTGGCAGTCGAGGCCGGGTACATCTCCGACGAGCTGGCCCGCCGGCGCCTCGGGTACGGCCGCGGTCCCCGCATGCGCTTCGAGGCCGATGAGCTCACCCTTTTGGGCGGGGTGAGGCACGGCCGGACCCTAGGTTCGCCGGTGGCCATCGAGATCGCCAACTCCGAGTGGCCCAAGTGGACCGAGGAGATGTCGCCGGCCCCGGGCCAGACGTCCAAGCCCCTCACCCAGCCCCGCCCCGGCCACGCCGACCTCGCCGGGATGCAGAAGTACGCCCTGGCCGAGGCGCGTGACGTCCTGGAGCGGGCCAGTGCCCGGGAGACGGCGGCCCGGGTGGCTGCCGGCGCGGTATGCAAGCTGTTGCTCGGCGACCTGGGCGTGCAGGTCGTGAGCCACGTGGTCCAATTGGGCCCAGCGCTCGCCAAGGCGGGGCGGCGCCCGGGCCCGGGGGACCTCGAGGCGGTTGACCTGTCCCCGGTCCGCTGCTTCGACCCTGATGCCGAGGCCGAGATGGTCGAGGCGGTCAAGGCGGCCGCCCGGGACGGGGACTCCCTCGGGGGTGTAGCCGAGGTGATCGCCTACGGCGTGCCCGTAGGGCTCGGCAGTCACGTCCACTGGGACCGCAAGATCGACGGGTTGCTGGCCCAAGCGCTCATGAGCATCCACGCCGTGAAGGGGGTCGAGATAGGTGAAGGGATCGAGGTGGCCGGGCTGCGCGGCTCGGTGGCCCACGACGCCATCGGTTGGGACCCCGAGGCAAAGGACTACCCCCGGTCCTCCAACCACGCCGGGGGAGTAGAAGGGGGGATGACCAACGGGCAGCCGGTAGTGGCCAGGTGCTACATGAAACCCCTGGCCACCCTTAACCGCCCGGTGCTGAAGACGGTCGACGTGGTGACCAAGCAAGAGTCCGTGTCGTTCAAGGAACGCACTGACCACACCGCCGTACCGGCCATGGGCGTAGTAGCCGAGACCATGATGGCGTGGGTGCTGGCGGGCGAGGCGGTGCGCAAGTTCGGCGGGGACTCGATGGCCGAGCTCGTGCGCAACCGCGACGGCTACCTCGCCGGCCTAAGGGCTTGACGCCGCCCGCGGCCGGGCCGCCACCCGACCGGAGCGTGGTGCTGGTCGGCATCATGGGCACGGGGAAGTCCACGGTGGCAGGGCTTTTGGGGGGCATGCTCGGTCTCGGCGCGGTCGATACCGACCAGCTGGTCGAGGGCCGGGCGGGGCGGACGGTGGCGGAGATCTTCAAGGAGGACGGCGAGGCTGGCTTCCGAGTGGCGGAGGCGCGGGCGATTGCCGAGGTGGGCGAGATGGCGGGCCCTCTGGTCGTGAGCGTCGGCGGCGGCGCCGTGTTGGCGCCAACCAATCGCTCCGCCATGCGGGCTCTCGGTACGGTCGTCTGGCTTCGGGCACGTCCGGCGACCCTGGCTGAGCGGCTCAGAGCGGGCCACGACCGCCCATTGCTTTCGACCGGCCCGGGCAACCCGAGGGGTGCCACGACGGCGCACGACATCCTCGTCCGGCTGAGCACCGAACGTCGCCCCCTTTACGAGGAGGTGGCAGACATCGTCGTCGACGTCGACGACCTGTCCGCGCCCGAGGTGGCGCGGCGCGTGGCCGACGCCTTGACCGAGCGAGAGGCCCCTGCTGCGGGCCCCCGGCCCCGATAGCCTCGGCCACCGTATGCAGCTGCCGATCGGCGATGTGCCCGTCCGCGAAGTTGTGGTGGACCTGGGCCCGAGGTCTTACCCGGTACTGGTCGGCCCCGGCGCCCGGCACGCCTTGAGCGCCGTGGTGCCCGCGGGGGCCAAGAAGGTAGCGGTCGTTACCCAGGCCGGCGTCGGTGTGGCCGTCGAGACCGGGAAGGACCAGCGCACGTTCGTTATCGGTGACGGTGAGCAGGCCAAGTCCCTGACCAGCGTGGAGGAGCTGTGCCGGGGCTTTGCCCAGTTCGGCCTCACCCGCGCCGATCTCGTAGTGGGCGTAGGTGGGGGAGTAGTGACAGACGTGGCCGGCTTCGCCGCCGCCATTTACCACCGCGGGGTAGCCGTGGCCCACGTCGCCACCACACTCTTGGGCCAGGTCGACGCGGCCATCGGGGGCAAGACCGGGGTCAACTTGCCCGAGGGTAAAAACCTGGTAGGCGCCTTCTGGCAGCCCGTCGCCGTCATTTGTGACACCGAGGTGCTGTCCTCGCTGCCTCCCCGCGAGTACCGCAGCGGCCTTGGCGAGATGGCCAAGTACGCGTTCTTGGGGGTCCCCGGCCTCTCTGGCATGGACCTGGTGGAGGCGGTGGCGAGCTGCGTTGCCTGCAAGGCCTCCTTTGTTGCCGATGACGAACGGGAGACCGGCGCTCTTCTCGGTGCCGGTGGTGCCGGGCCCGGTGCCGGTAGTGCCGGCCACGCCCGGCCGGGCCGGGCGTTGCTCAACTACGGCCACACGCTGGCCCACGCGCTAGAGACAGAGGGTCACTATGACCTCCGGCACGGCGAGGCGGTGGCCGTGGGCCTGGTCTTCGCCGCCCGTCTGGCTCGTCGTCTCGGTCGGGTGGGCGACGAACGCGTAGCCGAGCACGACCGGGTGGTGGCGTCTTACGACCTACCCTCCAGGCTTCCTGCCGGCGTCGACACGGCGCGGCTAGTGGCGGCGATGGGCAGGGACAAGAAGGCGACGGGAGGGGGCCTGACCTTTGTCCTCGATGGCCCCGAGGGCCTCGAGGTCGTGGCCGGGGTGGGCCACGACGATGTCCTGGCCACCCTGGCCGAACTGGGACCGGGCCCCGCGCTCCGGTGACCGGCCGTCCTCACGGACGCTAAGCTCGCGGCGCGTTCGTGCCGATTAGCAGGTGATATGACAAAATTGCGCGTGCGTACGGCCGGCGCCGGCGAGAGGCCCGGGGGCCGGTGATGCTCGTGGGCCCGGGGGCTACGGCCGCGGTGGTGCTCGGCATCTTCGGTTTGTTGATCGGGTCGTTCGCCAACGTGGTGATCTACCGCGTCCCCGAGGGCCGCTCGATCGTCCGACCGCCGTCAGGGTGCCCGGCCTGCGGGTCCCGGGTACGTTCCCGGGACAACATACCGGTCATCTCCTGGGTCGTCCTGCGGGGCCGCTGCCGGGATTGCCACGCCCCCATATCCCTGCGCTACCCGGCGGTGGAAGCACTGGTCGGCGCCCTGTTCGCCGGCGTCGGCCTACGGTTCGGCATTTCCTGGACCGGGGTGGGCGAGGCGGCTCTGGCGGCCGGCCTGGTGGTCCTCGCCTTCATCGACCTGGAGCACCTGCTACTGCCGAAGAAGATCGTCTACGCCACCTTGACAGTGGTAGCGGTGGTCTTCGTGGCCGGGGCGGCCACCGGGACGCAATGGCACCGCTTGCTGGTGGCAGCCATTTCGGCCGTGGTGCCCTGGGCGCTTTTCTTCGTCATCAACTTCGTTTCCCCGCGCGCCATGGGTTTCGGCGACGTCCGCCTGGCCCTGCTCATCGGCTTCGGACTGGGTTGGCTGGGCGCGGGCTATGCCTTCCTCGGCTTCATCGTGGCCAGCGTGCTGGGTTCAGTGGTGGGGGTGACCATGATCGCCCTCGGCAAGGCCGGACGGCGTACCCCCATCCCGTTCGGGACGTTCCTGGCCGCGGGAGCTGTGGTGGCCGTTCTGGCCGGCGCTCCGGTCGTCAACTGGTACGCCGCTCAGATCCACTGACGCTGGCGCAGGTGCGCCTCCCTGTTCCGTCCGGCTATACCGACAGACCGGTCGACGTAACAGGTGTTGAGCCGCCGTCCGATATCTATCCTCTGCCGTTTGGATATACTGGCCGGCAGTACGAGAGAGGTTGCTCAGTGAGCGGAGGTCCTGGTGGCAAAGACATTGGTTGATATCGACGAAGACCTACTCTCCCGAGCGGTAACTATCCTCGGCGCCACGACCAAGAAGGACGCGGTCAACGGGGCCCTCCAAGAAGTGGTCGACCGAGATGATCGAGCGAGAGGCCTTGCATGGCTGTCCAGCACCTCCGCACTGGCGGACCTAAACGACCCGGAAGTGGTCCGGGGCGCGCGCCGCTAGGCCCAATTTTCCTAGTAGATACGAGTGCACTGGCGAAGGCGCAGTTCCCTGGCACCGCCCAGGAAGCTTTGGCCACTCTCAACATGATCGGGCGCTTGGCCACATGCCTTCCGCTCATGCTCGAGTCAGGGTACAGCGCCCGCAACTTTCAGGACCACCAGGATGCGATGCAGAAGTTGTTCGGCCCTTTCGACAAGCTGGCCCCGGTGCCCGAACTGCTGGAGATCGCAGTGGACCTACAGGGCCGGTTGTTCAAGGCTGGGATAGGACGCTCGGTGGGGGTCGCCGACCTTATTGTGGCTGCCCATGCTCTTCACTACCGGGGTGAGGGAGCGGCCGTCACTATCGTCCACTACGACGCCGACTACGACCGCTTGGCCAGGGTTGCCCCCGAGCTATGTACGCAATGGCTCGTCCCCAGGGGGAGCCTCTAGGTTGCCGCCTCGTCCAGGGTGCGAAATGTGGGACCGTCAAACCGAAGGCTGAGCGATTAGCTCGGGACCTTGCTGGAAAGCCGGGTGACGAGCAGCTCCAGCAGGACCAGTAGCGCGTCGCGGCACGAGGCCTTGTTCCTGGCGTCCATGTCGAACACGGGCACGCCGGGAGAAATGCCGAGCGCTTCCCTGACGTCGTCGAGCGGGTAGCGGTCGGCGCTGTCGAAGCAATTGACCCCGACGACGAAGGGAAGGCCCTTCTTCTCGAAGTAGTCGACGGCCGCGAAGCAGTCCTCCACCCGGCGAGTGTCCACCAGCACCACACACCCGAGGGCACCGTTGATCAGGTCGTCCCACATGAAGGTGAAACGTGCCTGACCGGGCGCGCCGAACAGGTACATGACGAGGGTGTCGTCCACAGTGAGGCGGCCGAAGTCCATGGCCACCGTCGTTGTCGTCTTGGCGGTACCGGCAACGGCATTGTGGTCGTCGACACCTGTGGCGACCACGGTCATGGCTGCCTCGGTCGTCAAGGGCTCGACCTCGGAGATGGCCCCGACGAAGGTCGTCTTCCCAACTCCGAACCCACCGGCGATGACGAATTTGACCGCGGTTACGTGGCGGTTCGTTGGTTTATCAGAGAGCACGGACACGTTCAATCATCCTCGTTAGGGCGGAGAGTTCGACCTCGACGGGGTCTGTCTGGTGGATCCGGATGGCTCCCATGTCCAGAAGGTCCCCCACAAGGATCGCCACTACCTGGGTCGGCAGGTGCATATAAGCTGAAAGCTCGGCAATCGATATCGGCCGTCCGGCGAGGGACAGGACCGTGCGCTGCTCTGTCGTCCTGGCCAACCTGGCCCGGTCGCCTAAGGTCTCCACGAGCGTTTCCCAGCGCAGGTTGGGCCGCGTCGACGTGGTACGGCCGCCCGTCAGGATGAACGGGCGGATGAGCCCTAGTGGGTTTGGTGTGTCTTGCATGGTCACCAGGGCCTTTCGTCCTTAGTGATTGAGTACCTGCGCTCGCAACTGGGCGATGAGGGCGGGGGTCAGGAGGACCCCGATCCTTTCCAACAAAAGGTTGGTCTGGTAACCCACGAGCCCTATGTCGCAGCCGGCGTTGGCCAGTACTCCGAGGTTGCTGCCGTCGGAAATGGTGGACAAGAAGAGGTACCCGCCCTCCATCGCAATGATTATCTGGCGGACCGGCTCCCACCCGAACGCCTTGGCGGCGCCCCGGGAAAGCCCGACCGTGCCGGAAATGATGGCGGCCACTCTTTCGGCCCCGGCGCGGTCAAGCGTGTGGGACATGGCCATCAACAGGCCGTCCGAGGAGACGGCAACAGCGTCGCACACACCGGCGCTTTTCTCGACGAAATTGTCGAGCATCCAGTTGAAGTTCTTGACCTCGTTACTGAGCGTGTCAGTGCTCATCGTGGGTTTTGCTCCTTTTCCGCCCGGCTATCGTTAGCCGTAGCCGACAGGTACTGCGCCAAAGCCCCGGTTAGGCCCAGCGGGTTACGGTTGGTAGTGGTGGGCGTGGCCCGGCGCAGAGAATCGTCTTGTTCGGGCAACGACGCTCCTGGCACCCGCCGAGTCAGCTTGCGGAGCCCGTCGGCGGTGCTCCGAGCCTGCGTAGCCGGACCGGCACCGTTGACAGCAAGACGAGGGGGCAGGGCGTTCCAGGCGGCTGCCGGGGTTGGCGCCGGCGCTGTCGGTGCCACAGGTTCCGCCGGTGAGGGCGCCAGCGCTGAGGAGGCCGGCGGTGAGAGCCGGGCTGTCAGGGCGGGCGAGATGGGCGGGGTGAGCGGGGTGAGCGGGGTGAGCGGCGAGATGCCGGCGGGCGCGGGCTGGTCGACCGCTGTGGGCTCGTCCTGCTCGGCACTGCGGGAGGCCGCCTGAGCCCAGGCGAGCAGGCCCCCGGCAGGCACGGTCCCGGCCAGCGGGGACAGTATGCCCAGGTCCGGGGTCCCCTGGTGGGCGGACGCACCGTTTGGGCTGCCCGAGCCGGCAGCCTCGCTCAGCGGAGGCAGGGCCGAAATGCCCGGCACAACGCCTGAATAGGTCTGGGCGAGCCCAGTCGGCCCCGTGGGCACCGAGGGGGTTGCTTCGGGCTGCGCCGGGGCGGGAGCGTGGCCATGGCCCGACAATTCCGCCACGGGGTCCCAGCCGCGGTCCCAGCCGCGATCGGCGGCGGGGCCACCTGGGGCGGCGACCAGTGAACTGTCCGGCGTCAGGAAATGTGCGGGCGCTGCCGGGGCGGGCGGCTCGGGGGCCCCTGGCGGGGAGACTTCCTCTGACCAGGCCTGGGCCTCTCTAACGAGACTTTCAAGGTCAGCGTTGGCGATGTCGGCCCTCTGGAAACGGGGGTCGGGCACGTCGAGGTCGCCGTCGAAGCCGTTTGCTTGGACAGGGCCGTCGGCAACTTCGAGGTCGCCGTCGAAACCGTCCACGGTTTGGTCTGCCGCGGCGTCGCCGTCGGCATTAGGCGCGGAGCCGGAGTAGCCCGTGTACCAGGCTTCGGGCAGGTCACCTGGAGGCGCGCTGGCGTAGTCGTCGAAGGGTGGAGCAAAGTGCCCGTTGGTCGAGCTCGGTACGGGGTCGGCCGGCAGCACGGGCATGTCCCGTGACGTGAGGGGGAGGGAGGGGGGGACCGTGACCGAAGGCGCGCTGGGCACAGGGGGCGGCACCGCCATCGGACGGACCTCCGCCCCGGCCGACAGGTCCGCCACGGGCGCCTCGATGAGCTCGGAGGGGATCCTTACCCGGGCCACCAGGCCACCGGACTGCGACGCCTGAAGGGAGATGGACAGGCCGTGTCGGGAAGCCAGGCGCCCGGCCACGAAATGCCCGAGGTAACGGCCGGGCACGCCGTCGTCGGAACCGAGGCCCTCGAGGCGCTGGTTGGCGATGTCGAGGTCACTAGCGGACATCCCGATGCCGGAGTCGACCACGACCAGGACGTAGCCGTCCTGGAGGAAGCGGCCGTAGACGTCCACGGGGGAGCCAGGGGGCGAAAAGCTGAGGGCGTTCTCGGTCAGCTCGGCCAGGATGTGGACGAGGTCGGTCGTCACTTCGCCCTTGATCATGGCCGGGTCGAAGTGGTGCAGGCGCAGGCGCTTGTAGTCCTCCACTTCGGCGGACGCGGCCCGGGCCACGTCCATGGCCGGCACGGCGGCGCTCCATTGCCTAGCAGGCCCGCTCCCGGCCAGGATGAGCAGGGACTCGGCGTTGCGCCGCATGCGGGTGGCCAGGTGGTCCAGGCGGAAGAGCTCTTCCAGCGATTCGGGGTCGGCTTCTTTCAGCTCGATGTCGCTGATGTACTCGAGCTGCCTGGTGACCAGGTTCTGGGTCCGCCGGCCCAGGTTGACGAACGCCTCGGAGAGGTTGCGGCGCAGTACGACCTGGCCGGCGCCGAGCTCGATCGCCGTTCTCTGTACGGCATCGAGGGCGCGGGCCACTTCGGAAACCTCGTCCTGTCCCGAGACCGTGATGGGCAGGCCTTCGGGGATGGTGCCCGCGTCGCTGTTGAGCATGGAGTGAAGAGTGGCGGGCAGGTGCGTGCTGGCCAGCTCCTCGGCCTGGTGGGCCAACCTCGCCAAAGGCCGGGAGATGGAGCGGCTGACCAGGGCCAGGAGGACGAGCCCCAGGAGGGTGCCCGCCAGGCCGGCCAGGCCGAACTCGCCCGCTTGACGAATGGCGTTGTTGTGCAGCTGAGAGGCCCGCTGGTTGACGATGGACGCGATTTGGGCGTCCCCTTGTTGGGCAACGGTGTTGTCGCCCGCGGACTTGCTCGCCCCGGTGCCGCTCTGCCCGAAGGACTCCAACAGGGCGGACACCGACGGGGACGTGCCTTGTTGCGCCATCGTCACGTCGATGCTGAGCGACTGGCTCAGGGTGCTGGAGGCCAGGGTATTCACAGGCACGCTGAAAGCACCCGTGGCCAGGCTGTTGAGCCGAGCGACCCAGGCCTGCTCGGCGCCCAGGTCCTTGGTGGCCTGGTCGATGGCGGCGGCTCGGGCGGTCGGTGCGCTCCACGACGCCCGGAAGAGGTCCATGGTCACTTGCCAGTCGGCCTCGGTTTTGGCGAAGCTGGTGACGAGGGCCTCCACGCCTGTGCTCAACGTGGAGTCTGTTATCTGGTAGGGGACCTGGGACGTGGCCGTGATCAGTGTCCCGATGAGCGAGGTGTACTGCTTGTAGAGCTCGTCGGCGATCGAGCGGTAGTTAGCCGAGGTGTTGGTGCCGGCGGCGGCCCACTCCGCTCGGGCTTGGTGCAACAGGGCCAGGTCGACGAAGACGTTCTCGTAGGCGGCCTCGGACTGACGGCCCTCCCTGTCGACACTGGTCTGGAAGGCGCTTAAGGCGCTGTCCGTCGCCGCCTGCACCACGGCAGGCTTCTCGGTGATCCCGGCCACACCTGGGTTTAGGCCCTGCAGCGTGGCGGGTAGGTCCTGGGCTGCGGCCAGCACGGACAGGACGGCGTCCTCCCGCTCGGTCTGCAATGCCTGTACGACCCCGCCCGGGCCCACCGAGGCCTTGGCCAGCGATGACTCCTGGTTGACGGTGCTCATCTGGCGGACTGATGACGTGACTTCCAACCCCGCCACCGCGACCAGGATGATCAGCGGCACGGCGAAGGCCGCCATCAGCTTGTACCTAATATGCCGGAACACGGTTGCCTTTCTTACTGCTGAGTCGTTTTGTAGCCGTTGGTCCCCGGCGCAGCGGACTGTCGTTGCTAGGGGTCGGGCGTTGGAAAGGGGCTTTAGTCGCTGACCAACGCCGGCTTGCGGGTACGGGAGGTGGAGATGGTGCTGGCCCCGCCGGCTTCGTGAGGCAGGCCTATGGCCCAGCCGAGCAGCTCGGGGTCGTCGGTCAGGTAGATGACTTGGCAGCCGCGTCCAGCCAGGTTGCTGAGCAGGGCAGCGGTCCCCTCGGCCCCGAAGCGGCCGAAGGCCTCGTCGGCGAAGACGGCGTCGTCGCGGCTGAAGTGTTCGCTGCTCACCCACGCCGCGATCGTGGCGCGGGCGTCGACTTCTCCCGGCCCGTTGGCCGCCAGTAGGTCGAGGTCGCGCCCTTCCTGCTCGAGGAAGGAGCGGGCGGCCTGTTCGGCGTTCTTGGCCTCGGCTTCGGCTGCCTCGGCCGCGGCCAGCCTGTTGGCCAGGGAGTCGCGGTAGTTGGACAGCAACCCGGGCAAAGGCATGCCCGGGCCCCAGTTGGGGGCCCCGACGCTGATGAGGGACATACCGGACCGCAGGGCGCTGTGGGCCGCCTCTCGGGCGAGCAGGGCGTCGCGGCTGGCGACGCGCGTCACCTGGGCGATCTCGTCGGCTTGCTGGACGACCTGGCGCTTCTCGGCTTCGGCCGCGGCCAACGCCGCCTGCAGGTTCATGGCCTGATGGACCACGGCCTCGGGTACGCCGTGGCCGTCAGCGGCCTTGCGGGCCTGGTCGAGCGAGGTGCTGGCGCTGTGGCGCTGGCCCAGGATGTGGTCCAGTTCGCCCAGGGCCGTGGCCACGGCCCGGGCCGCCTCGGCGTCGGCCCGCACGGCGACTTCGTAATCCTCCTCGGCTGTGCCCAGGCGGGTCGCCAGCTCGTCGAAGCGGACCAGGTCGTTGGATGCGGTGGACGTCTCGCGCGAAGTCCGCAGCCCGGCATCGACTGCTTGTTGTAGCGCGAACTGGGCATCGGCCACCTTGGCCTGCTTGTGGTCCCGAGCGTTCTCGTGCTGCTCGACGGCGGCGATCGCCGCCCGCTTCAGCTCGTTCTCTACGTCAGAGGGGTGAAGGATGATGCAGCCCTGGGTGGATACCACGGCCGAAATGGCAGCGGCGCGCGCCACGGCACCTGCGGCGACGACTGCGATAGCCGGGTGCAGGCCCCTGGCGATCACCGTCCCGTCTGCATCCCGAAGTTCTTGGAAACGCACCTGGTGTACTCCGTCTGCTAGGCATTTGGAAGCTTTGATCTCGTGTTTTAGTCGGCTCGGAAGAGTACGAACTTGAGGAGAACCACTCAAGGGCTGCCAAGTTGACGCCTTTGCGGCCCACCCGCCCGGTAGCGGCAAAAGAGGTCGTCAACAGGACGAGCGCTTCTGCTAGGCAGGAAGGCGCACGCCATACCAGGAAGGAGGTGCAATGGCAACTCAGGAGCCGCCGGCCCGGCCGGAGCTGACGGTCGTCGCCGGTACCCTCGAGAGCGGACCGGAACGGGTGGGCCGGCGCACCGACGACGGCCCCGACAGTTTGGCGGAAGCGGTCGTGTTGTTCCTTTCCGGGCCCAACCTGAGCCTGCTGGGCCAGCGCCAACCCGAGATCTACGGGCGTGACACCCTCGCCGACCATATCTCTACCGCGACCGTTGCCGCGACGGAGCACGGGCTGGTACTGGAGCACATCCAGTCCGACTACGAAGGCGCCCTGGTCGAGGCCGTCCATGAGGCCCGCGGTCGGGCCCTGGCCATCGTCGTCAACCCCGGGGCACTGACGCATTACTCCTGGTCGTTGCACGACGCCCTCGCCGCCTTTGACGGCCCCGTCGTCGAGCTCCACTTGAGCCAGCCGCGCGGGCGCGAGCCATGGCGCCACCAGTCGGTCGTGAGCCCGGTCGCCACCGCTGTCATTGCCGGGTTCGGGGGAGAGGGCTACCGGTTGGCCGTGGAGGGCGTGGCCGCCCTGCTGCGCTCCGCCCGTCACCCTCGTGGCGATCGCTGAGCGGCGTCGAGCCGTGCGGTAGCGTGCAGGCTTGGACGACCTATGCACCTGAGCTACAGCAATCTCGCTTGCCCTGAGTGGACCTTCGAGAACTCGGTCGAAGCGGTTAGGACTTACGGGGTTGACGGGCTGGAGATCCGTCTCTTCGACGGGGACGTCGTCACCCCCGCTCTAAGCGTGTCGTCGCGCCGGCGGGGCGAGCAGGCCATTCGCCATAGCGGCGTGAAGGTCGCCGCGCTGGACACCTCGCTGACGGTTACCTCGCCCGACCGGGAGAAGTTCCTGGCCGACCTCGAGGTGATGGCGGAGATCGCCGAGCAGTGGGGTGCCCCGTTGCTGCGGCTCTTCGGGGGCAGGCTGCCGCCCGGGCCGGAGCCCAAACGCGACATTGCCCTAAGGAAGGCCGCCGACCTGCTGGTGGAGGCCGAACCACTGGCGTGGGCCCACGGCGTCCGCCTGGCGGTGGAGACCCACGACGACTTGTCCAGCGCCCGCACCCTGGCCCAGCTACTGGGTTACGCCCGGGGGTCGGCCGGCGCCGTCTACGACACCCACCATCCCCACCGCATGGGCGAACAACCGGCCGAGGTCCTTGCGCTGCTGGGCCACAACGTCCGCCACGTGCACGTGAAGGACGCCGCCCGCCTTCCCGGCAAGGACGAGTGGCAGCTGGTCATGATGGGCGAGGGCGAGGTCCCGGTGCACGAGGTCTTGACCCTGCTCATGGGCGCCCACTATGACGGCTGGGTGTCCCTCGAGTACGAGAGGAAATGGCACCCCGAGCTTGGGCGCCCCGAGGTGGCCCTACGCCCTCAGATCGCCCTCTTGAGGGAATGGATGCGCCCGCAGCCATGAGCCTCGGCCCATGAGTTCCGGGCCATCGAGCGGCGGCCCGGGCCGTTCGAGGCCGTTCGGGCTGGGCCTCGTCGGGAGCGGGGTGATAGCCACGACGTACGCCGCCGCACTGGAGGGCCTGGACGGCGCCCGCTTGGTGGCCGTCACCGATGTCGACGCCGCCGCCGGTGAGCCGTTCGCCGCTGCTCACGGCTTGGCCTACGACCGCGACCTGGACAAGCTCCTGGGCCGGGAGGAGGTAGACGTCGTATGCGTGTGCGTGCCCAGCGGGCTGCATGCCGAGATCGGCCTGGCCGCAGCCCGGGCCGGCAAGCACCTCGTGGTCGAAAAACCCATAGACGTCACCCGGGAGGCGGCCCGTGAGCTGATCGCCGGGGCGGCGGCCGCCGGGGTCAGCCTCAACGTCATCAGCCAGCAGCGCTACAACCCGGGCGTCCGCCGGGCCCGGGCGCTCCTGGAGGAGGAGGCCCTGGGCCGGGTGGTCGTGGTGTCGACCAGCGTGCCCTGGTACCGCAGCCAGGCTTACTACGACAGCGCCGCCTGGCGGGGCACCTGGTCGCTGGACGGCGGCGGGGCGTTTATGAACCAGGGAGTGCATTACGCCGACCTGCTCTGCTGGCTGTTCGGGCCGCCGCAGGTGAGCGCGGCCAGCTGTGCCACCCTCGCCCACGACATCGAGGTCGAGGACGTCGCCCTGGCCCTGCTCCGCTTCGATGGCGGGGCGGTGGGGATGCTCGAAGCCAGCACGACGGCCTACCCGGGCGGTGCCGTCGTGCTCAGGGTCAACGGCACCCGGGGCAGCCTGGTGCTGGAGGACGGCGCTCTCGTGCGCCTCGACATCGAAGGGCAGGAGCCGGTGCTGGCCCCGCCTGAGTACGGCGCTCTCGTCATGCCCGCCGGCCACCGGGCGCAGCTGTCCGACATCCTTTCCGCCATCGGCGACGGCCGTCCCCCGCCCGTTAGCGGGGAGGACGGCTACCGGGCCCTGGCCCTGGTGCTGGACCTCTACCGGTCCGCAGGCTGGGGACCGGTTCGCTAGAAAAAGACAGGCCCGTTAGAAGACGATCGTCTTGCGGCCGTGCACGAGCACGCGGTCTGTCAGGTGGAGCCTGACTGCCCGGGCCAGCACCACCGTCTCCAGGTCGCGACCGGTACGGGCCAGGTCGGCCACGCCGTCGCGGTGGGTCACCCGGGCCGTGTCCTGCTCGATTATCGGTCCCTGGTCGAGGTGGGCGGTGGCGTAGTGGGCGGTGGCGCCGATCAGCTTCACGCCCTGGGCGTAGGCCTGGTGGTAGGGCTGGCCGCCTGAGAACGCAGGCAGGAACGAGTGGTGGATGTTGACGACCCTGTCCGGGTACCGGTCGATGACCGTGGCCGTCAGGATCTGCATGTAGCGGGCCAGCACCACCAGTTCGACCCCCGCCTCGTCCAGCACTCGGACCAGTGCCGCCTCCTGGGCCGGGCGGGTCTCAGGCGTGACGGGGAGGTGGTGGTAGGGGATGCCGAAATGCCCGACGAGCTCGGCGTGGTCGGGATGGTTGGAGGCCACCAGCACCAGCCGGCCCGGCAGTTCGTGGGCGTACCAGCGCCCCAGCAGGTCGACCAGGCAGTGTGATTGGCGGGAGGCGAGCACGGCGACCCGGCGGTCGTCGTCGGAGTAGCGGACGCTCCAGGTCATCTGCAACGGCTCGGCCACCTCGGCCAGGGCCAGGGGCAGTTGGCTGCGGGAGAGCTTGAAAGCGTCGTCCATGCGGAACTCGACGCGCTGGAAGAACATGCCTTCTTCTTCGTCGTTGTGCTGGTCGGCCTGGGTCACGTCCCCGCCGTTGCGGAAGATGAACTCGGCTATGGCGGCAACCAGGCCGGGACGGTCGGGGGCGGACAGTAATAGTCGTGCCGTCGGGCGGGGCCGGCGTTGGGGGTCGCTCATAACCGCACCAGCGTGCCACGATGACAGAGGTGAATGCCCGCATCACCCCCGGCCCGGCGGCCGCCACCGGTCACCTGCCCGCTATGGACGTGCCCGGCCGGCTGCGCCGCCTGCGAACGGCAATGAGCGAGCAGGGCTGCGAGGCGCTGCTCATTTCCAACCTCGTCAACGTCCGCTACCTCAGCGGCTTCAGCGGTTCGGCCGGCGTGCTCGTCGTCAGGGCCGACGACGTCGTGCTGGTGACCGACGGCCGCTACGGCACCCAGGCCCCGGCCGAGCTCGAGGCCGCCGGCGCCCCCGTGGAGGTCGAGGTGACGCCGGCCAGTGGACAGGGCGAGGTCCTGGCCCGGCTAGTGGGCGGGGCCCACCGGCTGGGACTGGAGGCCGAGCACATCAGTTGGGGCCGCCAGCGTCAGTTCGCGCGGACCTGGGCCGGCGGCGTGGAGCTCGTGGCCACCGAGGGGCTGGTCGAGGGGCTGAGGCAGCGCAAGGACGCCGGCGAGCTGGCCCGCATCGCCACCGCCGCCCGCATCGCCGACCAGGCCCTGGAAAGCGTGCGGGGACTGCTCGACACCAAGTCGACCGGCACCAAGTCGACCGGCACCGGGTCGAGCGGTAGCGGGTCGACCGGTAGCGGGTCGACAGAGGCCGGGCTGGCCCTGGCCCTGGACACCGAGATGCGCCGGCTGGGGGCGTCGGCGCCGGCCTTCGAGACCATCGTGGCCGCCGGGCCCAACGGGGCCGAGCCCCACCACCACCCGTCGTCTCGGCCGATCGAGAGGGGCGACCTGGTGGTGGTCGACTTCGGGGCCCGTTTCGACGGGTACTGCTCGGACATGACCAGGTGCCTGTGGGCCGGGGACGGCCCCGGACGGGCGCCCGCCCGCTTGGCCACCGTCCTCAGCGTCGTGCTCGCCGCCCAGGAGGCGGGCGTCGGCGCCGTGGGCGATGGGGTACCGGCGGCCGACGTCGACCGGGCCTGCCGACGCGTCGTAGAAGAGGCCGGCATGGGGGAGTACTTCGTGCACAGCACCGGTCACGGTGTGGGCCTCGACATCCACGAGGCACCGTGGGCGCGCGCGGCGTCGGGCGATATACTTTGCTCCGGTCAGGTAGTGACCGTCGAACCCGGCGTGTACATCCCTGGGCTCGGCGGAGCCCGTATAGAGGACACAGTCGTCGTCACCGGCTCCGGTTGTGAAGTACTCACCCTGACGCCGAAACAGGCCTAGGCGCAATAGCGTTGAGCAAGGCCGGGCCACCACAATGCAGACCGAAGAAGGGGCGCCATCATGGCCGCTGTGTCGACGAACGACTTGAAGAACGGGATGACCCTCAACTTGCCCGAGGGCCTCTACTCGGTCGTCGAGTTCCAACATGTAAAACCGGGCAAGGGCGGCGCCTTCGTGCGCACCAAACTGAAAAACCTCCGCACCGGTGCCGTGATCGACCGCACCTACCGGGCCGACGAGCGCCTGGACCAGGCCATCATCGACAAGAGGGAGATGCAGTTCCTCTACACCGACGGCGGGGCCTATGTGTTCATGGACAACTCCGACTATGAGCAGCTGAACGCTCCGCGAGACACGCTGGGCACGGCGGCCAACTTCCTGAAAGAGGGCGACTCGGCCCTCCTGCAGTTCTACGACGGCGAGATAATCGGCGTAGACCTGCCGGCGGCGGTCGAGCTCACCGTGACCCAGACCGAGCCGGGCGTACAGGGTGACCGGGTCTCGGGGGCGAGGAAGCCTGCCACCCTGGAGACGGGCATCACGGTACAGGTCCCCCTGTTCGTCAACTCGGGGGACAAGGTGAAGGTCGACACCAGAAGCGGCGAGTACCTCACCCGCGTCGGGAGCTAGCGCTGTTAGGGCCGGGAGGCCGGCGGGGGGCCCGGGAGCGAACGCTCGAACTGCTCTACGAGTCGGAGATAAAAGAGCAGGCCGTCAGCGACCTGCTGGCCGAACTGCCGGTAGCGCCCCAGCCCTATGCCGCCGCTCTGGCCCGGGGCGTCGAGGAGCACCAGGCCCGGATCGACGAGCTCATCTCCAAACACGCCATCGACTGGTCCCTGGACCGCATGCCCCTCGTGGACCGCGCTCTCGTGCGGATCGCCACCCTCGAGCTGGGCTGGCGGCCCGACGTCCCCACGAGTGTCATCATCTCCGAAGCGGTCGAGCTGGCCAAGGCCTACTCCACGGATGATTCGAGCGGATTTGTCAATGGGATCCTGGCCACAATTGCGCACGAGCTCCGGCCCGACGAGGATAAGCTCGACGTCCGACCGTGAAGCCGGTCCGGTGAGGCCGGCACGGGAGAGAGGAGAAGTCCGGTGGGCCAGCGCGAACGCGCCCTGGTCTCCCCGCCTGGGGGAGCCTTCCGGGGCCGGGTCGTGGTCATGGACGTCGGGGACGTGCAGCGGGCCCTTTGGCGTATCGCTCATGAGGTCCTCGAGCACAACCGTGGGGCAGGCGAGCTCGTACTGGTAGGCCTGCAGACCGGAGGTGTCTGGATAGCCAAGGCCCTGGCCGAGGTGATCGGGCCCGTGGCCGGAGCGCCCGTGCCTGTCGGGAGCCTCGACGTGGCCTACTACCGCGACGACATAGGCCTGCGGCCCGTCCTGCCCGTGGCCGCCACCGAGATCCCCGTCGACCTGGACGGCGCCATGGTCGTGCTGTGCGACGACGTCCTGTTCACGGGCCGTACCGTGAGGGCCGCTCTCAACGCCTTGTGCGACCTGGGCCGGCCGGCCGCTGTCCAACTGGCCGTCATGGTGGACCGGGGCCATCGCGAGCTGCCCATACGCCCCGACTTCGTGGGCAAAAACCTTCCCACCCGGCGCGGCGAAATGGTCGATGTCAGCCCTGACGGCGTCATGCTCGGCGAGATGGTCGAGACCGGCCCGGCGGCGGAAGGCCCGGCGGCGGAGTGGCAGGTGGGGGAATGAGCGGCCGGCACCTGCTCGGCATCACCGACCTCGGGGTGGACGGCATCGACGAGGTGATGCGCCTGGCGGACACGTTCGTGGAGGTGGGGCGGCGCCCCATCCCCCGCGTACCGGCGTTGCGGGGCAAGACCGTGGTGTCGACGTTCTTCGAGGACTCGACCCGGACCCGGTTATCGTTCGAGGCCGCGGCCAAGCGGCTCTCGGCCGACGTGATGACGTTCACGGGCTCGTCGAGCTCGCTCAATAAAGGTGAGTCGCTGCGCGACACCGTGCTCACGATCGCCGCCATGGGGGCGGACGCCTTCGTGGTACGCCACGGTTGCGCCGGGGTGCCCGCCCAGGTGGCAGGGTGGCTCGACCAGGCCGGCGGCGCCTCGGTCCTAAACGCCGGCGACGGGGCCCATGAGCACCCGACCCAGGCGCTGCTCGACTGCTTCACCATCAGCCGGGAGCGCGAGGCCCGCTTTGGCGCCCGCCCGGCCCGGCCCGGCGTGTTGCGAGGCCTGCGGGTGGCCATCGTGGGCGACATCCGCCACAGCCGGGTGGCCCGCTCGAACGTGCTCGCTTTTTCGGCCCTGGGGGCGGAGATCAGCCTGGTGGCACCGGCCACCTTGCTCCCGCCCTCGCTGGCCGGCTGGCCGGTCGAGGTGAGCCACGACATCGATGCCCTGCTGCCCAAATGCGACGTCGTGTACCTTCTCCGGCTCCAGAACGAGCGCATGACCGAGCAGTTCCTGCCGACGCTGCGCGAGTACACGGCGACCTACGGCCTGACCGCCGAACGGGCCCGGCTGCTCGGGCCGTCGACCATCGTGATGCACCCAGGGCCCATACGCCGGGGGATAGAGATCGCGGCCGAGGTGGCAGACAGTCCCGTTTCGGTCATCACCACCCAGGTCGCCAACGGTGTAGCGGTGCGCATGGCCGTCCTGTACCTACTGCTCGGATCGGGGGCCCCGATTGGCGCGTGAGCGGCAAGTCCTGCTGCGGGGAGGCACGGTGGTCGACTCCACCGGCTCCCGGGTGGCCGACGTCCTGGTGAGAGGCGAGGTCATCGTCTCGGTCGAGCCCAGTACTCGTACCGGTACAAGGGCCGGTACTGGTACCGGGCCCAGCGGCGCCCCGGCCGGGGCAATGGTCCTCGATGCCGGCGGGTGCGTGGTGGCCCCCGGTCTGGTGGACCTGCACGCCCACCTGCGTGAGCCGGGCGCCGAGGAAGCCGAGACGATCGAGTCGGGCTCGCGGGCCGCCGCACTGGGCGGCTACACGGCGGTGGTGGCCATGCCCAACACCGAGCCCTGCACCGATTCCGCGGCCGTAGTCCGCCACGTGCTGCACCTGGCCAAAGGGGCGTGCTGCGACGTCCACCCGGCCGGGGCCATCACCGTCGGGCGCCAGGGGAGGGCTTTGGCCCCTATGGCCGAAATGGTGGCCCTGGGGGTGCGCATCTTCACCGACGACGGGGCCGGGGTGCAGGACGCCGCCCTCATGCGCCGGGCACTGGAGTACGCCTCCGACCTCGGGGCCATCATCGCCGACCACTGTGAGGAAGCCTCACTTGCGGGACTGGGTTGTATGAACGAGGGCGACCTTTCCAGCCTCCTCGGCCTCCCCGGGCGCCCCGCCGTCTCCGAGGAGGTGATGGTGCTGCGCGACCTCGCCCTGGCCCGCCTGACGGGCGCCCGCCTGCACCTGCTGCACCTCTCGACGGCCGGCGCGGTGGCCGCCGTGCGCCTGGCCAAGGCGGCCGGGACGAATGTGACCGCCGAGGCGACCCCCCATCACCTGGCCCTGACCGAAGACGCGCTCGCCACCTACGACACCGTTTTCAAGGTCAACCCGCCCCTGCGATCGGCGGCCGACGTGGCCGCCCTGCGCCAGGGCCTCTGCGACGGGACGATCGATGCCGTGGCCACCGACCATGCCCCCCACCCGCCCGAGGCCAAGCAGGTGGCTTTTTGTGATGCCGCCCCCGGCATGATCGGGCTGGAGACGTCCCTGGCCGTGGTCCTCGGGGCCCTGGTCGGGGCTGATGGGCCAGGCCTGGGCGACGGGGAGCCGGGCATGACGATCGAGCGCGTCCTGGCCCTCATGTCGTGGCAACCGGCCCGCATCGCCGGGCTTTCAGGAGCGCACGGCGGCCCGTTGGTCCCCGGGGCACCGGCCAACTTGTGCGTGATCGACCCGGCCCGGTCCTGGACGGTGGTGCCGGCCGCCCTGGCCAGCCACAGCCGCAACACGCCCTTTGCCGGCCTCGCCCTCCGGGGCAAGGTGCGCCACACTGTCCTGGCCGGTGAGCCGGTCGTGATCGCCGAGGAGGCACAGCGATGAAGGTGGTTTGGCGACCGGGCCTGCTGGCCCTGGCCGACGGCTCGGTGTTCGAGGGCGAGGTGCTGGCTGCGCCGCGGCCGGGGCCCGCCAGTCCCGGACTGGCCGGCCCGGCCCGTCCCGCTGCCGGCGAGGTCGTCTTCAACACGGTGATGACCGGCTACCAGGAAGTGCTGACGGACCCGTCCTATGCCGGCCAGGTCATCGCCTTTACCTACCCCCACATCGGCAACTACGGCGTCGCCCCCGACGACGACGAGAGCCGCAAGCCCTTCTGCCGGGGCGTCATCGTGCGCGAGCTCACGGGCCGGCCAAGCAACTGGCGGGCGGCCGAGACGCTGCCCGGGTTCCTCTCCCGTCATGGCCTGGCCGCCATAGCCGGCGTAGATACCCGGCGGCTCACGCGCCGGATACGTGACGCCGGGGCCATGCCCGGCGCGTTCGGCCCCGTGGACGGGGAAGAGGGCTCTTTCGACGAGGCCTCCCTGCTGGCCGCGGCCCGGGCCGAGCCGCCCACCGAAGGGCGCGACCTGGTCAGCGAGGTGAGCTGCACCAGCGCCTACCGCTACGGGGACGGCCCCTTCGAGGTCGTGGCCTACGACTTCGGTATCAAGCGCAACATCCTGCGCAACCTGGCGGCCGTGGCCAGCGTGACCGTGGTGCCGGCTTCGACACCCGCCGAAGAAGTGCTGAGCCTGGCCCCCGACGGCGTGTTCCTCTCCAACGGCCCGGGGGACCCGTCGGGGGTGGGGGGCGCGACTGGCGCCGTGCGCGACCTGTTGGGCCAGGTCCCCGTCTTCGGCATCTGCCTCGGCCACCAGATCCTGGCCCAGGCCTTGGGCGGGAGCACGTACAAGCTCCCGTTCGGCCACCACGGCGGCAACCACCCCGTGCGGCGCCTCTCGACGGGCACGGTCGAGATCACCAGCCAGAACCACAACTACGCCGTCGCCCCCGGGACCTTCGAGGGGCGGGCGGAGGTCAGCCACCTTAACCTCAACGACGGCGTCATCGAGGGCCTCGTGTGCAAGGACGTGCCCGCATTCTCGGTCCAGTACCATCCCGAGGCCGGGCCCGGGCCACATGACGCCCGCTATCTCTTCGCCGAGTTCGCCGCGCTCATGCGCCGTTACGGCCCGGGCGGTGCCGGTGCGGGCGGTGCCGGTGCGGGCAGTGCCGGGTCGGCCGCGGGCGCCGGAGGAGGGCGGCGGGTTGCCTAAGCGGGAGGACATCAGTTCGGTCCTCGTCATCGGCTCGGGGCCCATCGTCATCGGCCAGGCCTGCGAGTTCGACTATTCCGGGACCCAGGCGTGCCGGGCGCTGTCGGCCGAGGGCTACCGGGTGGTGCTCGTCAACTCCAACCCCGCCACCATCATGACGGACCCCGAGATCGCCACCCGCACGTACATCGAGCCGCTGGTGCCCGAGATCCTGGAGGCGGTCATCGCCCGGGAGCGACCGGACGCCCTGCTGCCGACGCTCGGGGGCCAGACGGGGCTCAACCTGGCCATGAAGCTGCACGAATCGGGCGTGCTCGAGCGTTACGGCGTGGAAATGATCGGCGCCGACGCCAGGGCCATCGCCACCGCCGAGGACCGCGGGCTTTTCCGGGCGGCCATGACCGAGATCGGCCTGGCCGTGCCGGACTCGGGTTTCGCCTACAACCTGGAAGAGGCGCTGAAGGTGGGCGAGAGGGTCGGCTACCCGGTGATCGTGCGGCCCTCCTACATACTGGGCGGGGGTGGGACCGGTATCGCCCACGACCGGGCCGGCCTGGAGCGGGCGGCGGCGGCCGGCCTCGATGCCAGCCCCATCAGCGAGATCCTCATCGAGCGCTCGATCGCGGGCTGGAAAGAGTACGAGCTCGAGGTCATGCGTGACCGGGCGGACAACTGCGTGATCATTTGTTCGATCGAGAACTTCGACCCCATGGGNNCCATGGGCGTGCACACCGGCGATTCCATAACCGTGGCCCCGGCCCAGACCCTCTCGGACGTCGAGTACCAAAAGATGCGCGACGCCGCCTTCGCCTGCATCCGGCGCATCGGGGTGGAGACGGGCGGGTCCAACATCCAGTTCGCCATCAACCCCGCCAACGGTGACATGGTCGTCATCGAGATGAACCCCCGCGTGTCGCGCTCGAGCGCGCTCGCCTCCAAGGCGACGGGTTTCCCCATAGCCAAGATCGCCGCCCGCCTGGCCGTCGGCTACACGCTGGACGAGATCCGCAACGACATCACCGGCGAGACCCCGGCCAGCTTCGAGCCCACCATCGATTACGTCGTGACCAAAGTTCCCAGGTGGGCGTTCGAAAAGTTCCCGGGCATCCCCGATGTCCTGGGCACGCGCATGCAATCGGTGGGCGAGGCCATGGCCATCGGGCGCAGCTTCCCCGAGTCGCTGCAAAAGGCCCTCCGGTCACTGGAGACGGGCCGGGCCGGCCTCAACTGCGACCCGGTGGAAAACCTCTACGCCACCATGAGCGACGAGGAACTCGTGGCCAAGGCGTCCGTGGCCACGCCCGACCGGCCCTTCCACCTGGAGGCGGCCCTGCGCCGCGGCATGCCGGCCGAACGGCTCAACCGGGAGAGCGGCGTCGACCCGTGGTTCCTCGACCAGATAAGCCTCATATGCGAGGAACGCTCACGCCTCGCCGCCTTCGGCGCTCCGGCGGCACTAGGGCGGCGAGACTGGAGGCGGGCCAAGAGGCTCGGCTTCTCCGATGCCCAGCTCGCCTACCTCTGGGGCACCGACGAGGGCGAGGTCCGTTCGGCCCGCCTCGCCCAGGGCGTACGGGCGACTTTCAAGACCGTCGACACCTGCGCGGCCGAGTTCGCGGCGACCACTCCTTACCATTACTCGACCTACGAGGACACCGACGAGGTCGTGGCGTCATCGCGCCCCAAGGTCGTGATCCTCGGCTCCGGGCCCAACCGCATCGGCCAGGGCGTCGAGTTCGACTACTGCTGCGTCCAGGCCAGTTTCGCTCTCCACGACGCCGGCTTCGAGACCGTCATGGTCAATTGCAACCCCGAGACCGTCTCGACCGACTACGACACCAGCGACCGGCTCTACTTCGAGCCCGTGACCCGGGAGGACGTGCAAAACGTCCTGGACGCCGAGCAGGCCAACGGCGAGGTGGCCGGGGTGATCGTCGCCTTGGGGGGCCAGACCCCGCTGAAACTGTCCTCCACCCTCGACCCGGGCCTCGTCATGGGCACATCGCCCGCCTCGATCGACCTGGCCGAGGACCGGGAACGCTGGAACGCCCTGTGCGAGAGGCTGCGCATCCCCCAGGCCGCCGGGGGCACCGCCACCGGCCTGGAGGAGGCGCTGGCCATCGCCTCCAAGGTGGGTTACCCGGTCCTGGTGCGCCCGAGCTACGTGCTGGGGGGCCGGGCCATGGAGATCGCTTACGCCGAGGAGGACCTGGAGAGGGCCATGGGCGCCATGACGGCGTCGGGCACGCTGGGCCGTGAGGGCGGCCTGTCGGCCGAACGCCCTGTCCTGGTCGACAAGTTCCTCGAAGACGCCATCGAAGTCGATGTCGACGCCGTGCGCGACCATGCCGGCGAGACCCTGATCGGGGCGGTCATGGAGCACGTGGAGGAGGCGGGGGTGCACTCCGGCGACAGCGCCTGCGTCGTCCCGCCCCCGACCTTGAGCCCCTCGGTGGTGCGGGTGATCGAGGGCCACACCCGTGAGATCGCCGATGCCCTCGAGGTGCAGGGACCTCTCAACGTCCAGTACGCCGTCCAGCGTTCCACCGAGGGCCAGGCGTCGGTGTTCGTGATCGAAGCCAACCCCCGAGCCAGCCGGACAGTACCTTTTGTGTCCAAGGCCACCGGGGTGCCCCTGGCCAAGGTGGCGGCCAGGGTCATGGCCGGTGCCACCCTGGCCGCGCTGCGGGCCGAGGGCCTGCTCAAGCCGCCCGTTACCGGCTACGTCAGCGTGAAAGAGGCTGTGCTGCCCTTCGACCGCTTCCCCGACGCCGACAGCCTGCTCGGGCCGGAGATGCGCTCGACCGGCGAGGTCATGGGCATCG
>PMWT01000218.1 GCA_003166025.1 Acidimicrobiaceae bacterium | reverse complement strand
CACTGTGCCTTTGGCGCCCACTGCGCCCTGGGCATCGGTCATGGGGCAGCGGGGGTCCGGCTCCATGTGCTCCCACGCCTGGCGGACCCAGTGGTGGGCGGGGTCGTCGCAAAAGGCCATGCTCCGGCCCTCGGCCGGGCCGGCCAGCACGTTGAGGTAGTAGAGCGGGTAACCGGGGGCGGCTATGCACGGCCCGTGGTAGCCGCGTGGGATGCAAAAGACGTCGCCGTCGCGGACCACGACATTTTCGTCGATGCTCCCGTCCGGGGTGTAGGTGCGATGAAGGGCAAAGCCCTCCGGGGCGGGCCTGGGCGCGCCGTTGCGCCCGACGCGGAAGTAGTAGATCTCCTCGTTGTTCACCGGGCACTCGGGGGAAGCGTCGTGGCGGTGCGGTGGGTACGACGACCAGTTGCCGTCGGGGGTCAAAAGCTCCACGCACATCAACCGGTCAGCGCCGTCGAAGACGCCGGGGGCCATGAAGTTGGTGACCTGGCGGGTCGCCGGTCCCGCCCCCCGGACTTCGACGGGGACCTGGCCGGCTTCGACGTAGACGGGGTCGAAACGGCGCCGGGCCCGGGCGGAGGGCAGGGCGACTTCGGCGCCGCCCGGCGAGCTAAGCCGCACCTCGGCCCCGACCGGGACGTACGCCCAGTCGGTCACCCGGGCGAAGACGCTGTCCCGGCCGGCGAGGCGCAGGACGCGCCCCTCGACGTGGACTTCGACGCTCCCGGCCAGAGGGAGCACGGCCATCTCCTCGTCGCCGGTGACAAGGTCGAAGTGGTCCCCCGGGGCCAAGTGGACCACCCGCAAACCGGTGTGCGACCAGCCCGCCACCTCCGGGGTCAGGCTGACGGCGAGCCCCTCCCCGTCAGCCAGGGAACCGGCCGGCCAGTGCAGTCGCGCCGACGCCATAGTCAGCCCCTCTCCGGGCTCACGCCAGGGCCTTGTCCGGGTCAGGGACCAGGACGTCCCGGACCAGGGCGGCCAGCTCGGCGCTGGCGGCCATGAACTGGCGCAGCGTCCGCCGGGTAGGCCCGAAGGTGTCGAACTCGGCCACCGAAAGCCCGCCCTCCGTGGAGGCCCGCCGGTAGTCGGCGAACCGCCTGGTCAAGTCCTCGACCACGCGGGGCTCGACCGGCTTGTCGATACGGGGGACCACGGGGATGTCGCTGGCGTTGAAACGGACCTGCCACGAGTACGGGGGCGAGACGACCACGTCCCCACCGATCAGCTCGCTCCAATGCATGTGGTTGCGGAAAGCGGCCGAGAGCAGGCGGATGCGGTAACCGCGCTCAACAAAGAGCGCATAAGTCTTTTTGAACACGGCCACGCCGGCCCACTCGAGGTAGCCGGGGTCGGTGCTGATGTCCTGCTTGTCGGCCACGACCTTCAGCCAGTCGTCCAGCCGGCCCACCATGATGGTGCAGACGGGGCTTATGGAGGCGGTCTCTTTCCCCTCGCGCTCACGTCGCGCCAACCCCCGCTCCACCGCTTCGGCCACGGCCACGCACTGGGGCAGGGTGAAGCTGACGGTGGCGTTGATGCTGACCCCGAGGTAGGTCGCCATCTCGATGGCCGGGATCCCGGCTGCCGTGGCCGGGATCTTGACGATCATGTTGGGCGCCAACGCGCTGAAGCGGACGGCCTGGGCGACGATGGCCTCGGTGTCGCGGAAGAAGCGGGGGTCGGTCTGGATGGACAGCCGGCCATTGCGACCGGCCTCGGCGTCGAAGACAGGCCGCAGCAGGGCCGCCGCGCTCTTGGAGATCTCCTCCACCAGCATCCAGCCGATCTGGTCGTCCGTGGCCGTGGGGTTGTCCTCGATCATGTCCCGGAGCACGGGCGCCCAACGCGCCATCTCCTCGCGCAGGACGGACAGGACTATGACCGGGTTGCAGGTGGCGCCGACCGCCCCATTGTCGATCGAGTAGGTCAGCTCCCGGGTCGAAGCCGAGTCGTTCCACAGGCACGTCGGCGTGGTCTGGGTCATCTCGTGCAGCGGGCTCTTGAAATGGGTGGTGACCGTGGTCTGGGTCATCGCAGAGCCTCGCGAAGGAACGCCACGCTCGCTCGGACGTCGGCCACCGGCCCGCCGCCGGGAGGAGGCTCGGCGTCGAGGATGCTGTCCTGCTCCATTACGTAATAGCCCCCGTAGCCGGCACCCTCCAGGGCGGACAGTACCCCGGCGATGCCCACGTCGCCCTGGCCGAGCGGCTTGTACATGCCGGCAGCCACGGCCGAGGTATAGGTGGAGCACCCGTCGCGCACCCGCGCTGCCATGTCCCTGTCCACGTCCTTCAGGTGCGCATGGACGATACGCAGGGGCACCTCTCGGGCCAGCGCCAGCGGGTCCGTCCCGCCGATCAGCAAGTGCCCCGTGTCCAGGCACAGGTTTACCGAGGAGCCCTCGAGCACGCGCCGTACGGCATCGGGGCCTTCGACCAGGGTGCCGACGTGCGGGTGCAGGCCCATGGTCACCCCGGCGGCGCCAGCCAGCGCGCTCACCGCCCCCAGGTTGGCCAGAAGGGTGGCCCACCCTGTGGCGTCCAGCTCGAGGGCCTGGTCGTAACCTTCCTGCCCGCTCACCGCCGCCACCACCATTACGTCGGCCCCCGCGCTCACCATCCGGTCCACGGCGCGCTTGGCCTCGGGCAGGGGGTCGACGGCCGGGTCGTGCAGGACCAGGGTCACGAAGCCGCCCACGGCGCTCAACCCGTAGGAGGCCAGCAGCGCGGAACATTCGGCCGGGCCCTCGGGCAGGAACCCGTCGGGACCGAACTCGGTCGCCACCATCCCGACCTCTCTCATCTCGGCCAGCACTCGTTCCCGGGGAAGTTGGTAACCCCACCCGGGGACCTCACAGACCCCCCAGGAAATAGGGGCGGCAGCAATGCGCGCAGCAGTCATAGCCGTACCTCCTCAACGGTCACAGGACGTCGCTCCTTACGTGACAGCTCACATGCCTCGGCCACATAAAAAGTCTCCAGGGCGTCGGCCGGCGAGCACGCACTGGTGGCCCGCCCGCTTACCACCTCGACGAAGGCCTGCAGCTCGGCCACGTAAGCCGCCCGGAACCGGTCCATGAAACCGGTATAGCCGGTACCCGCCGGCCAGGTCACGCCGGGCTCGGCCGAGCGCAGCGGTAAGCGGTCGTCCAGGCCCACCGAAATGCTGTCCAGCGAGCCCAGCAGTTCCAGACGGACGTCGTAGCCGGCCGCGTTGTAGCGGGTGGCAGAGATGAGGGCCAACGTACCGTCGTCCAGGGTGGCCACGGCCGCCGCCGTGTCGACGTCGCCGGCTTCGCTGAAAAAGCTGGCGCCCCGGTTGGAACCGGTGGCGTAGACCTCGCTCACCTCCCGTCCACTGACCCAGCGCACGGCGTCGATGTCGTGAACGCTGCAGTCCCGGAATATCCCGCCCGATGTCGCGACGTAGGAGGCGGGAGGGGGGGCAGGGTCGAGCGTGCCCGCCCGGACGGTGTGCAACCACCCGAGCTTGCCCGCCTGGAGCTGCTCCCGGGCGGAGGCGAACCCGGCGTCGAAACGTCGCTGGAAGCCGATCTGCACCTGGACGCCGCTATTTTCCACCACGCGGACGACCTCCCTCGTGGCGGCCACGTCGCCGGCGACGGGCTTCTCGCAGAAGACGGCGACGCCAGCCTCGACCGCAGCGCAGATGAGAGGGGCGTGGGTGCCCGTAGGGGTGGCGATGACGATGCCGTCGGTGCCACCGTGCAGGAGCTCGTCGCTGTCCTCGGCCCACGCCACGTCCATTTGCGACGCCAGTTGCCGCGCCCGAGCCGTGTCGGCGTCGGTGATAACGAGCTCGTCCACCTCGGCCAGCGCATGCAATGTCTCGGCGTGCAAGGCCCCGATGCGGCCGACCCCGATTATCCCCAGCCTCATTGTGCGCGCTCCGGTGACAGGCGCAGCGTGACCACTTGGAAGGGCTTGAGCTCCAGGTGCACCTGATGGCCGCCCTCGACCTCGAGGTCGTCCAAACGGCGCTCCAGCAGGTCGGTGACCTGTGCCCGGAGGACCGGGAAGCCGGCCTTCACCGTGGTCGTCGCCCTACCGCCAAGCGACTCGTAGCAGCGGACGACCAGGTCGCCGGACCGGTCGTCGGCGGCCTTGACCGCCTCGACCACCACCGCCTCGTTGCCCACCACCAGCACGGGCTCGATCTCGCCCGCCGCCAGGGCCGCCCGCAAGGGGAGGTTGAAGCGGTAGCCGTGGCGCACCGCGTCGGCCATGGAGGCCCCGGGGACGAGGGCGTAGCGGAAGTGGTGGAGGCCGTTTTCCCCCCGGGGATCGGGGAAGGTGGCGCTGCGCAGGACCGAGAGGCGGACCAGGGTGGCCCTTCCTCCGCCCGCCCGAGGCAGGGCCCTGACCTCGTGACCATAAATCCCGTTGTTGACCACGGCCACGCCGTAGCCGGGCTCACCGACGTGCAGGAAGCGGTGGGCCACGAACTCGAAACGGGCATCGTCCCACGACGTGTTGTTGTGAGTGGGCCGCTCCACGTGCCCGAACTGGATCTCCGACGACGACTGGTCGGCGTGCACGTCGATCGGGAAAGCCACCTTGAGCAGGCGCTCGTGCTCGTGCCAGTCCACATCGGTCTCGACCACGAGCTCCCGGCTGCCGGCGGACAGGCGCAGGACCTGGGCCGCCCGGGAGCGCCCGAACACGTACTCGAAGCGGACGGCCACCTCCTCGGGGCCGCTGGACAGGACCGTCGTAGTCTCGGGGGCACCCAGATCCTGGTGGACATGGCGGTAAAAGGCGTCCACGTCCCAGGCCGGCCACCTGTTGGGGAAATCCGGGTGGAGCTGCAAGACGTTCCCGGTCTCACCGGGAGGGATGACTTCCCTCCCCGCCACCAGGTCGACCAAAGAGCTGATGTGACCGTTGGCATCAATTTCAACCCTGGTCAAGCCGTTGTCGAGCACTATGCCGCCACCGGCGCCGGTCTCGTCGGTAAGCCGAGCCGTAGCGCCGCCCGGGGCCACGGGGGCCGCCGACAGAGCCGGGACCCCGCTTTGGGCGTGAGGGGCAGCGTTGAAGGCCACGGGCACGTCCCCATCGCCGCACAGGGCGGAGATGGCACGGTCGATGACCGCCTCCAGGCGCTCGGCACTTTTGGCGAAGCTGGCCACGGCCTCGTCGTTGACCACGGCGATCGACGAGCCCGGGAGGATGTCGTGGAACTGGTTGAGCAGGATGTCCCGCCAGATTTCTTCCAGCTCCTCGTAGGGGTAGGCGGCCCGGCCCGCCATCAGGGCGGCGGCCGACCACAGCTCCGCCTCCCGGGCCAGGTTCTCGCAGCGACGGTTGCCCTGTTTGATCTCGACCTGGCTCGTTATGGTGCCCCGGTGCAGTTCTAGGTACAGCTCACCTGACCACACTGGTGCATTGGGGAACTCGGCCTGGGCGGCGGCGAAAAACTTCGACGGTGGCTCCACCACAACCCGGGGCGAGCCGTCGAGGTCGGCCAGGCGGCGGGCCCTTTCCATCATCGCCCGGGTCGGGCCGCCGCCTCCGTCCCCATAACCGAAGGGGGCCAGCGAGCGCGTCCCGTAGCCCACTTCGGCGTAATTGCTAGCGGCGTGGGCCAGTTCGGACGGTAAGAGCTCGGCGTTGTAGGTATCGACAGGGGGGAAATGGGTGAAAACCCGGCTGCCGTCGATCCCCTCCCACCAGAAGGTGTGATGAGGGAACTTGTTGGTGTCGTTCCAGGAAAGTTTCTGGGTCAGGAACCAGCGGGACCCGGAGAGCAGGATGAGCTGAGGCAAGGCGGCCGAATAGCCGAAGCAGTCCGGCAGCCACACTTCCTCGGTCTCCACGTCCAGTTCCGACAGGAAGAAGCGCTTGCCGAACACGAGCTGGCGGACCAGCGCCTCCCCGCCTGTCACATTGGTGTCAGATTCGACCCACATGCCGCCTACGGGGACTATCTGGCCGCTTTTTACCTGCTCCCTCATACCCTCGTAAATGCTCGGGTACTGCTGCTTCATCCACCACCACTGCTGGGCCTGCGAGCAGGCGAAAACGAGCTCGGGGTACTCCCGGCCCAGGGCGGCGACGTTGGAGAAGGTGCGGGCGCACTTGCGGACGGTTTCGCGGACCGGCCACAACCAGGCCGAGTCGATATGGGCGTGGCCGACGGCCGAGACGGTGTGGGCGGTACGGGCGGCCGGCGCCGACATGACCTCGGCCAGGGCGTGGTGGGCCAGCGCCGGGCCCCCGGCCATGTCGAACGAGTCCAGGCACCGTTCCAGGGCGCGCAGGATCTCGTGGCGCCGGGTATCGGTGACGGCCAGCTGGCTCATCACCTCGAGCAGGACCTCGAAGTCGAGCGCCAGGGCCAGGGCGTCCTCGTCGATCAAGACCAGGTCCGCCCCCCCCAACACGTAAAGCGGGCTCTGCCCGGCCGTGGCCGGGTCGCCCAGGTCGGTGGGCACGAACCGGTCGTCATTGCCCCGGGCGCCCATGATGCCGGGCATGGCCACTGCCTCCACGAAGCAAGTCCAGTCGCCTGGACCGGGGCCGGGCCCGGGCGCCGGCACCGGGAGCCAGTTGTTGCGGGGCAGCACCGCCTTGAGGGGGACGCCATCAGTGCCGTAGGCCAGCCCCTCGGCCTGGAACCCGGGGCCGCGGTCGTTGAACCCGAGGTCCACCACGGCTTCGACGCGCCGGCCCGCCCACGCCGGCGGCACCTGGCCCGAGATGCGGAACCAGGTCGTGGACCAGGGCGCTCCCCAGGGCGTGCCCGGTCCGACGGGCGCGTACGGGGCCGCCAACGCGTCGGCCACAGGCACCGGGGCGCCGGGGCACGCGAAAGCGGAGACCTCACAGGCCTGGCGCTCGGCCCACACCCGGGGGCGAAGGCGGGCCTCCAGGGCGCGGGTGGCGCGGTACTCGGTCCGGACGCGGTCGTCGTGCATTTGAGTCCTTCCTCGGCTTTTAGCCTTTGACTGCTCCTGCGAAAGTGAAATTGCCCCGCAGGAAACGGGACATCACGATCCAGAGCATCACCACGGGCAATGTGTACAGGATCGAGAAAGCCGCCAGTTGCCCGTAATCGGTCTGGCCGTACTGCGAGAAGAACTGGTAGATGGCGACCGACGCCGGGAGCTTGCTGGTGCTCTGGAGCAAGATGAACGGGACGAAGAAATTGCCCCACTGGCTGACGAAGGTGAAGATGGTGATGACGGCGATGCCCGGCATCATCAATGGCGCCACCACCCGTCGCAGCGATTGCACCCACGTGGCCCCGTCCACCCAGGCCGCTTGCTCGAGGTCGATGGGGACGCCGTCCATGAACCCCTTCATCAGCCAGATGCCGAACGGCAACGACGTCGCGGTCATGAACAAGATGACGGCCGGGACGTTATCGACCAGGTCGAAGCGGGCGAACATGGAGTACACCGGCACCAGGATGGCGGTGATGGGCAGGCCGGTGCTGAAGACAATGGTGTACAAGAAGGGCCGGCGGAAGCGCATGTGGTACCGCGAGAGCGGGTAGGCGGCGAAAAGGGAAGCGACCACGGTCAACACGGCCGTGCCTCCCGACTGGATGGCTGAGTTTATGAGGGGCAGGAACGTGCCGCTCCAGTTGAGGACCTTGCCAAAGTTGCTGAACGACAGCACCAGCGGGGTACTGGCGCCCACGGCGGCCTCGGGCTCGAACGCGGCCAGGACGAGCCAGAGCAGCGGTGTGATGAAAAAGAGGCCGACGAGGACGAGGACGCCGTAGGCGCTGAGCTTGGCCATCGTGGCCCTGGGCGAGGTGATCTGGAAGCGGCCCCGGGAGGCCCTGGCGGTCGGGGCCGCCTGGGCCACCCGTGGTTCGCTGATGGTGAGGGCCCCGCTCATGACACTTCCTCCACCTTGATGAGCTTGATGTACACGACGGAGAACAGGGCGCCGATAAGCAGCAGGACAATGCACATGGCCGTCCCGTAACTTATGTCGTACAGCTGGAGAGCTTGCTGGTAGATGTACAGGGGCGTCGTCTGGCTCTCCTCCCCCGGCCCGCCCGCCGTCAGCACGAATATCAAGGTGAAGCTGGCCAGCGTCTGCAGGGTTATGAGCATCAGGTTGGTGACTATCGAGCGCCGCAGCAGGGGGATGATGATCCGCCGCAGCATCGACAGCTGGTTGGCCCCGTCGACCTGGGCCGCCTCGAGCAGGTCGGTGGGCAGGTCGGAGAGCGCCGCCGAGTACACGAGCATGGAAAAAGCAGTGCCCCGCCACACGTTGGCGATGATTATGGCCAGCATGGGCGTCGTGTACAGCCAGTCCTGGCTCAACCCCACGTGGTGCAAGAAGCTGTCCAGCGTCCCGCCCTGGTAGAGATATGCGTACCAGCAGAAGGCGGCCACCGTCTCGGGCATGACCCAGGCGCCGATGACAAACGTGTTGAGCACGGCCGTGAAAATGGCGTTCTTGCTCCGCTGGAGCAGGGCGATGAGGAACCCTAGGGTATTCTGCCCGATTATGGCCGACCCGACGACATAAATGAGGGTGAGCAAAAGAGAGTGGACGAACAACGGGTCCGAGAACATATGGGTGAAATTGCTGAAGCCCACCCATTTGGCGTGGGAGGCCCCCACCCCCGTCAGGGCCTTGTTGGTGAATGCGATGTAGCAGGCCCATATGATCGGCCCGGCGAAAAACAGGAGCATGATGAGCAGCGCCGGGGAAAGGGGGCCAAGCCATCGCATGGTCGGCGTGCCTTTAGGCTTCGCTAATCTGGATGCCAGCATTAAGCCTCCACAGAGCAACCGAGCCCTCCCGCAGGAGGGCTCGGTTGCATTTCTAAGGACACACAGTTAATTTGGGGACTGACGAGCCCGAGCGCATTGTAGCCCGGGCCCGTCGGTGAGGCCTACATGGGCGCGGGTTCGACCTTGCTCGAGCCGACCAGCGAGATCAGGTACTTGTTGTACGTCGCCACACCCTGGGCGGGCGTGGCCTGGCCGGTCATGACCTGGCCGGTTATGACCTGGATCTCATTGGAGAGCTTGGGGTAGTCGGTATAGGCGGGACGGAAGTGGGTGAAGGGGACGAAGCTGGAGAACGCCGTGATCGACGCGCTGGACGCCTTGTAGGAGGGCGCCGAAGCCACGTCGGCCCGGGTGGCGATCTGGCCGGCCCCGATGTCGTAGAACAGCGAGTTCTGCTGGTTGAGGGCGATCGTTATGAAGTTGAACGCCATCTGCTTGTTGGTGGCGTGGGAGCCGACCGAGAGCAGCCATCCCCCGGACATGCTCACCTTGCCGGCGCCCTGGCCGTTTTCGGTGGGCATGGCGGCTTCGCCCATCACCGAGCTCCACTGCGGCCAAGGTGCGACTGCACCCTTGACCCAGTCGCTGGAGACCCAGCTGCCGTCGAGGTCGATGGCCAGCTTGCCCTGCGGCAGCTCCTGCTCACCCACCGACGAGCCCCAGTTGGGGTTCAACGCGTCCTGCGGGCTGGCGGCCAAGTTCTGGCCGTACAGCGTCTTGATGGCGTTGAGCGAAGCCAGCCAGCCCGCCCCCGCCTGTTCCCACTTGTTGGTGGTGCTGTCGTACAGGGGGTTGTTGGTCCCGTACAGGAACATCTCGAAGCCCTGCATGCTGCTGGCCTCGCCGGTGCCGACGCCGGAGTAGACGTTGATGGGGACCACGCCCGGCTCGGCCTTCTTGATCTTCGCCGCGGCGGAGATGATGTCGGCCCAGGACTTGGGCTGCCAGGGCACGGCGATGCCGGCCTTTTGCAGCAGCGTCTTGTTGTACCACAGGCCACGGGTATCGGTCCCCATGGAGACCCCGTAGATCTCGCCGTTGACACCCTTGGCGGCAGCCTTGGCGGCAGCCGAGTACTGGCTCCAGCCCGACCACTTGGTCAGGTAAGAATTCAGAGGGGCCAGGTAACCGGCAGCGGTGTCGCTGTTGACCAGGAAGGTGTCCTCGTACAGGATGTCAGGGGCCGTCGCAGCCGACTGGCTCATGAGGTCGAGCTTGGTGTAATAGGGGTTCTCGGCCGCGGCGATAGGCTCGAGGTCGACGGTCCAGCCCGGGTAAGCCTTCGCGAACTGGGCCCCGGCCTTTTGCATGAGGGTGTTGAGGGTGATATTGGTGCCGTAGTTCTCGTAGGCGACCTTGATGACACCGCCGGTGCTGGCAGATACTGCCGGCGCCAGTGCCGTCAGCATCCCCGCGGTGGTCATTGCCACCATTGCCACGCCGGACACGACGATTTTGCGACGCATAGCGTTCCTCCTTTGACCAGTGCCCCCCCAGAAGTCCTGGCGGCCTAGGATCGGTTTTGGCTCAAGCTAAGTCAACCTGACTTAGGAAGTCAAGGCACCCCACCACGCCCCGCGGCTACAATTTGCGCTCTGAGCGGCCATTGGGCCCGTCCAAAACCGGCCACTTAGGCTATCGATCTTACTTAACCGGTTCGACAAAGCGTTAGAGGCTGGACCACTCCAGGTCGCCATAAGGACCAACAATGTTCAGCGGTGCGAACCTACCGAGAGTCGGCACCTACAACATCAACGTGGTGCTGAGCGCCATCCAGGCGTCGGACGGGACCAGCCGGGTGGAGATCGCCCAACAGACCGGGCTCACGGCCCAGACCGTCTCGGTGATCGTCCGCCGTTTGATCGAACAGGGCATAGTCGAGGAGAGCGGTTCGCGGCCCTCGGGGGCGGGCAAGCCCCGCAAGGCCCTGCGCATCAACCCGGCCGCGGCCTACGCCGTCGGCATCCACTTCGACCCCCTCAACGTCTCGATCGTCGTGATGGACATGAACGGCCAGGCCCTGGCCCGCTCCCACCAGGAGATCCCCCCGGGCGTCGACCCCGAAGCTCTCATCGCGGAGGCGGCGCGGACGGCGCTGTCGCTGCTGAGCGACCTGGGCATACCGCGTGACCGGGTGCTCGGCGTCGGGGCCGCCTGCCCCGGCCCCATAGACCAGGCCCAGGGCCAGGTCAGCTCACCGCGCCGGCGCGACCGATGGAGCGAGGTACCGATCAAGCGGCTCCTCGAGCGCCACATCGGCTTGGCGGTCACCATCGACAACGACGCCAACGCCGCCGCCATCGGCGAGCGCTGGTCCGGCCATGGCCGCAACGTCTCCGATTTCGCCTTTTTGTACATGGGGACCGGCATCGGGGCAGGGCTGTTCCTGTCCAACCATATTTACCGGGGCGTGTCGTTGAATGCCGGGGAGTTCGGTCACACGGTGGTCGAGCCCAACGGGCCGCCCTGTTATTGCGGCAACCGCGGCTGCCTGGAGGCGATGTGCAGCCCCGCCGCGATTGTCAAAGAGGTCCACGCCGAGCTGGCCCTGGGCCGGGCCAGCAAGCTCGCGCTCATGTACGAGGAGGGCCCGGCGCTGGTGGACCACCGCGCCATCTGCCTGGCCGCGGCCGGTTATGACCCTGTCGCCTTGCAGGTGGTCAACAGGGTGGCCGAATACCTGGCCGGCTGCGCGGTAACGATCGCCAATGCCCTTGACCTCGAGCTGCTGATAATAGGGGGACGGAGCATAACCCACGTGGCCGAGATCTACAGGGCCAAGATGAGCGAGTTCCTCCGCTCCCGCCCGTTGGCCCGGCGCAGCCACATAGTCAGGGTGGCGATATCGGACATGGCCGACGACGGCGCCGCCCTCGGCGCGGCGTCATTGGTGCTGCACGCGGCGTACGCCCCGGACACGGCCCACCTGACCCGGGTTTAGCCGAAGGTGAAGTCGTAGGCCGATATCCCCGAAGTCATATCGAGCTGCAAAAGCGCGGTGGTGGAGCGGGGCCCTTTTACGATCGCGTAAAGATGTGGGTAGCCACCGACTTTGAAGCTTCCCACCAGGCGACCTCCGAGCCTCTCGGTCACCGTCCCGCTCCCGCCCAGCACCAAGTAGACGTCTTTGGCCTGAAAATGAAGGCGCAAGGCGGCCCGGGAACGGGAGAGGGCATAATTACCGTTATTAGTCCATGTCCCCTGGAAAGAAACGTAGTTGAGCGGGAGCACGGGGGCGAAAACGCAATTTTCCGTCGCCCCCAGCACGAGGTGAGTACCGGCGTATAATTGCAGCCCGAAAATACCGAGGTACGTCTCGGAGGTGGTGGTCTCTTTCGGGGTGAGGTCGGGGACGTCGGTGCGAGGGGGTAACCGCTCCCCGTAAGCGGAGAGAAGGTCGCGGACGAGGGTCTCGGTCTGGCCATAGTCGCCCTCGCCGGCCTGGATATAGCGCAGCTGCCCGGTCTGGTCTATCAGGTACTCGGTCGGCCACTCCTCGGTGCCGTAGTTCTCCCACGTCAGATAGGAGTTGTCGACGGCGACAGGGTAATCGACGCCCAGGCTGCGCGCGGCCCGGCGGACATTGCCGATGACTCTTTCGAAGGCGAACTCGGGAGTGTGGACGCCGATTACCACCAGCCCGTACTTGCTGTACTCCCGGTACCACGCCTCCAGATGGGGCAGCGCCCGCTGGCAGTTGATGCACGAGTAGGTCCAGAAGTCGACCAGGACGACCTTGCCCTTGAGCGAGGCGAGCGACAGCGGGCGCCCCCCCGGCGTGTTGAGCCAGGCGGCGATCTTGAGGAGGCGGGGAGCGGTGCCGTAGTCGGTGAGCGTCGTATTGGAGGCATCGGGCAGGTCCGTGCCGAACCCCAACGATGCAGAGGCGGCGACTGTGGCCGTGCCCGGTGTGGCGTGCTCGCCGCTCAGCTGGCGCAGGCTGGAGTCGATCGAGGCGCTGCCTTCGATCCGGGTGTCAAGAGCACTCGCATAACCGGGCAGGTCCCGCTGGAGCGGTTGGGCCGCGCCGAAGAAGACCAGGGCGGCGCTGGCCACGATCAGCGCTCCGGCGACCTGCCTGACCCGGGGGGCGCGGCGGCGCAGGGACCGGGCCCGGGCGGCCGCCCGGCGGCTCAGGTAGGCGATGAGCAGCAGGGGTATGGCGGCGCCGGCGGCGTAGCACAATGTCACGGCCACGGCCTCGGCCCCCACCCGGTGGGTGGCCCCGACCACGGTGATGGCAGCCAGCACAGGACCGGCGCAGGGCACGAAGACCAGCCCGAGGCTGGCCCCGAGCAACAGGCCGTTGCGGGCACCGCCCACCCTTTTGGGGGTCAGGCGGGCGAACGGCCGCTCGACCAGGTAGCCCAGGGCGGGTACGACCAGGCTGAGGCCAAGCACGAAAAGCACGGCTATGCCGAGGTCCCGCAGGAGGTCCTGGGGCAGCCCGAGGAAGCTGAGCAGCGAGCTCCCGGCCAGGGTGACGGCGGAAAAAGTCAGGACCATCCCGGCCACGATGCCCACCGGCCGCCACCGCCCGCCACCCATGGCCCCGCCTGCGGCGAAGACGGGCACGACGGGTAAAACGCAGGGAGACAACCCCGTGACGATCCCGGCCAGGAAACCCACGGCCAGGAGCACTACCATCACGAGATCTTACGGGCCCGGGCACGAGAAGGACTCTGCCCCGGACCATGGCCCGGTTGACGCCGGACCGAACAAGAAAGGGGCCTCTCATGCGCATCAGCTCCATTCGCGGTACGTACTGCTTCGTCGCCCGGGGCGACCAGCTGGCTCAGGTCGTACGCGTCGTGGTAGCTGACGCCACTTCGGCCGCCGAGGCCGAGGTGGCGCTGACCGGCGACGGCCTGGCCTGGACCGAGCCCTGGCGGGGGTCCCTGGCGCCGGAGCGGGCCGGCAGCGCGAACGGCCCGGCCTGGGCACCCGGCCGCGACGCCGGGCTGGCCGCTCCGGCCCGTTTCACCGCCGCGCCGGGCCTGCCCGACGGGGTCGTGGTGGAGGTCCCCGTCATTTTCGACGCCGAGCTGGCCCCCGGCGCCACGGTGACGTTGCGGGCGGTGGCACGATCGGGCGAGCCCCGCGCCGAGGCCGAGGCCGAGGGCGAGGTGGTGGTCCGCGAGCCGGGCTGGCGCATGTTGATGGTCCCCCATTTTCACTACGACCCGGTGTGGTGGAACACCCAGGCCGCCTACACCTCCGGCTGGGACGAGCTGGTCTGGGCCCAGGACCGGCGGGAGACCTTTCAGCACAGCGGCTTGGCCCTGGTCGAGGCCCATCTGGAACGGACGCGCGTCGACCCTGCCTACAAGGTCGTCTTCGCCGAAGTCGACTACCTCAAGCCCTTCTGGGACCTCTACCCCGACCGTCGCCAGGAGCTGCGGGACCTGATCGCGGCCGGGCGGGTGGAGATAGTCGGCGGCACCTACAACGAGCCCAACACCAACCTGACCGGCGCCGAGACCGGGATCCGTGCCGCCGTGTACGGCCTCGGTTTCCAGCGCGACGTCATGGGTGCCGATCCCCAGAGCGCCTGGCAGTTGGACGTGTTCGCCCACGACCCCCAGTTCCCCGGGATCATGGCCGAAGCCGGGCTCACCTCCTCGGCCTGGGCCCGGGGCCCGTTCCACCAGTGGGGCCCCAAGGCTTCCACCGGGAGCACGGCGTGGATGCAGTTCCCCTCCGAGTTCGAATGGGTCGCCCCCAACGGCCGGGGCCTGCTCACCAGCTACATGCCCACCCACTACTCCGCGGGCTGGGAGCTCGAACGGGCCACCACGCTGGAGGGGGCCATGTGGCGGGCCTACGAGCTGCTCGAAGACCTGGCCCAAGTGGCAGCCACCAGGGTCACCCTCCTGCCGGTGGGCACCGACTACACCCCGCCCAGCCGCTGGGTCACCGACGTGGCGAGGGAATGGGCACGGCGCTACGCCTGGCCCCGCTTCGAAGTGGCCATCGCCCGCGACTTCTTCGACGCCGTGCGCTCCGAGCTCGCCCGCCAGGGGCGGGAGCCGTCGCCCCAGACCCGTGACATGGGCCCGGTCTATACGGGCAAGGACGTCTCGTTCATCGACACCAAGCAGGCGCAACGCCAGGCCGAGGCCGAGCTGGCCGACGCCGAGCTGCTGTCCGCCCTGGCCGCCGCCCTGGGCGCGCCGGTGCCGCAGCGCGAGCTCGACAAGGCCTGGCGCCAGCTGGTGTTCAATGCCCACCACGACGGCATCACCGGTTCGGAGTCCGACCAGGTCTACCTCGACCTGCTGGGCGGGTGGCGGGAGGCCTACGAGCTGGCGGCGCGGGTGACGGGACGCTCCACCGCTCACCTGGTCGCCGCCATAGCCACCGCGGGAGCCGGCGGCACCGCGGCCAACGATGACGGGGAGCCCACGGTCGTGCTCAACACCCAGGCCTGGGACCGCTCCGACCTGGCCGTCCTGGACGTGCCGGCTCCCGCCGCGGGCGAGGCGCTGGAGGTGGCCGACAACACCGGCCAGGCCGTGCCTGTCCTGGTCGAGCCCAGTCCCCTGCCGGGCTCGGTGCGCCTCAGCTTCCGGGCGCAGGACGTGCCCGGGGTCGGCTACGCCACCTACCGGGCCCGCCGCCGGCCCACCACTGAGGCCGCCGGGGCCGCCGGGGCCGCCGGGGCGGCCGGCGGCTCGCCCGGTGGCCGCCCCGGGTGGGAAGCGGTGCCCGGCACCGAGATCGCCAACGACCACCTCGAGATCGCCGCCGACCCCGCCCGGGGCGGAGGCCTGAGCCGCGTCACCGACGCCACCAGCGGCTTCCAGCTCGTGCCCGAAGGAGAGGTCGGCAACGAGCTGCTCGTCTACCCCGAGTACGCCAACCATCCCCGCTTCGGCGAAGGACCGTGGCACCTGCTGCCGCTAGGGCCGCCGGCGCGTTCGGGGTCGGAGGCCGCCACCGTCCTGGCTGAGCGCTCGGCCCTCGGCCAGAGGCTGGTGGTGGAGGGAGCCCTGCGGGGCTTCGGCTACCGCCAGGTGGTGACGCTGTGGAACGGCGCCCGCCGGGCCGAACTGCGTACCGAGATCCACGGCTGGGCCATCCAGGACCACCTGCTCCGGCTGCGCTTCCCCACCACCCTGGCCGGGGGCACCCCCGTATCGGCCGTGGGCGACGCCGTCGTGGCCCGGGGTTTCGGCCTCATCGACGTCGACTCGTCCGAGCTGCCCTGGACGCTGGACAACCCGGCGGCTGAATGGTTCGGGGTGAGCACCACCCTGGTAGTGGAGGCGGCCGAGGCGGGCCGCTCCTACCACCGCCGTTCTGTCGGCGTGGCCGAGGTGATCACCCCGGTGGGCGCCGGGGCCGCCCCCTGGGCGCGCCGCCTAGTGGTGGCCCTGGTGCAAAAGGGCGTCACCGCCACCTGCTCCGAGGCCGACCACAACCGCTACGGCGGCCTCGAGGGCGACAGCAACCTGCCCGACTTCCGGGTCGCCGTGGGCGGGCCGACTGAGAACCCCTTTGTCGCCGAGGTCCTGCAGGCCGCCGGGCCCGCTTACCGCGCCGCTCTGGACAGCCAGCTCGCCCGCCAGGGCTGGGCGCGCCTGCTGGTGCCGGCGGAGCGCTCCCTGCGGGAGGTGTGGCAGCCCGGAGCCGACCTACGCGGCCCCCGGGACCTGCCCGTGATCGTGGTGGCGGGACGGGACCAGGCCTCGACGGAGGCGGCGGCGGACGCCCTGTCCGCCGAGGTGGTCGGCGGGCATGTGGTGGTGGAACAGCCATCCGCCCTGGTGCCTCACCCCGAACAGGTCCCCGAGTGGACGGCGGCCCTGCTCAACCGGGGCACCCCGGGCTTCGCCGTGGACTCGTCAGGCGCGCTCCACGTCTCGCTGTTACGAGCCTGCACGGGCTGGCCGTCCGGGGTCTGGATAGACCCGCCCCGCCGGTCCGCACCGGACGGCTCGGCCTTCGAGCTCGAGCACTGGAGCCACGTGTTCGAACACGCTTTACTCCTCGGGCGCGGCGACTGGCGCCAGGCCGGTTGCGTGGAAGAGGCCCTGGCCTACAACCGGCCCCTGCGTACCAGCGTCACGACTGCGCACGCCGGCCCGCTGCCGGCCCGCGCCCGCCTGCTCACCGTGCGGCCGGCGCCAACCGGGAACGCCGAAGGCCGGGCCCGTGATGGAAGCACCGAGGGTCGAGCCGTACTGGCCGTCGTCAAGCCCGCCGGCAACTCCCTGGGGTCCGGGGACGTGGCCCCGGAGGCAGGCGCCGCCGGCGCCGGGACCGACGTGAGCGTGCGTTTCTACGAGGCCTTCGGTCACCCCGCCGAGGTCGACGTGGACAGCGCCTTCCCGGTCCTCGGGGCCAACCGGGCCAACCTCCTGGAGGAACAGGGCGAGCCCGTCGCCCTGGACGGGGGCACTGGCGCCACCAGCACTGGTGGCAGCCCGGTGAGGCTACGCCTGGCCGCGTCCGAGCTGGCCACGTTCCGGCTGCGCCTCGGGCCGCTAACCGGGCCGCTCATCGGGCCGCTCATCGGGGCGGCCTCGGGCGGCGGTGCCCCCGGGCGGGGCGAGGACCTGGGCGCGGAGGTGGCCCAGCCCGTGTTCAGCCGGTACTGGCTCCACAACAAGGGGCCGGCGCCGATGGGCAACCAGTCGCTGGCCGTCCACGTGCTGCCCACGGGCCTGGTACTGCGGAGCGGGGAGGAGGGCGAGTTCATTGCTCAGGTCGCCTCGGGCTCCGCCCGCTCCACCCAGTCCGGGCAAGTCGAAATCTTGGCCCCCCCGGGCTGGGGCGTGGAGCCCTCGGGGAAGCTGTTCTCCCTCAGCGCGGCCGCGTCCGTCCAGGTGCCGGCGCGCCTGCGAGTACCCGAGGGTTGCCGGCCCGGCCGGTACTTCTTGGCCGTCCGCGTCAACGGCCCGGCCGACCAGTCCCAAGAGGACGTCCTGACCGTTGACGTGCTCCCCGCGCTGGCCGAGGCCGAGACCGGTCTGGCCAAGGGCGGTCTCCCGGGCGGGCCCGAGGGCCTGCTGGCCAAGGCCGCCCCCCTCACCCACCCCGGCGGCCAGGTCGATGCCGAACTGGAGGTGGCTCTCGACACTCTGGACGTGGCCGTCGGACCGGGGGGGACGGCCACCATCGGCATTGTCCTCACCAACCGTACCGCGGCCCAGATCCGGGGCGAGCTCCAGCTCCTGTCCCCGGTCGAAACATGGCCTTACGTGGGCCCCTGGGCCCAGGGGTTCGCCCTCGGGCCGGGCGAGCGCCGCCGGGCTGAGGCGTCGGTCCGTGGTCCTGGCCACGGCTGGCTCAGCTCGTGGGCACTGGTCAAGGTGACCTACTTCGGGCGGCTCTGGTACTCGCCCTCGATCGCCTTGCGCCTGGGCCGTCAGCCGGCACATGACTGAACGGACGCGCATGACTGAAGCCGTGATCGGATGGGTCGACGGCGCCCCGGTGCCGTCCAGCGCCCTCGCCCCCTACATGGCCGGGGTGGCCGCCCGGCCGGCAGGCGCCCGCCTCGGAGTGACGACCGAGCCCGACGCTTTGGTCGGGCCGGCTCACTCCCGAGCCGACGGTCTGCGGACCTGGGGCACCAAAGCGCTGCTGGTGGAGACCTTGCTAAAGGCAGAAGCGGCGCGCCTCGGAGTGAACGAGGCGGCGTCGCCGTCGGATTGGCTAGCCCGTCTCGAAGCCAACGGTGAACTGGCCGGCCCGGCGCCGACCGAGGCCGAGGTGGAGGCCTACCACGCCGCCAATCCTCGCCGCTTCCGGGTGAAAGAGGCGCGCCGTGCGCGCCATGTCCTGTTGGCGGACGAGGAGCCGGCCCGTCGACTGCTCGAAGCCGCCCCTGACGCCGCCACCCTCGGGTCGCTGGCAGCCGGGGCCTCGCGCGACCGGGCCAGTCGCGACCGTGGCGGCGACCTGGGCTGGGTCGAGCGGGGCCAGCTGGCCGGCCCGCTGGAGGACGCCATCTTCGGGGCTGAGCCGGGGCGCGTCACCGGGCCGGTCCGCAGTGCCTTCGGATGGCACCTAGTCGTCGTGGAGGACGTCCGTCCGGCCCGAGACCGCACTTTGACGGAATGCCGCTCGGAGATCCGGGCGGAACTGACGGAGTACCGACGCCGGCGCGCCTGGCTCGACTGGCTCGACCGGCGAGTGGCGGAGGCCATCACCGTCCCGGCCGGCGAGGAGCACCCCCTCTTCCGGGGCCTCCCCGGTTCCACTCACCGGCACTGACCGTTCGGGCCCAGCCCGTTTTGCCGCCGTTAGCGAGCTCCCGCCAGTCTTTTTCCGAAATGTCGACGTCGTACTTGCGCGCCGCGGTGCGGCCGGCGGCGGCTACAGCCCGTACGACTCCAGTAGCCGCAGCCAAACTTCGCTGATCGTCGGGTACGCGGGCACGGCATGCCAGAGGCGCTCCAGGGGGACCTCGCCGACAATGGCGATGGTGGCGGAGTGGACCAGTTCTCCGGCGGCCGGCCCCACGAAGGTCGCGCCGATCACGACCCGGCGGTCCTCGTCGACGACGAGGCGGGCATGGCCCCGGTAGTCGTCGGCGAAAAGTGAGGCACCCGCGACATCGCCGAGGGGGTAGTCGACCACCCGGATATTGGTACCGGCCCGTCGGGCCTGGGCCTCAGTGAGGCCGGCGGCGCCCACCTCGGGATCGGTGAAGATGACTTGGGGCACGGCCCCGTGGTCGGCCGTAGCGCTGTGCTTGCCCCAGGGCGAAGGGTCGAGGTCGCCCTTCACTCGGGCAGCGATGGCGTCGCCGCACACCCGGGCCTGGTATTTGCCCTGATGGGTGAGAAGGGCACGGTGGTTGACGTCGCCGGCGGCGTACAGCCAGCCGCCCTCCACGCCCCGCACCGCCAGGGTGTCGTCGACGTCCAGCCAGCTCCCCGGCGCCAGGCCGATGGTGCCCAGCCCTATGTCCTCGGTGCGAGGCCGCCGCCCGGCGGCCACCAGTAGCTCGTCGCCGAGCACCTCGCCCGCGCTGAGGTGGACCGTGACCGCTCCGGTGCCTTCGCGCTCCACGCTCTGGGCCGACTGTCCCGTGCGCACGTCGATGCCCGACTCCGTCATAGCCTGCGCCACCAGCTGCCCGGCTACCGGCTCATTGGTGGGGAGCAGCCCGTCGGCCATCTCTATTACGGTCACGTGGCTGCCCAGGCTGGCGAACGCCTGAGCCATCTCACAGCCCACGACGCCGCCACCGAGCACCACCAACCGGCCCGGCACGTGCTTGGCACTGGTGGCTTCCCGCGGCGACCAGGGTTTGGCTTGCGCCAACCCGGGCACGGGGGGCAAGGCGGCCGCCGATCCCGTCGCCACCACCACCGCATGACGGGCCGTAAGGGCCACCGTGCCGCTGGCCGCGGTGGCCACCTCCACCCGGCGTGGGCCCGCTAGCCGGCCCTGGCCGCGCACTAGGTCGACGTGGGCACCCTCCAGCCACTGCACCTGGCCGGCGTCGTCCCAGCGGCTGGCGAAGCTGTCCCTGCGCTCGAACACGGCCTCGACGTCCAGGCCACCGGTCACCGCCTGGCGCGCCCCGCCGACCCGCTGCGCCCCGAGCAACGCCTGCACCGGCCGCAGAAGAGCCTTGCTCGGCATGCACGCCCAGTACGAGCAGTCACCGCCGACCAGTTCCGATTCGACGATCACAGCCGAAAGCCCACCTTTCACGGCCCTGTCGGCCACGTTCTCACCGGTGGGGCCGGCCCCAATCACGACGACGTCGTACTCACGGCTCTCGGGCATTTGCTCTCCTGTTCGAGGACGGCGGCTAACCGACGGCGGGCTCCGGACGACGCCGGGGCGGCAAAGGCCCAGGCGCCAAGGACTTTATGAGCGTATTGACAATATAGGGAGAGGAAAATTGTGTCCGTTGGCCGGCGGTTTTCCCCGGCACCGGCAACAACCGCGCCGACAGTGGCTTGCGCAGGCGCACCGCCAGGGTGGCCACGTCGCAGATCAGCCTGGTCAGCTCGGCGGCCGAACTGTCACCGGGCAGGGGCACGGTGTCCAGGCCCGTGCCGCACACAGCCGAGTAAGCCAGCAGCTGGTCGAGCCCGAGCCAGCCCTCTTCCCAGCGCCGGGCGAGCACCGTGTCCTCCATGACCGGCAACATGAGACCGCAGTAGCCACAGGTGGGCAGGCCTGTGCTTTTCAGCCCCTCGGTCAGGGCGGCGGCCAGCGACAGCGTCCCCGGAGAACCGACCGGCCCGTGCCCCGCCTGCTCCAGGGCAGCGGCGATACTGTCCGGGCCGTCGGGGGCGGGGGAAAGGTCGATGCCGGCGAAAACCACGCCGATCTCGGCCGCCTGGCGCTGGGCGAGCTCGACGACGGGCTGGGCGTGCTCGACCAATTTCTCCTTTACCCGGCCCGGGACATCGGCCAGCTCCGCCCCGCCTGCCAGGGCCTCGGCCACGATGCCCGCCCCTTGCAAGGCGAGCGTCAAGTTGGCCGGGCCGGCGTGGTAAGCGGCCGGGAAGAAGGGGGTGCCGGCGTTGATGCAGGCGATGGCGGCGAAGTTGAAATTGCCGAAACCCTCGTCGGTCTCTGCGGCCAGGCGCACCATGGTCCGGGCGGCGGCGGCCGCGGCAGGCACGTCCAGCCCGCCGGCCAACGTCGCCACCACCACCGAGCAATCGATCGCCTGGTTGCCGACGATCAGGTCGGCCATGATCTCCGGGCTCTCGGCACCGGCCCGGGGGGCCAACGGCCCCAGGGAACAGAACCCTAGACCGGCTTCCTCCAGGAACCCCTGCAACCGGGCGGCGTACTGGATGACCGACGAGGGCGACTGGCGGCCCAGGTCGGCCAGGACGGGGCGGGTCGAGAGGCGCAAGGTCTGCACCTCGTAACCGGCCTCGCCGAACCCCGAGGCCGCGTGGTGCAGTGCAGAAGCCGCGGTCCGGACAGTCGGCAGGTCCAGGGGATGAGGGCCCGCCACCCCCAGGGTCAAGGCACGCACCGGGGGTTTGGGCACCACCGCCCACCCTAACGGCAGCGATGACCTTCCGCTATCCGGCGCGTTTTCCGATTTGTTCTGTTTTTTCCGGTCATTCCGCGGCTAAAGCGGCATTCCCCCGGGCCCGACAAGCACAATAGGAATTCAGGTGCTGGGCGCGTTGTCGACCTCCCCGGTTCGGCGGCCCCGGACAGAGCAAGGGGAAAGTTTCATGCCGCGGGCAGACCAAACGAGCCAGGCCGAGACACCAGGGCCCACCTCGTTCGGTCACCCTCGGGACCTCTCTCATGAGGAGAACCTCGCCGCCGCCCTCAGCTCGTTCCTGTCCCAACTGAACTCGTGCCTCGACGTCCCCAGGCTCGGCGAGACCGTGGACGTGACCGACTCGCCCGGGCCGGGCGGGCGGGGGACGGCCGTCTCGCCGTCGGACCTCCCGCCGGTAGCCCGTTCGCAAGGCCTCAAACGGGTCCTGCCCGCCGGCGCCCTTGAGCGCTCCCTGTACGACCCGCCGGCCCACGCTTCACCCCTATCTCACACTGTCGCCTACGGCCCCACGCTTTTCCGGGCGCCGGGCCCGGTCACCACCCGGGCACCCGTCCCCGCACCAGGCCCAGTAGTCACCAGCCCGCCAGTCGCCCTGGTTACGAGCACACCGGCCCCGGTCTCAGCCCCAGCGCTGAGCCCCGTGCCCAGCGCCGAAGTGGCCCCGCCCGCGCCAACCCCGCCCTCGGTGACCGCAGCCGCGATAGCCCCGCCCCCGGTGGTACCGACCAAGGCGGGGCTCGTTGTCGCTCCGGCGGCGGCGCAAATCATTGGGCCGGGCCCCGAGGAACGGGGCGACATTTACCCCGAAAGAGCGCCCAAAACCTCGTGGCGGGCCCGTTGGGCCCGGGAGCCGGCCGAGGCGAAGCCGGGGACGGCCCGCCCTTATCGCCGGCTGTTCGTGGCCGGCGCCGTCGTGGTAGCCGTACTGGCAGCTACGACGGCGAGCACAACGGTGGCGTGGCAGAGGGCTGAGAGGGACCTCAGCCTGCGGGGCCAGCAGCTGACCGCGGCGCAGAACACGTTGGCCTCGACCCAGGCGAGCTTGTCCGCGCAGGGGCAGGGCACTGTCGCCCTTCAGGCCGAGCTCCATCACAGCGCCCAGCAATGGGAGCGCCTGAAGACGCAATTGGCCCAGAGCGAGGACCAGTTGAGCCAGACCAAGGGCGAGCTAGGACAGGCTCAGCGCCGGCTCGGCCAAGAGCAGAGCGAGCTCAGCCAAGCACAGAGCCGAGCCGCTCAGGCTCAGGGCCAGGCCGGGCAGGCGCAGCTGCGCGCCGGTACCGCGCAGGACCTGGCCCGTAAGGCCCAGGGCCAGCTCGGCCACACCCAGGTCGACCTGTCGGCGGCACAGGCCAACGCCGCTCTTTGCCAGCACGGCGCCGCGCTCGGCCAACAAGACGTCCAGCTGCTGTCGACGTTGGTCTTCCTGCAGAACGCCTACCTGGCGGCGACGCAGACCAAGGACCAGTCGCGGGTGCAACAGGACATGGCCCAGATCCAGGCCCTGGACGCCCAGCAACAGACGCTGGGCCCCCAGTTCAGTTCCTCGGTAGAGCTGTGCACCTCCGGGCGTTGATCCCCGGCCATCCGCATTGGTCCTGACCCACCGACTACTAGGGTGGCGGGACAATGCTTGCCAAAAAGGTCAAGAAGTCGGAGCTGGAAAACGACGGCTCCCTGCTTTCGCCCATGTACGGCTCCCGCAACCTGAGAGAACCGGTCCCCCGCTATGAGCTTCCCGAAAATCAGATGCCGCCCAGAGCGGCTTACCAGATAATTCACGACGAGCTCAACCTCGACGGCAACCCGGCTCTCAACCTGGCCAGTTTCGTGACAACGTGGATGGAGCCGGAAGCGGACATGTTGATGACCGAGTCGTTCGGCCGCAATTACGTCGACGCCGACGAATACCCCCAAACGACCGAAATCCACAACCGTTGCGTCAACATGCTGGCCCGGCTGTTCAACGCGCCCGAACAAAATGCGGCCGTCGGTTGCGCCACCGTGGGGTCGTCCGAGGCGATACACCTGGCCGGCCTGGCGCTGAAATGGCGGTGGCGGCGCCGGCGGCGCCAGGAGGGCCTCCCCACTGACGCACCCAATATCGTGATGGGCGGCAACGTCCAGGTGTGCTGGGAGAAATTTGCCCGCTATTTTGACGTGGAACCCAGGTACGTGCCCTTGACCCCGGAGCGCTACGTGATCGGCGTCGAGGAGGCCATGGAACTGGTGGACGAGAACACCATCGGCGTCGTCGGGATCCTGGGCAGTACCTACACCGGCGAGTACGAGCCCATCCGCGCCCTCAATGACGCCATTGTGGAGCTCAACCACAGGCACGGCTGGGACGTTGGGCTACATGTGGACGGCGCCAGTGGCGCCTTCGTCGCTCCTTTCACGCGTCCCGAGCTGGAGTGGGATTTCCGCCTTCCTGCCGTCACCTCCATCAACGTCTCCGGTCACAAGTTCGGCCTGGTTTACCCCGGCCTGGGCTGGGCCATCTGGCGTAACCAAGAGGACCTGCCCGACGAGCTGATCTTCCACGTCAATTACCTGGGCGGCGACCAGCCCACTTTCAACCTCAATTTCTCCCGCGGCGCCGGGCAGGTGATCGCCCAGTACTACAACTTCCTGCGCCTGGGCCGGAAGGGCTACACCGAGATCATGCAGGGACTGGACGCCACAACTGCTTACCTGGCCCAGGCGATCGAGAGCGTGGGTTGCTTCGAGATCATGAGCAAACCGGGGACGGTGCCGCTGGTCTGTTTCCGCCTGGCCCCCGGGACGGTTGGCGACGCCAGGGCGGGCGAGGCGGGACCGGGTTATACCGTGTTCGATATCTCGGACCACCTGCGGGCACGGGGATGGATTGTGCCGGCCTACACTTTGGCACCCAACGCCCAGGAGATCGCTGTGCTGCGGGTGGTCGTCCGGGAGAGCTTCTCGCGCGACATGGCCGATCTCCTGGCCGATGACCTGCGCCACACGGTGCAGCTGCTGCAGACGCGCGGCCCTGTCCCGTCCCCTGCCCGGCATGCCCGTCGGCCCCGCATAGCCGCGGCAGCGGGGGCGCGACATGAGCCGGAGGGGCCTAAGACGGCGCGGAAGATCTGTTAGCGCCGTTGCCCACAGCGTGCCGCCCGGGCGCGGCGGCTAGGTATGGGGCTGCTCGGCGTGGCCCCCGAACTCCTTGCGCATGGCCGACAGGACCCGGTCGGAGAAATCCGCTTCTCCCCGGGAACTGAAGCGCTCGTAGAGCGCGGCAGTGAGCACGTGGGCCGGGACGGCCTCGTCGATGGCGGCCTTCACGGTCCAGCGCCCTTCGCCCGAGTCCGAGACCCGGCCGTGGAAGCTGGCGAGTTTGGGATCCTGGTGTAAGGCGTGGGCGGTGAGGTCGAGCAGCCACGAGGCGATAACGCTGCCACGGCGCCAGACCTCGGTGATCTCGGCCACGTCCATGTCGTACTGGTAGTGCTCGGGGTCCGAAAGAGGAGTGTTCTCGGCGTCGTAGGTGGCTGAAGAGGTCTTGCCGATGTTGGCTTTGGCCAAGACGCCGAGGCCTTCGGCGTACGCGGCCATCATCCCGTACTCGATGCCGTTGTGGACCATTTTGACGAAATGCCCGGCGCCGGCCGGCCCGCAGTGCAGGAAGCCCTGTTCGGCCCGGCTCGGGGGGCCGCTGCGGCCCTCTGTGCGAGGAGCAGCCTCCAGCCCGGGGGCGATGGCGGCGAAAATGGGCTCTAGGCGAGCGACGACCTCCTCCTCCCCCCCGATCATCAGGCAGTAACCGCGTTCGAGACCGAAGACGCCCCCGCTGGTGCCCACGTCCACGAAATGGATGCCCTGCTCCTTCAGCTTGGCGGCGTGAGCAATGTCGTCGTGGTAGTGAGAGTTACCACCGTCGAGCACGACGTCGTCGGGCGACAGGAGGGCGACCAACTTGGTCACCGTCTCGCCCGTGTAGCCCGCCGGCACCATGACCCACGCCGCTCTCGGTCGCACGAGCTTGGCCACGAACTCCTCCAGGCTGGCCGCGCCCGTGGCCCCCTCAGCCTCGAGGCTCTTCACGGCGTCGGGACTTACGTCGTAAACAACACAGGTGTGGCCGGCCCGCATCAGCCGGCGCACAATATTGGCGCCCATGCGCCCGAGCCCGATCATCCCCAGCTGCATGCCGTCCTCCTAAGAGTTGGTCCGTAGTTGGGCCTGCCTCGCGCAAGCTTGGTCCGGCGGCCCGATGCTGCAAACTACCGCCTGCGCCGGCCAACCCCGGCCTCGTCGTGCTACCATCCGCGCCCCGGCGGGCCAGGTGGAGGAAAATACCTTCGTGAGCCATTATCATCCCCGCCACGGCGTCTCCACCGAGGTGCCGGTACCGTCCAACCGCCGCCGGATGGCCGGTGTCGCCGTGGCCGGCCTGGCGACACTGGGGGTCGTGGCCGTCATCGTCGCCATCTCTCTCCTCGGGGGTGCTGCGGGAGGGGGCCGGGTGGGGGCCACGTCTCTCCACGGAGCCACGCCCGGGCCCACCACCGCGGTCCACACCCGGGGCCAGAGCTCCACCGGCCACCCCGGCACGTCGGGCCGCAGTACGGACCGGCCGGGGTCGGCGGTGCCCCCGAGCCCGGCGGCGGCCGGCCCCGCCGTCAACCTGGCCGTCCCGGCCGGTTTTGGCCCGTTGCTGCGCCAGGCCTGGGTCGCCGCCGACCCCGGCCGGTCCGGTCTGGTGGGGCGCGACATCGTCTCTACGCTGGCCGGCTCCGTCTTTTATGCCGAGCAGCCGTCCGACCGCGTTTTCTGGGCCATTTCCCGGTTCGTCCCCTCCCCAGTGCTGGAGCAGACCGCCGCTTCTCGCATCGGCAGAGCGATGTTGGACCAGTTCAACAGCGTCGCCGTGTTCGACATGAAGCCCGGCCGGGCTTGGCACTACGTCGGCGCCTTCTCGCCCGGGGCCTGCCCCACCAACCTCCCGAGCAGTGTCTCAGCCGCCTGGGGCCTGTGCTCGGTGGGCTCTTAGAAGGCGTCCTGTCCCCGTCGCCGGGACGGCCGATTTAGGGCAGGATGACGAGGTCGTCGCGGTGCACGACCTCGTGGGGGACGTCGGCGGGTAGGCGCGACGATTGCCAGCCGGCCCAGCCGGCCAACGCCTTGGAGTTGTGGCGGGCCAGCCCTTTGGCGAAGACGTGGCCGTCGGGGCCGGCGATCTCAACTGCGTCGTCGGGCCCGAAACTACCTCTGACCTCGCGGACGCCCACGGCCAGTAGGGAAACCCCTTCCTCGCATAGGGCACGCTTGGCCCCGGCATCGACGACGAGGGTGCCGGCGGCGGCCAGGGCGAAGGCGATCCAGAGCTTTCGGGCCGGCAGGCGGGCCAGGCGAGGCTTCACTACCGTCCCCACGCCGGGGGTGCCGGCCAACGCGTCCTGAAGTACCCCGGGCCTCTCGGCCGAGGCGATCACGACACGCACGCCCGACCAGGCGGCGATCTTCGCCGCCGCCAACTTCGAAGCCATGCCCCCACTGCCGCGCTCGGTGCCCGCCCCTCCGGCCAGCGACAGCACGCTGTCGACTTCGATGACCTCCTCGACCAGCGACGCGCTCACGTCCACCCGGGGGTCGGCCGTGAACAGCCCGGCGGCGTCGGTCAGCAGGACGAGCAGGTCGGCCTGGAGCAGGTGGGCCACCAAGGCCGCCAGGCGGTCGTTGTCACCGAAGCGGACCTCGTCGTCGGCCACGGCGTCGTTCTCGTTGATCACGGGCACGACGCTCAGGCCCAGCAGGACCTGGAGGGTCCGGCGGGCGTGCAGGTAGTGGGCGCGGTTCATGAAGTCGAGCGGGGCCAGGAGCACCTGGCCGCCGACCAGGCCCTCCGCCGCCAGCGAGCGCTCGTAGTAGCCCATCAGCCGGCTCTGGCCGACGGCGGAGACGGCCTGGAGCACGGAGAGGTCGCTCGGTCGGGGGCTCAGGTCGAGGACCCGCAGACCAGCGGCAATGGCCCCGCTGGTCACGATCACGACCCGCTCGCCCGCCCCATTGAGCTCGGCGACTTCGGAGCAGAGTTTGGCCAGCGCCTTTTCGTCCACCAAGCCCTGTTCGTCGGTCACCGAAGAACTGCCGATCTTCACCACAATGGTGCGCCCGGCGATACCGCCGGCGCTCAATCGGCCTCCCAGTCGAACTCGAGACGACCGATGCGTACCCGGTCGCCGGGACGGGCGCCCGCTTTGACCAGGGCCCGGTCCACGCCCATACGCTTCAGACGGCCCTGGGCGTAGGCCAGGGCGCCGGCGTCGGTGAGATCGGACAGGGCCACGGCCCGCTCTGCCTGGCGCCCCCTCACCTCGAGGGCACCATCGGGCCCCCGCTTGACCACGACCCCGGACGCCGGCGGCCGGTGCAGGACGGTCCGGCGGGGACGGGGCTGAGCCGCCCGGGCCTCGTCCACCAGCTGGGCCAGGCGGCCGAGCAACCAGTCGATACCCTCACCGGTGTGGGCCGAAATGAGCGGCAGCCCGCCGTCCTGGCGCCCCTCCTGGCCGGGCTCGCGCCACTCCGGGCCGGCCGCGTCCGCTTTCGAACCGACTACCAGGCGGGGCCGCTCGAGCAGGGCCGGCTCGTAGTTCTCCAGCTCCTTCAAGAGCACCCGCTCCTGGTCCGCCGGCGCCCGGCCGTCATCGGGCGCCATGTCCAACAACACCAGCAGGGCCCGGGCGCGTTCGATATGGCGCAGGAAACGGTGGCCGAGGCCCTTTCCTTCGCTCGCCCCCTCGACCAGTCCGGGGATGTCCGCCACCACCAGCTCGTGGTCGCCAAAGCGCACGACGCCCAGGTGGGGCTGCAGCGTGGTGAACGGGTAGGCGGCGATCTTGGGCTTGGCCGCCGAGATGGCCGAGATGAGAGTCGACTTGCCGGCGTTGGGCAACCCCACGATGGCGACGTCCGCCATCACCTTCAGCTCCAGATTGAGCCACGCCTCCTCGCCTACCTCGCCCTGCTCGGCAAAGCTCGGCGCCCGCCGGCGGTTGGAGAGGAACCGGGCGTTGCCCTTGCCACCTTCGCCGCCCCGGCCCGCCATCCAGCGCGTCCCCGCCTCGCTCAGGTCGGCGAGCACTTGACCGGCCTGGTCGCGCACGATGGTGCCCTCGGGGACGGGGACCTCGATGTCGGCCCCGGACCGGCCGTGCTTGGCTTTCCCCTGGCCATGGGAACCCGAAGTGGCGCTGCGGTGGGGATGGTCCCGGAACGAGAGCAGCGAAGCGACATTGTGGTCGGCGACCAGCCACACGTCGCCGCCTTTGCCACCGTCGCCGCCGTCCGGGCCGCCCAGGGCGACGTGGGCCTCACGTCGGAACGAAACTGCGCCCGCGCCGCCGTCACCCGCCTTCACATGGATCTGGCACTCGTCAACAAACACTTATGGCCCCCGAGGGACGGACTTTACAGCTGGTAGGGCCTCGCCGGTGAGGCCGACGAACGAGCCGGCCGGGCAGTTGCCCGTCGGCCAGTTGCCGGCGGCAAGGGTCAGCTGCTGGCCGCGACCAAGGGTTCGATGTCCACCAGGCGGCGGCCATTGCGGTTGCCAAAGCGGACCTGGCCGTCCACGAGGGCGAACAGCGTGTCGTCGTGGCCCCGCCCGACGCCCGTGCCCGGGTGGAAGCGGGTGCCCCGCTGGCGGACGATTATCGACCCGGCAGTCACCGACGTGCCGTCGAAGATCTTGACGCCCAGGCGCTGGGCGTTGCTGTCACGGCCGTTACGGGTGCTGCCGCCACCCTTGGTCTTGGACATTTGGTCAGGCCTCCCTGGTGATCGCCGTCACCTCAATGGTGGTGTACCGCTGGCGGTGGCCCCAGGAACGGCGCCCACGGGTCTTGTTCTTGTAGATGAAGCCCCGGACCTTGGGGCCTTTTTCCTCGCCGAGGACGCGGGCGCTCACCTTGGCGCCGGCCAGCTCGCCGGGAGTCGCCAGCACGCTGTCACCGTCCACGACCAGGATGGGAGCAAAGGAAACCTCTGCGCCGGTGGCCTCGCCGAGGAGCTCAACGGCAACCCGCTGGCCCTCTTCGACGCGCTCTTGCTTACCGCCTGTTTTGATAACTGCGTACACGGGAGAGAAAGTATACCGATAATTGGCGGGGCCCGGCCCCCAGGTAGTCTGGGACGACCTCGTTGGACGATCCGCAGGTGATCGGTAGATGAAAGGAAGGGCCCCCAAGATGCCCAATCCTGAAGGGGCCACCGCCCCGGCCACCCTGACCTATGAGGGGACCACGCTCGAGCTGCCGGTGGTGCGGCCGACGCTTGGGCGGACCGCCCTGGACATCTCCGCCATCGGGCTAAAAGGCCTGTCGGTCCTCGACCCCGGCTATGCCGATACGGCGGCTTACCAGTCCGCCATCACGTTTGTGGACGGCGAGGAGGGGCGGCTGTACTACCGCGGCTACCCGGTGGAGCAATTGGCCACGTCGACATCGTTCCTCGACGTGGCGTACCTGCTCATAAACGGCGAGCTGCCCACCGCCCAGGCCGCCGACGAGTTCACGGGCCGGGTGCGGGACCCCAAAATGGTGCTCCACGTCGGCATAGAGAGGCTTTTCGACGCCTTCCCCCAGTCCATGCACCCCATGGCCATGCTGGCCATCGCCACCGAGGCCTTGAGCGCTTACGCAGACGATGGCGCCAAGCCGGACAGCCCGGCGGGCGTGCAACAGGCCGGCGTGCGCCTGCTCTCAGCCATGCCTATCTTCACCGGCTACGCCCTGTCCACGGTCCGGGGCCTGCCTCGGGGCAAGAGCAACCGCTCGCTCGACTATGCCGAGGACCTGCTCCAGCTGTGCTTCGCCATCCCAGGCAGCGACCATCTCCCCGACAACGTCACCGCCCGGGCCCTCAACACCCTCCTCGTGCTGCACGCCGACCACGAGCTCAACTGCTCCACCGCCACCTTGCGCATGGTGGCGTCTTCGGGAGCCGGTTTTTACGCCGGGGTCTCTGCGGCCATCAACGCCCTGTGGGGGCCGCTGCACGGTGGCGCCAACCAGGAAGTGATCAAGATGCTCCAGGAGATCAAGGAGTCGGGCCGCCCGCTCAGCTACTTCATCGACAAGGCCAAGGACAAAAACGACCCCTTCCGGCTCATGGGCTTCGGCCATCGCGTCTACAAGACGACGGACGCCCGGGCCAAGGTCATCCGCAACATTGCGTTGGACCTGGTGGAGAAGCTCGCGCCACAGGACCCCCTGCTGGACATCGCTTTGGATCTGGAGGAGGTGGCCCTGGCTGACGAGTACTTCATTTCCCGCCGCCTCTACCCCAACGTGGACTTCTACTCCGGCGTCATCTACCGGGCTATCGGGTTCCCCGACGAGATGTTCACCCCCCTCTTCGTCGCCGGGCGCACGGCCGGTTGGGTGGCACACTGGTTGGAGATGACTAGTTCGAGTGCCAAGCGCATCGGCCGCCCGACCCAAATCTACACCGGGCCGACCGAGCGCCCCGTCCCCAAGAACCGGCACGAGGCCGCTTCGTAGCCGTCCCCCGGAGGTAAACGATGTTGGAGCGCCCCGTAAGCCCAAGCCCGTACGACCTGCTCCCCCCGGTACCGGGCTTCGATCTCGTAAGCGACGACATCAGCGAAGGGGCGCGCCTGCCCGAGGCTCATGTAGGTGACTGGGCGGGCGGCGGCAACGTCAGCCCCCATCTGCGCTGGTCGGGGTTCCCGCCCGAGACCGCCGGTTTTGCCGTCACCTGTTTCGACCCGGACGCGCCCACCGGCAGCGGCTTCTGGCACTGGGTGGTGGCCGGTATCCCCGCCTCAGTGACCGAACTCCCCCGGGGTGCCGGGGGCCCCTCGGGCGACGGCCTGCCGCCAGGAGCGTTCCAACTGCGCAACGACACGGGCCGGACCGGCTTCATGGGAGCGGCCCCGCCTCAGGGCGACCGCACGCACCGGTACATCTTCGCCGTGCACGCCCTCGATGCCGCCGAGCTCGATATCGAGCCGAGCTCCCCGCCCGCCATCCTCGGGTTCAACATGGCCTTCCACACGCTCGCTCGGGCCACCCTTACGGCCATATACCACGTGGAGTAGCCCGGGGGCGCCTTGAGACCGGCGGCCTTGAGACCGGCGGCCTCAGAGCAGCGACTCGTCGAAGACGATGCCGCGCCCGCCGCATGTCGGGCACGTTTCCGAGTAGGACTCCACCAGGCCCTCGGAGATGCGCTTGCGGGTCATCTCGACCAGGCCCAGCTCGGAGATGTCGAAAACCTGCGAGCGGGTCTTGTCCCGGGCCAAGGCCTCGCGGAAGGTGCGGATGACCTCAGCCCGGTTGGCCATGATCTCCATGTCGATGAAATCGATGACGATGATGCCGCCGATGTCGCGCAGGCGCAACTGACGGGAGATCTCCTCGGCCGCCTCCAGGTTGTTGCGGAAAACGGTCTCTTCGAGATTGGAGGTGCCGACGTTTTTGCCCGTGTTGACGTCTATCACGGTCAGGGCTTCGGTGCGCTCGATGATGATCGACCCGCCGGAGGGGAGCCAGACCTTGCGGTCGAGCGCTTTGTGCACCTGCTCATGGACCCGGAACCGCTCGAACAACGGCAGGGCCTCTTCGGCCGGGTCCACCAGCTCGACGCGGTCGGCCAGGTCGGGCGTGATGCTGGTGACGTACTCCTTGACCTGGTCGTACAGGCGGGCATCGTCGATCACGACGCCGCGGTAGTCGCGGTTGAACTCCTCGCGGATCACCCGCACAGCGAGGTCGGGCTCCCGGTACAGCAGCTGGGGCGCCCGGGAGGAACGGGCCAGGGCCTGTACGTGGTCCCACTGGCGCATCAGCCGGGCAACGTCCCGCCCGAGCTCGTCGGCCGTCGCCCCTTCGGCCGCGGTCCGGACGATCAGCCCGTGGCCGGCGGGCCGGATGTCGTCCAGGATCTTGCGCAGGCGCCGGCGCTCGTCGTCGCCCAACCGCTTGGAGATGCCGTACGTGTCGCTGTCGGGGATCAGGACCACGAACCGCCCGGGCAGGGACACCTCCTGGGTGAGCCGGGCGCCCTTGGTGCCGATCGGGTTCTTGGTGACCTGGCAGATGATGTTTTGGCCGGTGCGCAGCAGTTGCTCGATGCGGGCATCGCGGGCCACCCCGCCCAGCCGGCCCCGGGTCGGCTTGGTGTCATCGGCGCCCGGGCGGTCCACCTCCTCATCGTCGTAGCGGAGGTCGCCCCGGTAGAGCACGGCGTTTTTGGGGGTCCCGATGTCGACGAACGCGGCCTCCATGCCGGGCAGGACGTTCTGGACCCGGCCTAGGTAGATGTTGCCGTCGATCTGGGTGGCGTCGTCGGCCGGCCGGCTCACGTAGTGCTCGATGAGCGTCCGTCCCTCGAGCACGGCGATCTGGGTGGCGGTGGGACCGACGTGGACGACCATTAGGTAACGGCCCAACGGCCGGTTGCGGCGCTCGATGTTGACGCTGCCACGCCTCGCCTTGGCCTCGGGGTCGCGAGCCTCTGCGTCGGCGGCGGCAGTCCTGGCTGCTCTTGCCGTCGGGGACGGGACGGCCCCGGCCCCGCCGACCTGGCGCGCCACCGTCTGGCGGTCCGGCCCCTGCCTCTCCGAGGCGGCGGGCGAGTGGGCGAGCGGGCCGACATCGCCCGGCACGGTCCGGCGGCGTCGCGGGCGGCGAGCCCTGGCGGCAGCATCGTCGGCATCGCCCGCTTCTACCCCGCCAGGTTCGTCGGCCACGTCCTTGCGCACCCGGCGCTTGGGCGGTGCCGGGGGCGAACCGGGGCGAGTGTCCCCGATCCTCGGCTTGACCACCACGGTGGCGGCGACGACGGGGGCCGCCAATCCTTTCACGTCCAGGCCCTCTGCCTCCAGGACAGGGACGGGAACGGGGACCGGCGTCGGCTCGGCCTCCTCCCCCTCAGGAGCTTCGCTGCCGTCGACCAGCACCACGGTCGCGCCTCGCCGCCCGCGCCCGCCACGGGAGCCCCGGCGGCGGCGCTTGGGTGCCTTATCGTTTTCTATGGGCTGGTCTGAGGCCCTGTCTTGAGATGGGTCGCCGGTGTCGGCCCACACGCGGGCCGTAGCGGGGACGTCATGAGCGCGGTTGCCATTGGCAAGTGCCGGCTCAGGCCTGGGGAGGCCTGCTTCGCCAAGCAGTGGGTCCGACATCGAGAACTTCCCTTCCAAGGGGGCACGCTCCGCAGCGTGCCCTGCGCACGTCGCGACCAGGGCTCTAAGTGCCTTCCCCGGCTGAGCCATAGGGGCTGCAGCCACGCGCCGTCGCGCTCCATAATCAGATAAACCTGCGGGCTTACGCCGTCGACAAGCCCCCGCCCGGAAGGATGCTCGACCGGGACCGGCCTGCGTGAAGACGCCCCTGCCGGCCGGGGCGAACTGCTCGCCGGCGCCGGAGTTCGCGCGGTACCTACCACAGCGAAACGGCTACAAACCCGGGACCACAGCCGGCTCACCTGTCGGCTCCAGGCGCTTTCGCGCCCACCGGCTCAGGTTGCCTGGCCATCCCGAACGAGGTCATCTCCACAGTCGAGTGTAGCGACAGATGCCCCTCAACCTTGGGGGATACCTGAGCCCGCCCTGAGGCGGACCTAAGGGTTAGCTAAGTACCCTCTCGCGAGAGTCTTTGCGACTAAGCGAGCCCTACGCTGCTTTGGGAGCAGCGAGCGGCTCCACACCTGAAGACGGTGCGGCGGCCCGGGTACGGACCAGGCCTCGGTCGGCATCGAACAGGTGCCTTCGTCGGTCACGCCGGGCAGGACAACCCACTCGACGGTGCTCTGTGCGAGCTATGTCGGACGGTGCATGGCCAAGTTTGGTGACCATGTTTTGGGCCCTGCGGTTCTGGCGCCGCCCCGAGGCCTTTCTCTCGATACCGGTGGGGTTGCCGATCACGGCCAAGCTCACGTGGTTGGCCACCATGAACTTGGTCGCCAGACGGGCGGCCCGGTTGCCGGCCAGCTTCACCACCCGGCGGTCCCGGGCCTCGGCCCGGCGCTGCGACCGGGCCAATTGCTTCCACCGCCGCGAACCGGTCCTGCGAGCTTGGCCGGGCTTGGCCCGCAGAGGGCTCCTCTTGGTGGCCATCTTCCTCTGGCGGGCCTTTTGGTCTTCCAGGTGCAAGAACTCCTCGGCCCTGACGGCGCGGCCCGAGACCAGCAGGGCCTGGTCACCAGCGGCGATGGCCAGGGGGTGGATGATGCCGGGGTCGACGCCGGCCACTTTCTCGGTGACCGCTCTGGCCTGGGCCACCGCCACCCAGGCGGTCATGTCCGCGCGTTTGGGATTGGTCTGCCACCGGGCGAGCAGGGACGGTTACAAAGGT
>PMWT01000167.1 GCA_003166025.1 Acidimicrobiaceae bacterium | reverse complement strand
GAATCGTTCGGTTCCGGGTAACTGACGTTCCAAGGCTTTACCTGCGTTATCTTCATTCTTTCCTCTTCGGTAGGGGCGCCGGCGAACGCCGTCGCCTCACGGCTCGACGATGCAGATCGGGGCTCCGACCTCTACCTCGTCCTGGAGCGAGCGCTCAGATAGGCGACGGTCTTAGGACATCGGGTGCCCAGCTCCTGCCCGTGACCGCCTCGAGAAGGGCCCAGAAGTTATCTAGTGGCGTGTCGAGCTGCAGATGATGGGTCGGCGCCAGGATGAGCCCCCCGTCCGAGCCGACCGTCTTGATGCGCTCGGCCACCTCGCGGCGGACGTCGCCGGGGCGGCCGAAGGGCATCGTGTGCTGCTCGTCGATCGAGCCCCAGAAACAAAGGTCTCGGCCATATTCGCGCTTCAGGCGCGCGGGGTCCATGGCTGCCGGCTGGACCGGGTTGAGCACGTCCAGCCCGATCTCGATGAGCTCGGGGATAATGGCATAGACGCACCCGTCGGTGTGGTAAGCCACCTTTACTGCGGGGTTTACCGCCTTGACACGATCAATGATGTTGGCCATACGTGGCTTCAGGAAACGCCGCCAGTGCCGGGGAGAGATGAGCATGCCGTGCTGCTGGCCCACGTCGTCACCGATCCAGATCATGTCCACGCCCATGCCCGCCAGCGTCTCGGCGGCGATGAGATGGTACTTGTAGGGGATATCGAGGATGGCATCAGCCAGGTCGGGGTCTTCGATGAAGTCCGTCATCAACTGTTCCAGCCCCCGCATGGCCCACGCCGTCTCGAAGATCGTGGTAACGGTGGAGCCCACGATCCAGTACTCGTCGCCGTGTTGAGCGATAAGCCGGTGCGCGTCTGCGTACAGCTCCGGCCGGCTGGGATCCGGCGGTTGGTAGCGGGCCAGTGCGCCCGCGTCGGCCAGGGGATGACCACGCGGCTCGGTGTAGTGGCCCACCCCAAAAGGCGTCGCGTAGGCGACCGACTGCCAACCCACCCCCCACTCGTCCACGTACTCGTCACCCTCGCCGTAGTACGAGTTCGCCCAACCCACGGACGTAATCAGGATGTCCTGGTCGAACCCCATCTCGAGGTCATAGGGGTTACCTCCTCCGTGCGGGTTGTGAGCGAGCGAGCCGCCCGAGCCCATCTCGCCCCTCAGGCGTCCGGCAAACTCGGGCGTGAAGCTTGCCTGCCACGGGCAACGGTCCGGCTTCGAATGGCTAAGCGCCTCGGCCACTCGGTCTCGGTGCCTCATCTCCTACCTCCTCGGTCTGCAGTACGCTCACCAACGCTACGACCTACGGGCCCACCCCCCTTCAGCCCTCGAGATCGGCCAGGCCCATCGTCTTGCGGTAGGCGGCCCACGTCTGTCTCCACACTGCGTAGTCGTCGGCGCTGAAAGGCCCGTACCTGCGGTCCCCCTCCCCGAACACGCCGTGTGTGAACCAGGATGCCGGGATACCGATCTCGGGCTGGTAGCGCAGGTACTCACGCCACTGGCCTACATCGTACAACGGCCAATTGTCCGTATTTATAAGCCAATCCGAACACGACGACGCGATCTGGTGCCGATAGGTAGCCTGTTCGATGATGTTGGGCCGCTTCAGCGCCCAGTCGTTGAGCCGTAGCACGTCGGTGACGTCAGCGAAGTAAGGGTGCGGACAGTGCGTCATTATCATCGCGTCCGGTTTCGCCGCCTTGGCCGCTCCGTGTACCAGCGCGACGTAGTCGTGCAACAGTTCGATACCTGTCTTGTGCCCCTCTGCCAACGCCTTGGGCAGAGCTTGACGCGCCGTAAAGTCAAGGAAGAACCCGTCTAGGTCATAGCCGGAAGGGCTGAGCAAGCGCGTCACGTCCTCGACCAAGACCTCACGGTACTCGGCATTACCCGGGTCGACCGAAAGTGGCTTTCCCTCGTCGTCGCAGATGCACCAGTCCCGAGGTGCGCCGTCGACCGACCACAGCCCCCACCAAGCGATCACATGACGGCTCGCGGCGTGGTTCCAACGAGCGAACGCACTAAGATCCTCATATCGTCCAACGTCAGGGAGCAACCGGTAGCGGTCACGCTGCCACTTGTCAGAGGTGCTCACCACCCCGACCGGGACACCCTGGTCGACCAGGTGGCTTATCCATCTTGCCTGGTTGGCCTGGGACTCATAGGTCACCACCGGGTGCTCAAGGTGGTCCTTTCGCCCATTAGCAATTATTTCGTTACGAATATTGCACTGCTCACCCCAAGTGCACAACAAGGTGTCATACCACCACTCTGCAGGTTCCCGACGGGGATTAGGCGCAGCCCCGCTGCTCCGCAGACATTCGGCGTAACTGGCAATGACCTCGCCGGGCGAGCTCCACTCCCGAGCCGCCACCATGAGCCTAACCGCGCCAGGAGCGACGCGGCAGGCGGGCTCATAGTGGACTACCACCTCAAAGGTGTGCTCATCGACCGGCTCGTAGCTCACGGCTGAGAACAGATTTTGTCCCGGATCGGCACCAACAGCCACGCCTCCCCAGCCCCGTCCCGAGCGGAACGGGAAAACCAATGGGGGCGGCGTGAACATCCACGACAGCCCGAAGCGAGACCTCACCGGGCCCGTGCTATGGTCCCCGTAGCCCAGCCATACCGGCTGGCTCGGGTGTGCGTAACGAATGTCCTCACTATTCGGCGCCGTGATAAACAGCTCGCGCAGGGGGGCTTCCACGTCCACCCCGAAGGTCAGTCGCGCCACTTCACCCTGCACGGGACCAGACAACTCCCATTCGCGCCAATCGCCCGCCACCTCCTGGCGTAGCTCCCCCTTAGCCGCGCCCCGCGTACCAACCACCTCTACGTCTACTGTCGGTCTTGCCGGCCCAGGATCCTGCATGGCTGCCTCCGTTCGTGCCATCAATGACCATCAGCAACGCCGCACCTTGCAGCATCGCGCACTTCATTGTCGCAACTCGCCACCCTCGCCGGCGCCGAGCAGCCGGGTGTCAGTGTTTATGTGGCAAAGGGTGCATGAGGTAGCGCTGCAGGGTCGGGCCGATCATTTCCACGACGCGCTCGGCCGGCAGGGACGCGAGGGGCTCCACCTCGACGATGTACCGCGCCATCATCAGGCCAATGATCTGCGACCCGACGAAGCTTACGCGCAGCTCGGGCTCGTCTGACCCGAGTGCCTCAGCAAGCGGTCCGATCACCTCCCGCATCAGGAACTCGCGCAACATGCGGGCTGCGTCCGGCTCGGACGAAGCGGCCCGGACGAGGCTCGTTAGCCTTCTTCTCGCGTCGGGGTCGTCGAGCAGTGCCAGCTGCGCCCGCGCCAGGCGCTCGCCGATCGAGCTCCGGTCGCCGTCCAACACCTCGGGAAGGATCTTGGCAGGATCGAAAGGGAACTCGACGGCGGCGATGAAAAGCTCGTGCTTCGAGCCGAAATAGTGGGCTATCAGGGCCTGGTCTACACCGGCCTCGGCCGCCACTGAGCGCATCGACGTGCGGTCGTAGCCGTACTCGGAGAAGTGGTGCGCGGCGGATGCGCGGATGGCCTCCCGGTTACTGGTGCCGCCCGGTGGGCGCCCGGTCCTCGCCATCAAGTCGACCCTCCTTCTCCGTCCGCCTTGACTCGCGCGGTACCGTGTGGTACATCATCACACGATGACTTCATCACGTGATGATTTTATACGGTCATCGAGCGTTGGCGTCGGTATGCCGCGCCGCTGGTTCGCGCTCGCGGTGCTGTGCGTGTCGTTGCTGATCGTGACGCTCGACAACACGGTGTTGAACGTCGCCCTGCCGACACTGGTGGACAAGCTACACGCCAGCTCGAGCGATCTGCAGTGGATCGTCGACGCATATGTGCTCGTGTTCGCGGGCCTATTGCTGGTATCGGGCAGCCTCGCCGACCGCGTCGGCCGGAAACGCACCTTCCTCGCCGGCCTGGCCGCTTTTGCGGCCTGCTCCACGTGGGCCGCGTCCTCAGGGTCGGTCGGCTCGCTGATCGCTGCGCGCGCCAGCATGGGCATTGGTGGAGCTCTGATCATGCCCTCGACCCTGGCCATCATCACCAACACCTTCACCGTGCCGCGCCAGCGGCAGCGTGCGATCAGCCTCTGGGCGGCCACAAGCGGTGCCGGTATCGCCCTCGGCCCGATCTTGGGCGGCCTGTTGTTGGAACACTTCTGGTGGGGCTCGGTGTTCCTCATCAACGTCCCCATCGCCGTTGCCGGCTTTGTTTTCGCGCTCCCACTTGTCCCCGACTCGAAGAACCCTTCGGCCCAGCGCCCCGATCTCGTCGGTTCGCTGCTGTCGATCACCGGGCTCGGGCTTCTCCTCTATGCGATCATCGAGGCCCCCGTGCACGGCTGGACGTCGGCCCCAGTGGTCGCGACCGGCATCGCAGGCCTCGGTGTCCTCGCGGCCTTCGTGACCTGGGAGCGGGCGAGCGCGCACCCGATGCTCAACCTGCACTTCTTCCGTAACAAGAGCTTCTCGGCACCGATCGTCTCGGTCGGCCTCACCATGTTCGGGTTGTTCGGCTCTCTTTTCGTCCTCACACAGTTCCTCCAGTTCCAGCTCGGCAATAGCCCGCTGGAGGCCGGCGTGCGCATGCTCCCCGCCGCCGGCGCTATCGCCGTGGTCGCCCCGCTCTCCAGCACGCTCGTACGTGCGCTCGGCCCGAAGCTGACCATCGCCGCCGGCCTGCTCGTCGTCACCATCGGGCTCTGGCAGATCTCCACCGCCACGAACTCCACCACCTATGGCGGGATCGTCGCCGGCATGGCCCTGCTCGGCGTCGGCGCCGGGCTCGTCATCCCCGCGGTGACCGCGTCGGTGATGAGCTCGCTGCCCGCCGAGCACACCGGAGTCGGCGGCGCCACCAACGGCACGTTCTTACAGACGGGCGGGGCCCTCGGCGTCGCCGTGGTCGGCAGCCTCCTCTCCAACCGGTACGACGACCGCCTCAGAAGTGCCCTCGCCCCCTACCGCCTCCCGCACCCGCTGGAGCAAGCCATCCAGAGCACAGTTGGCTCGGCGCTCGGTGCCGCCCGGCGCCTCGGCGGCGCGGTCGGAGCGACCATCGCGCACGCGGCCCGCACCGCTTTCATGAGCGGCATGCACCTCGGCTTGCTCACCGCGTCGGTTGTCGCTCTCGCCGGCGCCTTGGTCGCCCTCACGACCATTCCCGGCCGGGCACCCGCAAGCGACAGCCACCACACAGCTGAAAGCGAGGCTAAAGCCACACTCGCCGACGAAAAAAAGGCCTGATCAGTCAGTCCATGTTCCGGCGCAGGAGCAACAGGCAGCAGTCGTCGACCCGCGACACGCAATGGGCAGCGACGAGGCTGTCGGCCAGCGTTTCGACGTCTTCATCGGCATGAGCAGCCACCGTGCGGGCCAGGCGGCGGATGCCCTCGTCGAGTTGGGCCCACCGGCTCTCGACAACGCCGTCACTGTAAAACACAAGTGTTTCTCCCGGGCCTAGCCGGATCAGTCGGTCGTGGCCGGGCTCGGTGCTGGGAACGCCGAGGGGCGGGCCGGCGCCCTCGTCCAGCAGGGAGACCTTGCTTTCCGAGGTCACGTGCAGGGGCGGCACGTGACCGGCGATGGCCCAGCGCAGCTCGCCGGTGGTCGGCTGCAGCCGACCGTACACGGCCGTGGCGAACCCGGCGTCGACGCCGGTCAGATGGAGGTTGAGATCGGCCAGGAGCGCTGCCGGGCTCGGTTCGACAAGGGCCAGGGCCCGGGCGCCGTGCCGCAGCTCGGACATCAGCGAGACGGCCGCGAGGCCGTGACCGGCGGCGTCGCCAAGACCGACTAATACCGTACCGTCGGGCATAATCTGCGCCTCCCACCAGTCACCGGCGACATCACCGCCGGCCGGCAGGTACCGGGCCGAGAAGACCATGCCCTCGACTCTGGGCGGCTGCCCGGGGAGCAGCGCCTCTACGAGCGTACGGACCACTTGGCGCTGCTCGCTCCAGCGCCGGGCGCTGTCAAAGGCTATGGCTGCCCTGTCCCGCAGGCCTGACAGCGCCTCGACAACGTGCGGCGTGACCTTGCGGTTGGAATTGACGAACGTGAGCCCGATAACTCCTATGCGTTCGCCCCGCAGATTAATGGGGACGCAGATACCGGTGGCCGAGCCCGGGTCGCCCCCGATGGCGGAGAAATCGAGGCCGGGGTAAAAGCTTTGCAACATGCAACCGGCACCCTCGGGGATCAGTTGCGTCTCGCCGGTGCGGAAGGCCCGGGCATGGGGGCTGTCGGGCGCCAGGCTCAGACTGAAGGCTTTCAGCCGTTTGGCCAACGACGGTTGCCCATCTATAGCCATCGCCGCTCGGCGCAGCACCGGCCCCTCGGCCAGGTAGACCGTGCACCAATCGCCCAGCCGGGGCACGGCGAGCGAGACGAGGCGCTCCAGCACGTCCGACGGCTCCCGGGCGGTGACCATGATCTGGGTCGCATCGGCTAAGAGGCTCAGGGTTTCGCGTTTTTCCGCGTCGCTGGCGGCCAGCTGCGCCCGTTTCAGACCTTGGGCGAGGGCGTCGGCCAGGGACTCGACCACCGCCACCTCGGCGTCGTCGGTGAGCTTGCCGCTCAGGAAGGTGAGCGATAGCAACCCGAGGACTTGGTCGCCGACCACCAGGGGCATGACATGGGCGCTCCGACCGGTCCGGTAGTGGTCGGCCAGGGCCGGGTGGCGGTCAAATGTGTCCACCAGGGAACGCATGTACACCGGACGGCCGGTCCGCGCCGCCTCGGCGCCGGGGAGGTCCGCGCTCAGCGGGTACTCCGGGAACCGCTCCGGCTCGCCATCCCCCCAGCCCCTCCGCGCCACCGACCGCAGCGTGGCGTCGTCGGTGAGCAGGCGGACACGGGCGGTCTCGACCCCGAGGAACTGCACGGCGTTGTCGACCACGATCTGGCTCATCTCCTGCGCCGAGATGGCGTCGGCCAGCTCACCCGTCACTTTCTGCAAAAGGGCGAGCCGGGACAGGGCATCGGCCGCATCCGCCAGCTTGGTGACCTCTTCGGTCAGCACCACCTGGAACGGTCTGGGAGGGACGGGCTCTTCGCGCCGCGAGAGCGCCCGCAGCTGGTCCACGATCGACTGGACGTACCACCGGCGGAAGATGCGGTGTACCGGGGGTGGCGCCAGGGTGAGCAGGTGCGCTGAACGTGCATAACGGTCGGCTTCGTCCAACGCGGCCAGGTAGCGCTCGCCGGCGTCCGCCGCTGCGGGCGTCAGGTGCAGTTCCAGGTTGGTGATCAGCTCGCCCCGGGCAGCGGCCGAGGTCGCCTGGCGCTTGATCTCAGCCCGGGCATCGGCAAAATCGACCGTGACCGTCTGGATAAGCGCCACTATTTCCGGAGCGAGCTCGACGCCGCTCGACGCCTCGCCCTCTCGCAACAGCGTCAGCTCACGCACGACGTTGTCTATGTGCGCCTTGGCCGAAAGCAGCAGTTCGGTCGAAACCGCCCCGAGGCGGACGGAGTAGGTCCCGGCGCCCGGCTCGATTTCGGACCACGCCGCCAACAGCGCCTCGATGTCGACTTCCGGCTGCGAAGCCTGCTCGGACCGGGCCCCGTTACGGCCGAGCTCGGCCCAGACCACTTTGCCGCCGCCGGCGGCGAGCCCCATCCCCCACCCGGAGGAAAGCGCCGCCACCATCGCCAGGCCTCGTCCGGTCATGGCTTCGGTGTTCTTGCGGGGGACAATAGGCGCTGCCCGCCTGGCGTCCTCGACCTCCACCCGCACCCAACCGTCGAGGAACACCCTGACGGTGATGGGCGCCTCGCCGTGCAGGGCCGCGTTCGTGACCAGTTCGCTCACCACCAGCTCGGCGTCGGCGGCCACCTCTGGGTGTACCCCGGAAAGAGCAGAACGGACCAACCAACGAGCGCGTGGAACAGCGTCCGGCTCGGTCCCCACTATCAGCTCGGCAGCTGCGCGGACGCGGCCCATCCCTAAAGGACGGCCAAAGCCGTCACCCTCCAGGCCTGCCATCGTCCAAGAGCACCGATGCGGCTTCGTTGTCGCTTAGGGAGGTCAGTATTGCGATGTTAGCCCCTCCGGGGTGGAATTGACCACGACGCAGGCCCATCGGAAAACAAGGCAGACGAGGGCTTTCTCGGCACGCCTTGACTTTTGGACAGCCTTGTAGAAGTACTTCGGTCCTCCTAGTCTGGTGTAGGTCGAAGAGCGGGCCCGGGAGGGCTACCTCCCACCGCGGCTTGTTCGCTTACGCGCAGGCGCTGCACAACCCGAGTATGTCCAGACGGTGACCGTGGGGCCGGAAGCCCTCGGCCCCGGCCATCTCGACGATCGCCGCGCTCAGGTTGCGCTCGACCCTGGCGGCCAGGGTGACGTCAGTTACTTTCCCGCAGGCGACGCAGAGCAGATGGTGGTGGTGCTCGGTGAGATCCTCCGCCAACTCGAAACGGGCGAAGTCGTCATGGGCCACGACCCGGCGCACCACCCCGGCGGACTCGAGGTCGACGAGGTTGCGATAAGCGGAGCTGCGGGGCAGATCGGGGAGACCGCGGGCGATCTCGGTGATACTGACCGGGTTACCCGCCGTAGCGAGCAGGGCGATGATGGCGCGCCGTCCCGCCGTGTAACGCTGGTCCGTCCGGCGCAGCCGTGCTTCGACTAGCTCGTGCAGCTCGTCGAGCAAGCCCGCGCCCGAGCCTTTCGTCTCACTGCTCGTCGTCGTGGCTCAGTTCCTCCTTCTCCGCGTGCTCTTCTGGCGTCGCGTGCTCTTCTGGCTTCGGCCCTGCCCGCGCCGGTTTCACGGCTCCTCGTCGGCGTGGCGCACGGCGTCGGCGACAATGTGGCCGACGTGCTGGTCGACGAGAGTGTAAACCGATTCACGACCACGGCGCTCCGCCGCCACGACCCGGGCGCTGCGCAGGACCCGCAGGTGCTGCGAAATGAGCGGTTGGCTCATTTCGAGGTGATCGACGAGCTCGTGGACACAGCGCGGCCCCTCCCCCAGCTCGACCACGATAGCCAGGCGGGCCGGAGCGGACAGCACCTTCAGCAGCTCGCCGGCGACCTCGTAGGCCTTCGTCACAGACAATCCGCGTACATAAGCACATGCTGATGTGTTTATGCAAGCGAGGTCCGACGTTAGGCGTCGCGCCTGGCGGCGAGAAGCTGCGAGGGGCCCGTGTAGCTCACGCTGAACCCGGCCGGGGCCATGGCCGAGGGCGTCGACACTGCGCCCAGCCCCTGCACCATCGTGATCTCGTCCAACGACTTTTGCGGGCCGGCCATGCCCAGGTCGCTGAAGGTCACGGCTGGGCTGTAAGGGGCGAGCGGCGACGTCCGGCACTGGAAGCGGCACTCTGTGGTGGCTTCGACCACCCATTCGGCGGTCGAGCCGGGCCCGGTGTAATGCTCGGGCGGTGTGGAGAAAGACTCGCCGGTGGTGTCGTCAGTCAGGTTGATCTCCCAGGTGGGACCACTGACTTGCCAGATCGTCACCGTGACCTTGTCGCCCGGGTTGACCGTGACGGTCGTTATCGGCGTGGCCGTGGCCGGGAGTATTTCCCACCAGGGGGAGTAGTCGAACCCGCTGGGACTGTTCGGGTCCGCCTGCTCGTCCACTCCGGCTTGGATGAGCGAGGGGTCGCTGGCGCTCGTCCCGTCGACGCCCACCCATTCGGCCACCTCAGCGCGCGGCGACGTCCCGGCTACTGGGGAGGGGACGGTAAAGGTGCCCTTCGCAACAGTGAACGGACCACCGGTCGACGAGTACCCGGACCAGTTGGAGCTCTCCTCGTCGTTGACGGGCGCCGGCGGTACGGTGCCGGGGACCGTCGTGGTGGGGGGGGCGGACGTGTTGGTCACGATCTGTCCGGGGGCGCCCGCGGCCAGGTAAAGGTACAACCGGGCCCTAGAGGCAGAGCCAGAGGCGGCATTGTGGGCCTCGAGGCCGAAGGCGACCGTGCGTGTCACGGCGGTCGTATTAGGGCCGATGGTGACCCGGGCCGAGTAGTCCGCTGAGCAGTCCTTGGGGTTGTGCGAATAGACGACGGTGAAGGACTGGCTAGAGAGGAGCTGGAGCTGGCACGAGGTGGCATTGGCGACCCTGGCCGTCACGGTCACGGTGCCACCCGTCGCGGGCAGCTGCGCGGGGGTGGCACTAGCCGACAGGACAGCCGCCGGGGCGGCCCCCGCCAGGAGCACGTAGAACTGTCCTGAATACGACGACGCCGCGCTGCGGGCAACGAGCGCGAAGGCGACCGTGGACCGTGCGGTCGTGGGATTGGGCCCGATGGTCACATGGGCCGAGTACGTCCCGTCGGCGCAGCTCTTGGGGTTGTGCGAATAGACCACGGCGAAGGACGGGCTGGAGAGGAGCTGGAGCTGGCACGAGGTGGCATTGGCGACCCTGGCCGTCACGGTCACGGTGCCACCCGTCGCCGGCAGCTGCGCGGGGGTGGCACTAGCCGACAGGACGGCTGCTGTCTGTGCCGGCAGGACGCTGGCCGAGGCGGCAGACGGGCCGAAAAGGGCCAACCCTGCACCAAACATCAATGCCAGTGCCACCGCTGAGGCCTGGCTCGCCTTTCCCAGAGTCATCACGGCTCCGAATGTAGTGAGGCGCTGGCCCTATCGGCTGAGGGTTGCCTGTTGCTTCGCTTAAGATCGCCTGATCGTAAGCTGGGGCTCGCCGGCACCGGGCCGTAGACGCCGACGCGGCTATCGTCGCGCACCCCGCCGGTAGCATGTGGCGATCTCTCATGTACCGCCGGCGAGCGTAACCACCAACGTGATGGGCGGCGCGCCCACTAACGGGCCGATCGGACGGACCGTCCCTCTGGCGACCGGCTCCTCCACGTGGGCCTGGGAAATGGCCGGGCCTCCGGGCGCGCCGGCGCTTGTGCTGCTGCATGGCTGGATGGCGACGGCCGCCCTCAATTGGTACGGCTCGCTGGAGTACCTCGGCCGCTCGTTCCGGGTTATCGCTCCCGACCTGCGAGGGCACGGCCGCCTCGGCCGGGGGGCGCCACCCTTCAGCGTGGAGGCCTGCGCCGACGACATTGCCAGCCTCGAGGATGAGCTCGGCTTGGCCCGCGCCCTCATCGTCGGCTACTCGATGGGCGGGGCCATAGCCCAGGTTTTCGCCCAGCGCCACCGGCGGCGGGCCGACGGCATCGTGCTGTGTGCCACGGCCGCCTCCTTCGCTCGGCGGGTGAAACTTCGGCCCGCCCTACGCATCACCGGCCGGGTGGGCGCCGCCGCGGTGCGTAAATGGCCCGACGCCGGGCAACGCTTCCTGGCCCGGCGCATCGACCGTCACGACCAGGCCGCCCTGCGGCGCAGGGCACGGGGCGCCAAGAGCGCCGGCGAGCACGGGCTGGCGGCGCGGGCCGCGGACGAGGGCACCGCCCCGGTGCCCGGGCAGGCTCATCCGGAATGGGCCCTGAAGGAGCGGGCGAAGGCCGACCTCGCCGCTTTCATCGAGGCGGGAGTCGCCCTCAACGGCTATGACAGCAGTACGTGGCTCCCCGCTCTGGACATACCGGCGGCGGTGCTGGTGACGCTGCGGGACAAGATCGTCGCCCCGTGGCGCCAGGAGGCAATGGCGGCCCTCATCCGAGGCTCGAGGCGTTATGAAGTCGCCGCCGGGCACGATGCCGTGGTGACCAGCCCGACCTCGTTCCTGCCCACGCTCCAGGCGGCCTGCGCCGAGCTCATCGGCTAGTCCTACTCGGGGGCCTAAGTCGGACTAGCGCAGGGCGGCCGAAACCTCCTGCGCCGCCGCCACCACCAGCGACGCATAACGTTGCGCCGGTGCCCGGCTCGTGCGTTCCACCGGGCCCGAGACCGACACCGCGGCCACCACGGCCCCGTCCAGGGACACCGGCGCGCTGACCGACGCCACCCCCAGTTCGCGCTCCTCGACGCTCTCGCTCCAACCCCGGGCCAGGGTCTCGGGGTCGCACGCCAGTACTCTGCCAGCCGAGCCTTTGTCCATGGGAAGCGACGCGCCTATGGCGACGATGGTCCGCAGGCTGTGGGGCGACTCGAGCGAGACGACGCAGATCCGCCGGGCGCCGTCGGCCACGAACAGCTGGACGCTCTCGCCGGTGGCATCCCGCAGTTTCTCCAGGACAGGCGTGGCCGCATGGGCCAGGCTGCGCCGCCGCTGGCCGGCCAGGCGGCCGAGCTCGACCAGACGGCCGCCCAGGCGGTAGGTGCCGTTGGCCCCCTTGTCCACCAGGCCGTAGGAGACCAAGGCCGTGGCCAGCCGGTAAGCGGTAGCTCGGGGCAGGCCGGTGGCACCGACGAGCCCGGCGAGGTTGAGAGAGCCTTGCGCGGCCAGGCCGTCGAGAACGGCGACGGCCTTGCCCAGGGATGCTGCTCCGGCTACAGTGTCTCTCATGGCGAGATCATATCTCACAATGTGGACACGACTAATCCACGGTACCAAGCAGCAGCGGAGGAGCGAATGAGCACTGGCTCACCGGCGGCCCTCGCCGAAAAAGTATGGCAACGCCATGTCGTCCGTTCGGGCGAAGGCGAGCCCGACCTGTTGTACATCGACCTTCATCTGGTGCACGAGGTGACATCGCCCCAGGCCTTCGACGGGCTGCGGTTGGCCGGCCGTCAGGTGCGCCGACCCGACCTGACCGTCGCCACCATGGACCACAACGTCCCCACCACGGCCTTGGACCAGCCCCTCAGCGATCCCGTTTCGGCCCGCCAAATGGAAGTGCTGGCGGCCAATTGCGCCGAGTTCGGGATCCGGCTCTTCGCCATGGGTGACGCTGATCAGGGGATCGTCCACATAATCGGGCCCGAGCTCGGCCTGACCCAGCCGGGGATGACGGTGGTCTGCGGCGACAGTCATACCTCGACCCATGGAGCGTTCGGCGCACTGGCCTTCGGGATAGGGACGAGCGAAGTCGAGCACGTCCTCGCCACTCAGACCCTGCCCCAAACGCGACCCAAGATGATGGCCGTCAACGTCGAGGGCGAGCTCCCGGCCGGGGTCACGGCAAAAGACATGGTGCTGGCCGTCATCGGGCGCATCGGGACCGGGGGCGGGATAGGCCACGTCATCGAGTACCGCGGCTCCGCCGTGCGCGCCTTGTCGGTCGAGGGCCGGATGACCGTGTGCAACATGTCGATCGAAGCCGGTGCCCGGGCGGGCATGGTAGCTCCTGACGACGCTACGTTCGCCTACCTGGAAGGGCGCCGCCACGCAGCCCGCGGAGCCCAATGGGAGCGGGCCCTCGACGATTGGCGTTCGTTGGCCACCGACGAAGGCGCCCACTGGGACAAAGAGGTCACCATCGACGCCGCCTCGCTCGTCCCCCACGTCACCTGGGGCACCAACCCCGGGCAAGTGGTGCGCCTCGACGCCTCCGTGCCCAGCCCCGACAGCTTCTCCTCGCCCGCCGCCCGCGAAGCGGCCCATCGGGCACTGTCGTACATGGGCCTCACCGCCGGCACACCCATGAAGCAGGTGAAGATCGACACGGTTTTCATAGGTTCTTGCACTAATTCGCGTATAGAAGATCTGAGGGCCGCAGCCACCGTGCTCGAAGGCAAAAAGGTGGCGCCGGGGCTGCGAGCCCTGGTGGTGCCCGGCTCGGGCCGGGTCAAAGCCCAGGCCGAAAAGGAAGGCCTCGACAAGGTGTTCGTGGGGGCCGGGTTTGAATGGCGCAACCCTGGTTGTTCCATGTGCCTGGCCATGAACCCGGACAAGCTCTCCCCCGGGGAGCGTTGCGCCTCCACTTCCAACCGCAATTTTGAGGGCCGCCAGGGCCGAGGCGGGCGCACCCACCTGGTCTCCCCCGCCGTGGCCGCCGCCACCGCCGTAAGCGGCCACCTCGCCTCACCGGAGGACTTATCATGAAACCAATCCGGGTAATTACCGGTCGCGCCGCTCCACTGGACCGCAGCGACGTTGACACCGACCAGATAATCCCCGCCTCCTGGTTGAAACGCGTCGAGCGGACCGGCTTCGGCCAGGGGCTGTTCAGCGAATGGCGCGACGACCGGGACTTCGTGCTCAACCGGCCCGAGTACGCGGGGGCGACTGTACTGGTGGCCGGGCCCAATTTCGGGACGGGCTCGTCGCGCGAGCACGCGGTCTGGGCGCTCACGGACTACGGCTTCCAGGCCGTCATTTCACCCCGCTTCGGCGACATTTTCCGCAACAACTCCACCAAGGCAGGGCTGGTCCCAGTACAGGTCAGCCCCGAGGTGGGACGAGCGCTCCTCGATGCAGTGACGACCGACCCATCTCTGGAAATAACCGTGGACATCGAACGCCTGAGAATAGAAGCCCCGGCCGCCGGCATCGAGGCGGATTTCCCTCTTGACGCCTTCACCCAGCACCGCCTCCTCGAGGGGCTCGACGACATCGGTCTAACCCTGAGATTTGACGGCGAGATCGACGCCTACGAGGCCGGTCGGCCAGCGTGGTTGCCCTCGCTCACCGGCGCCGTCTAGCGGCCATCAGCCTCCGGTGAGCGAGAAGTGCTGGTAGTCCGGCGACACTACCCACCGGCCGCCCCAGTACCAGCCGACGGACATAAATGCCGTGACCAATTCGCCTCCGGGCACGGCCATCCCGGCCCGGACGTCTGTGCGCTCGAGGTAGGCGGCACCGGCGGGCGGTATGACCTCGGAGCCGAAAACATAAGGGTTCTGGACGTCGTTCACGTCGATGGCCTCGCCGTAGGCGTGGACGGACCATTGGGGCGGACCGGACGCCACGGCCAGACGGCAGTTGAACCCGGAAGTGTCGTCGGCCGCCGCGGCCCGGTTGTCGTTGCCGTGGTAAGCGTCTTCGGGCACCATTTCCCAAATTGGGAACCCCTCGTAATAGAGGCTACGGAACACTTTTACGACGTCCCCGACGACCACCTCGTTGACGACCATCCTGCCCGTGTGCGCTTTTCCGTCGAAGCCCCAATAGCCCAGGTGCAACATGCGCAATTGCGCCGGCCCCACCGGGCATCCCTGGCGCCACGTATAGGGGACGCTACCGGCGGTCACCGGGCTCACGCTGAAAGCAAAAGGGGGGGCCGTCGTGCGCCCGGTCGCCGATGCGGGCCCGGTCGCCGATGCGACCGAGCCCACCAGCACGAGCCCGGCCACGAGTACGAGCCGGGCCACCAAGACGAGCGCGACCATTGAGGGCAGGAGGCCGCCCGGAGCCGGGTAGCGTCTTGGTCGACCATGCGGCTTGATCGTCCCTTTTGTGATTGCGAGGCTCATGACGCCCAAGGCTAGGGCCACGAGGGTGGCACGAGCCGCCACAGCCATCGCCGGCACGCTCGTCATGGCTGCCGGCTCGTTGTCCACCGCCGCCGCCGCCTCGGTACCCGTCGCCCCCCAGTCCGCCACCGGCGCGGCGCAGGCCGCCCGGGGCGGCGGCTGCCCCGACAACCTGGCCGCCAGGATGTCGCGGACCGGCCTGGCACGTCAACTTCTCACTGTGCAGGCCGCGAACTACTCGAGCGTGGTCGCCGCCGTCGAGCTGTGGCAGAGGGCGGACGGCTGCTGGGCCACGGCCGGGGGCCCGTGGACGGCGTTCATCGGTCGCAACGGTTTCTCCGACCATCACCGCGAGGGCGACGGGACAACTCCCACCGGTATCTACGGCATCGGCCCCGAGATGTACGGCTACGCCCCCAACCCCGGGACCACCTACCCTTATCACAGGCTTGTCTGCGGGGACTGGTGGGACGAGGGCCCAACGTCTTCAAGCTACAACACGTTCCAGCATGTCCCCTGTGGCCAGGCGCCTCCGTTCGGCGGAGCGAGCGAAGCTCTGTGGACCGAGACGGCCGCCTATCCCAGCTTCGCGGTGATCGAGTACAACACCCGTCCCGTGATCGCTTATGCGGGCTCGGCCATTTTCCTTCACGCCGACATCGGCATGCCGACCGCGGGTTGCGTGGCGCTGCCCCTGGCTGAGCTTGACCGTGCCTTGCGCTGGTTAGCACCGGGCCTGCGGCCGGCCATCGTCATGGGCCCGACGGCGGAGATCGCCCGGTTCTGACCGCTCCCCGTGGGACCACAAGCGAGCCCGGCCCACTACCGCATAGAGATCTAGGTGCCGGCGCCCCGTCGCCTCCACGGCCACTACGTGATGCCCCTGCTCCACGGTGACGAGCTCGTCGCCCGCCTCGACCTCAAATCCGATCGTCGGGCCGGCGCCCTCGTAGTCGCCGGAGCCTATGCGGAGCCCGGGCACGGCCATGGCGCCACGGCTGAAGCGGCCCTGGCCGAGCTGCACCGGCTCAGGGACTGGCTCGGCCTGGCCCACGTGCTCGTCACTGACCGGGGCGACTTCGCCCCCGCGCTACAGGCGGTCGCGCCATAGCCGCGGCACGGACGCTCAGCGCCCCGGCAAGCGAACGATGGTGAGGAAAAAGTCGTCGATCTGGCGGACCACCGACACGAAGGAAGCAAAACCTACCGGCTTGGTGACATAGGCGTTGGCGTGCAGATCGTAGCTACGGCCGACGTCCTCTTCGGCTTCCGAGGTCGTGAGGACGACGACCGGGATCCGCAGGAGGTCGGGGTCTGCTTTGACGATGGCCAAAACCTCCCGCCCGCTCAGGCGCGGGAGGTTGAGGTCGAGCAGTACGAGGTCCGGGCGCTGGGCTTGCTCGAAAGGGTGCATGCGGCGGAGGTAGGAGACGGCCTCCTCCCCGTTGGTGACGACCCGCAGGTTGACGTGCATCTTCGACTCACCGAGGGCCTCCCTCGTCATGGCCACATCCCCCGGGTCGTCCTCGACCAGCAGGATTTCCAGGGGGGTGCGCCGGTCGATGCCGTTCATTCAGCTCCTATCGTCGGCAGGGCCCAGCAAATGCGGGCACCTGGAGAATAGCCCGTGTCAAGCCAGATTTCCCCGCCGTGGAACTCGACGATCTTCTTGCACAGAGCCAGGCCGATCCCGGTGCCCCCGTGCACGTCGCGACCGTGCAGGCGTTGGAAGATGACGAATATACGCTCGCCAAAACGAGGCTCGATCCCGATGCCATTGTCAGTTATGGCAAACTGCCACATGTCGCCCTCGTGGCGAGCGTTTATCTCGACCAACGGTCGGGGATTTTCATTGAACTTGACCGCATTGCCTATCAGGTTCTGGAACAGAGCCGTGAGAAGAGACCTGTCCCCCTGCACGCTCGGCAAGCCGACGGAGGTGACCCTGGCCCCGGCGTCGGCGATCACAGTAGCGAGGTTGGCCAGGGCATCGCGGTAAACCTCGTCCAGTGGCACTATTTCGAACTTCGAAGTACTGCGCCCGACCCGGGAAAAAGCGAGCAAGTCGTTTATGAGCGCCTGCATGCGGGTCGCCCCGTCCACGGCGAAGGCGATGTACTCCCGGGCGCGGTCGTCCAGTTCGGAGCCGTAGCGTCGACTGAGCAGCTCGCAAAAGCTGACCACCTTCCGCAGCGGTTCCTGGAGATCGTGCGAGGCGACGTAGGCGAACTGCTCGAGCTCCAGGTTGGAACGGCTCAGGTCTTCGTTGGCAGCCCTGAGGGCCTCTGACGCCTCGGCCAGAGAGCGGACCTCCGAGACGATCCGGCGCCGCATCGAATCGATGTCGGCGGCCAGTTCGGCCAGGTCCGGCGGACCTGACGCGCTGACTGGGTGGTCGAGCTCGCCCCCGGCCACCTCCCTGACGTGGGCTCGTAGGTCCGCCAGTGGCTCGGTGACCCAGGAGCGAAGAGCCCACGTCGCGCCAGCGCTGGCGATGACCAGGACCGCCACCACCGTGAGCCCCAATGACAAAAAGGCGGTCTGGCTTTCGTCCAGGGTGGACATGCTCGAGGCGGCGCTCGAGCGCAGGGCACCGTTGAGGGCGGCGAAGCCAGCCCGCAGGCGGTCGAAGTCGGCCTTGCCCAGATCTAGTGCGACCGGCGAGGCATAAGCGGTGTCGCCGCGGCTCGTGGCGGCGATGGCCGGTAGAGCGAACTGGGACCGCCAGAGAGCGACCGCCTTCTCGACCGGCGCCAGCAAGCGGGCACTCGGGCGGTCACGCGCCACTAGGGCACCCAACTGGCGAAGGTCCTGTTGTGCGCTCGCCACCCCGGACGTGTAGGGCTGGAGGAAACTTTCCTGGTGGCTTAGGACGTAGCCCCGCACTCCGGTTTCTTCGTCGACGTAATCGGACAACAGCAACTGCGCGTCGAGCCGGGCCTGGTCGACGACGTCGACGAGATGGTTGCGGGCGTCGACCTGTCTCACGTAGGCCCAGGCGGCGGTGGCGAGCGTCACCGACGCCAAGATGCCGAGGACCGAGAAGCTGAGGACCAGACGGAGCGCCAGGGGCTGGCGAGTGAGCCTCGGCCGCCTTGGCCCGGGCAAGTTTGCGTCGCTCACCCCGCTCCCGCCACGAGGAAGAGGGCGATGTCGTCCTCTGGCGGCCCGCCATTTTGCTCCTCGGCCACAGCGAGCAGCTTGTCCGCCAGTTCTCCCAGGTTGTCGCTCGGCCACCCGCCGCCCCGCAACTGGGACATGAGGCCGCGAACGCCCAGACGCCTCGACCGGTCGTCCCGGGTCCGGCCCTCGACGATCCCATCGGTGTAGAAGATGAGCGTCCATTGTGGGGGCAGGGCGAACACTTCCGTGGCCCAGCGCACCGGCTCGAAAAGGCCGAGCGGGAGCCCGGCGCTGGCGCTGAGCTGGCGCGTGTCCTCTGCCATGAGGATCGGGCCGGGGTGACCGGCCAGGCTGAGAGCGACGGAGCGGCGGTCCGGTGCGATGGTCGCGTCACAGACGGTGGCGAACAGGTCCTCGTTGTGGCGCTCGGCGTCCAGGAGCGCCTGCAGGTTGGGCAACATCGCCTCGGGCCCCACCCCTCCCAACACGAACCCCCTCCAGGCGATCCGCAGCGCCACTCCTATGGCAGCCTCGTCGGGGCCGTGGCCGGAAACGTCGCCGATCACGAGGCGCACAGACCCGTCGGGCAGTTCGATGGCGTCGTAGAAGTCGCCGCCGAGGAGAAGGGACCCGCCGGCCGAGCGATAGCGGGCGGCGGACCTCAGACCGGACTCTGCCAGCATCGGCCGGGCCAAGAGCCCTCTTTCCAGGCGGGCGCTCTCGGCCGCCATCAGCTCTCGGGCTAGGAGCTGGCGGGCCGCCTCTTCTGACCGCTTGCGCTCGACGGCGTAGCGGACGGAGCGGCTCAACAGTTCCCGGTCGATCTCGCCCTTGCGCAGGTAGTCCTGGGCTCCCCGTGCTACGGCGTCGAGGGCGACGTCCCGGTCCGCCCGGCCCGTGAGCACGATCACCGCCGTTCGCGGTGCCGCGGCCAAGATCCGGTCGAGGGCCTCGAGCCCGCCCGCGTCCGGCAGCCCGAGATCCAACAGGACGCATTCGACGCCACGTTCGAGGTGAGCCAGCGCGTCAGCCAGCTGTCGCACGGGCTCGACCTTGAACGAGAAGCCTGAGTCGTGAAGGAGCTCGCTGGTCAGGAGAGCGTCGCCGGGGTCATCCTCGACGAGGAGGACCCTTATGGGCGCACCAGGACCGGGGTCCGCAACTCCGGGGCACACCCACACGAGGTTACACCGGCTCTTGCCCACCCCGGGCCGGCCCCCCGTGGCCCCCGGGGCATGGCGCGGAAGGGCGCGCCGGGGTGGCCGTGGCGTACCCTGTGGACAACCAAGAGGTCAGGAGGCTCAAAGACATGAAGGCTGCCTTGTACCGGGGGACCGGGCCGTCCAGTGTCCTGTCGGTCGAGGAGATCGCCACGCCGGGACCGGGACCGGGGCAGGTCCGGGTGAAGGTGTTCTTCTCGGGCGTAAACCCGACCGACTGGAAAACGCGCTCGGGAGCTACTGGAGGGGCGCCGGCCAGCTTCCAGGTGCCTCACCACGACGGGTCCGGGGCCATAGACGCCCTAGGAGAGGGGGTCACCGACCGCGCCTTAGGCCAACGCGTGTGGATTTACCAGGCTGCCTACGCCAACCGCTACGGGACGGCGGCCGAGTACTGCGTGGTGCCGGCGGCGCGCACCATACCTTTGCCCGACAGTGCCTCCTACGAGCTCGGGGCCTGTCTGGGCGTCCCCGCCCTCACCGCCGCCATCTGCCTGGGCGGTCATCCCGAAGCGCTGGCCGGCGCCCGGCTGCTCGTGGCCGGCGGTGCCGGCGCGGTAGGGCACTTCGCCATAGAGCTGGCCAAACACGCCGGGGCCCTGGTGGCCACCACCGTGAGCTCGGAGGACAAGGCCGAGATGGCCCGGGCCGCCGGCGCCGACCTCGCCGTCAACTACCGCGAGCCTGGGGCTACGGAGCTGCTCAAGTCGTTTGCCCCCCGCATGGACCGCATCGTCGAACTGGCCCTGGGCGCCAACCTCGACCTGGACCTGGCCGTTTCCGGGCCGGGGACGCTCATCGTCGTGTACGCCGCCGAGCCCAGTGACCCCGTGCTCCCGACCCGCCGGCTTATGAACGCCAACGTCATGTTCCGTTTCGTGCTGCTCTACTCGGTGCCCGCCTCGGAACTGGCTGAGGCCGTCGCCTGGGCAAACGGTGCCCTGGTCACGGGGGCGCTCACTGCCCTGCCCGTCCACCTGTTCCCCCTCGACGACATTGCCGCCGCCCAGGACGCGGTAGAGCACGGTGCCGTGGGCAAGGTGCTCGTCGTGCCGGACCGGCACATCTAAACCGGCACATCTAAACCGGCACATCTAAACCGGCACATCTAAACCGGCAGAACGAAAACCGGCGGCCCCGGCCGGCACCACCGGCGCGCAGACGGGACGGGCGCGCCTTCGCTCAGGCGAGCACGCGCCGCCTTGACACGTCGCGCTCGCCTACCTAAGCTTCCGTCTGACTTTCTTATGAATCTTTCCGAAGATACTTTCTCCCGACAGGGTATCCGCCGCGGCGACTGGCAGCTCATGGCGGACATGAACCGCAACCTGGTGGTGAACATGCTCCGGGCCCACCCGACGATGTCCCGGGCCGACCTCGTGAGGGCGACGAGACTGAGCGGGCCCACCGTCTCGTCGATCGTGGCCGATCTGACCGTCCGGGGGCTGGTGGAGGAGGTCGGCCAGGGCATCTCTAGCGGCGGTCGCCCCCCTTCGCTGCTCCGCCTCAACGACAAGGCCAACTACGTGATCGGCCTGAAACTGATGGGCCACGCCATCTCGCTGGTGGTGACCGACCTACGGGCCGCCGTCATCTACACCCAGGTGACCCCCCTGCCGGAGCGAGCGGCGGCCACCGCCGGACCGACCCCCCCGCCCGCCCCCCGGGAACCTGAAGTCGTCATCGCCGCTGTCTGCGAAGCGGTCCAGACCGCCATCTTGGCCACAGCGGTGGCACCGGACCGCATCATCGGCGTAGGTGTGGGAGTGGCCGGCGCCATCGATGCCAACACCGGCGTGTGCCTGTACTCCAACACCTTCAACTGGCACAACGTGGCCCTGGCCCAGCCCATCTCGCAAAGACTGGGCCTCCCGGTCATCCTGGAGAACGACGCCAACACCCTGACGGCGACCGAACAGTGGTTCGGTCTCGGCCACGGGGTCGACCACTTCATCGTCGTGGTCGTGGGCTCCGGGATCGGGGCCGGCATTGTGGTCAACGGCCAACTTCATCGCGGCGCTCAGGGAGCAGCCGGCGAGTTCGGCCATATCCAGCTCGAGGACGGTGGCCCGGCGTGCACGTGCGGCAGGAACGGGTGTGTGGAGGCCTGGGCGTCCGACAGGGCGATCCTGCGGGACATCCGCGCCGCTGTGAGCCAGGGCACGGCGACATCATTGCGTGACGCCGCGCAAGGCGAGGGACTGACCATTGCTCAGGTGGGGGCGGCCGCCGACCGGGGCGACGAGCTCAGCCGGGAAGTCCTCACCCGGGCCGGCGAGCACCTCGGCCGGGGCATGGCCGCCCTCGTCAATGTGATCAACCCCCGTCTCGTCGTAATAAGCGGCGAGGGCGTCCCCGCCGGCGAGTGGCGGTTCGGACCTGTCCGCAAAGCCATTGCCGCGTCGACGTTCTCTCAGACCCCTCCCGAGGTAGTACTCGTCTCCGAACCGGTCGACGGTACGAAATGGGCCCGGGGCGCGGCCTGTGTGGTGCTGGGCGAGACGTTCAACCCACCCACCAAACAATCCTTGGTCGATGTGATGTGACCAACACGGGATCTACACACACCGCTACACCAATTACAAGAGAGGGGTTATAAGGAAATGCTGACAGTCAAACGAGTAAAGGGACGTTCGGCTCTGGCTGCCTCGGCCGCCGCCGTGCTGCTGGTGACGGTTTGCGGGCCGGTGACGGCCATGGCGTCGCCTCACAGGGTGGCGTCGACCTCGATACTGCCGCCGGCCAAACCCGGCACGATCACCGAGCAGGACTACTACACCGCAAGTGACAACACCGAAATGGTCCAGTTCATAAGCCAGTTCGAAAAGGCTAACTCGGGCTTCACCGTAAAGCGCGACGTTTTCCCTTCGGCCAACGCCGCGTCCCAAACCCTGACCGAGGCGGCTTCGCACCAGCTCCCCGACCTGCTGATGATGGACAACCCAGTCGTGCCGGAGCTGGCTGGGGCCGGCGACCTGGTCCCACTGGCCAGCCTCGGGGTCAAGACCTCGGGCCTGACCGAGGGAGCGATAGCGGCTGGGAGCTACAACGGAGTGCAGTACGGGCTCGGCTTCGGCAACAATACGATCGGTCTGTTTTACAATAAGAAACTTCTCTCGGCCGCGCACATAATGTCGCCGCCGGCGACGTGGGCGCAGCTCGTGACTGACGCCAAGGCGCTGACGAGCAACGGCGTGGCTGGCTTCGAAGTGGCGGCGGACAATGTGCCCGGCAGCGCAGTCTGGCAGTTCCTACCCTTCTTCTGGACCGCCGGAGGAGACCTCGAGCACGTCAATAACGCCGGAGGCATAAAGGCGCTCACGCTCTACCAGGAGCTGGCCAAGGAAGGTGCCCTGCCCACCTCGGTCGTAGACGAGCAACAGAACAACACAGCGGTGGACTTCATGGGCGGCAAGGCCGCCATGATCATCATGGGCCCCTGGGAGCTGGAACCTTTCAACGCCACCAAGGGCCTGGACTACGGCATCGCCAAAATCCCCGTCCCGAGCATGGGAATGTCGGCCGCTGCTCCCCTCGGGGGCGAGGTGTGGGTCATCCCCAAGTCTTCGCCGGCCAACGAGGCGTTGGGCCTGAAGCTCTTGGAGTTCCTAACCTCTCCGGCCAGTACCTACAGCTGGGCAGCTCAGAACGGCGAGATAGCAAGCCAAGAATCGGTCTCGGCCGAACTGCTGGCCAAGGTCCCTCAGGACAAGATCTTCGCCGAAGAGATCGAGCACGCCCGGTCCCGCACCGGTGAAGTGGGGCTGGCGTACTCGGCCATCGAGAGCGCCCTGGGCACGGCCGTACAAGCCGTCATCCTCGGCAAGCAGACCCCGACCCAGGCTCTCGACACCGCTGAGACGGCCGTGAAGACTGCCCTGGCTCAGTACCACATTTCATAATTTCATAAGTACGTAGGTCTGTGGCACGCATGCGGGAGCCTCGGGGTACACCTATCGTCCGCCAGGACGTGTGCCCCCCGGCTCTCGTAGCGGCATGCCTCCAAGGGCTACCCTACGCCCAGGGCCACCCCGGTCCTCGTTTCGCCCTCGACCGCAAAAAGGACTCCCGTGCCCTCCGTTTTCCCCAAAGCTGACGACGAAATCCCGACCGCGCCCTTCGTCGACGAGGCCGGTGCTCTAACCTGGCGCTCCGGGCACGAGGTGGTGCGCATCGAAGCGTGGGGGCCGGACAGCCTGCGGGTGCGGGCCGCCCTGGACCATTTCATCGATGACCATGGCGCCCTGGCCGAACGCCCGGCGGCTTCGGGCACGGTCAAGATCGTCGACGGCGGCGCCAGTATCAGCGTCGGGGCCATAACCGCCGAGGTGGACGCGGAGGGACGGCTCCGGTTCCTGCGGACCGAGACGGGCGAGGAGCTACTGGCTGAACAACCCATCCACTTCTGGTGGCCCGGGCCCCGCAACTTCACGGCCCGGGGCAACGGCTACCAGCGCCTGGAACAGTGCTTTGCCTCCTACGAGGGCGAGCAGCTCTTCGGCCTGGGCCAGCACACCCACGGCCGGCTCGATCAAAAAGGCCTGGTGGTCGACCTGGTGCAGCGCAACGCCGAGGTCTCTATCCCCTTTGTCGTATCGAACCGCGGTTACGGCCTGCTATGGAACAACCCGGCTGTGGGCCGGGTCGAGCTCGGGGCCAGCGCCACCCGCTGGGTTGCCGACAGCGCCCGCCAGATCGACTACTGGGTCACGGCCGGTACTCCTGCACAGATAGCTGCCCGTTACGCCGGCGTGACCGGCCACGCCCCCATGTTGCCGGATTGGGCGGCTGGTTTCTGGCAGTCCAAGCTGCGCTACCGCACCCAAGACGAGCTTCTCGAGGTAGCTCGGGAGTACCACCGCCGCGGTTTGGCCCTATCGGTCATCGTCTGTGACTTCTTCCACTGGGCCCAGCTCGGCGACTGGCGCTTCGAGCCCAGCGAGTGGCCCGACCCCCAGGCCATGGTGGACGAGCTGGCGACCATGGGCACCCGCCTCATGGTCTCGGTGTGGCCCTCGGTCAGCCTGTTGTCGTCCAACTACCAGCCGATGCTCGACGCCGGTTACCTGATCGCCAGCGAGGCTGGGCCGCCCCACCACGCCGACTGGCCCGACCGGGGTTCGGCCGTGCGCGTGCCCGTTTCGTTCTACGACTCTTCCAACCAGGACGCCCGCCACTACCTCTGGGAACAGCTGGCGACCAATTACTACCGCTACGGCATCAAGATCTTCTGGTTGGACGCGTGCGAGCCCGAGATCAGGCCCGGCCATGTCGACAACCTGCGCCTGGCCGCGGGGCCGGGGGCCGAGGTGCTCAACCGCTACCCCACCGACCACGCCCGCGCCGTCTATGAGGGCATGCACGCCGTGGGCGAGACCGAGGTGGTCAGCCTCATCCGCTCGGCCTGGGCCGGCAGCCAGCGCTGGGGGGCGGCACTGTGGTCCGGTGATATCACCGCCACCTTCGAGTCGCTCACGGCGCAAGTAAGGGCTGGGCTCAACGTGGCCATCTCGGGCATCCCATGGTGGACCACCGACATAGGTGGGTTCCACGGCGGTGACCCCTCGAGCCCCACCTACCGGGAGCTGATCGTGCGCTGGTTCCAGTACGGCGTGTGGTGCCCGCTGTTCAGGTTGCACGGCGACCGGTTGCCCCGGGCCCCTCTGTCCCAGGCGATGTCCGGCGGCCCCAACGAGGTTTGGTCCTACGGCGAGGAGGTCTACGAGATCCTGGTCGGGGTCATGGCCCTGCGGGAGCGCATAAAGCCCTACGTGCTCGAGCAGATGGCACTGGCCTCCAGCGAGGGCGTGCCGCCCATGCGGCCGGTCTGGTTCGACTTCCCCGACGATCCCGAGGCCTGGGCCGTCGACGACCAGTTCTGCTTCGGGCCCTCCGTGCTCGTGGCCCCCGTGACCGAGCTCGGTGCCCGTTCCCGGCGGGTCTACCTGCCGGCCGGCGCCACCTGGACCGACCCGTGGACAGGACAGACCATCGCCGGGGGCACGTGGGCCGACGCCGACGCCCCCCTCGAGCACATCCCGGTGTACCTGCGCGACGGCGCACAACTGCCGGTGCGCTGAGCAGCGAGGCTATAGGTGCCAACGACAGGATCAGGGGCCGTAACGGTACGCCCCGGGCAGCACCGCCGGCCGCCGCGGGCTCCCGGAAGCGGCCATGGGCTCTGGCTGCGCAGCGTAAGCCGAGGCAAGCGATGGTTGTTCTTGCTACCGGCCATCATCTACGTACTCGCGCTGTTCGTCTACCCGATCGCCTATAACATCCTGCTGAGCGTCCGCCAGTCCAGCGTCATCGGCTTACTGCAGAACACGGCCAGCTTCGTGGGCATTACGAACTACCGGGTCGCCGTGACAAACCCGACGCTGCCGGGGGTGATCGCCCACACGGCGATCTTCATGGCCGGTTCCCTCGTGCTGCAGTTCGGGATCGGCTTCCTGTTGGCGCTGTTCTTCACGCAACGGTTCCCTCTCAGCGGCCTGCTGAGATCCCTCATCCTCATACCCTGGCTGCTCCCCGGCGTGGTGACGGGGCTCATCCTGCGGCTGATGTTCGACCCCAACAGCGGCATGATCAACCAGGTCCTTTCTGACGTCGGCCTGATCCACTCGCCCATCGAATGGCTCACCAACACGCACCTGGCCCTGCCCGTCGTCGTGCTGGCGAACATTTGGATCGGCATCCCGTTCAACATGCTGCTGTTGCACGGGGGGCTCCAGGACATACCCAAAGAGCTTTACGAGGCCGCCAGGGTGGACGGCGCCGGGCGGCTGCGGACCTTCCGGTCGATCACCGTGCCCGTCATGCGGCCGGTCATCGCCGTCGTCCTGGTGCTCGGGTTCATTTACACTCTCAAGGCGTTCGACGTCGTCATCATCCTGACCGGCGGGGGGCCGATAAACGCCACCCAACTGTTGTCCACCTGGACGTACACCCTCTCGTTCACCAACCTCGACTTCGGCCAGGGCGCGGCCGTGGGCACTCTCATGATGCTTATCTCCCTCGTGTGCGCCCTGGGCTACGTGCGGAGCTACAGGGGAGAGCTGCGCCGATGAGCGCTCAGCGGTCCAGACGTCGCTCGTCCACGATCTCGGGGGTCAACCTCCTAGGCGGGCTGGTCATCGTGGCCATAATGCTGTTGCCGATCTACTGGGCGGTGGTTACGTCCCTAAAGACGTTGCAGCAGTCCTACGCCATCCCGTCCACTCTTCTCCCCCCCACCCCAACCTTCGCCGCCTACTCGGAGGTGCTGCGCACCCAGGGCGGCGCCCTACTGACCAGCCTCATCATCGCCGTGGGCTCGACCGTGCTCTCCTTGTTGATCGCGGTGCCCGCGGCTCATGCCCTGGCCAACTTCCGCTTCCGGGTCACAGGACTGGTGACGCTGGTGCTCCTGGTAACCCAGACCATCCCCGGCATCGTGCTCGGCATCTCCTTCTTCAAGATCTTCGCCGACATCCACCTGCTCAACAGCTACCCCGGCCTGATCATCGCCGACTCCACATACTGCGTGCCGTTCGACATACTCGTCATCCGCGCCTTCATGATCAGCCTGCCGCATGAACTGCTCGAAGCCGCCTATGTGGACGGGGCCACGCTCTTGGGGTCTCTGGTGCGTATCGTCCTGCCGCTCAGTCGTCCGGCGATCCTGGCCGCAGCGCTCTTCTCGTTCCTGTTCTCCTGGGGCGACTTCCTCTTCGCCCTGACCCTCAATACCTCGGGCAACGTCATACCGATCAGCCTCAGCATCTACCAGTACCTGGGGCAGTACACCTCGCAGTGGCCCGACCTGATGGCGGCAGCCATCTTCGCGGCCATCCCGTCCGCCATCCTCTTGGTGCTGGTCCAGAGGGGGATCCGCGGAGGGATCGCCACCGCCGGGCTCAAGGGCTGACCAAGGGCACCTGACCGCCCTGACCAGCCCATCGCCGAAAACGGCGCCCGGCCCTCTAGCATCGCCCCCATCGAGAGCCTTAAGGTGGAGGGCAAAAGCTGAGGGGAAGAGCCTGAACTGATGGACAAGAAATGGTGGACGCTGATCGCCGTATGCCTGGGGACCTTCATGCTCCTCCTGGACGTGACGATCGTCAACGTGGCCCTGCCCGACATCCAGAAAAGCCTTCACTCGAGCTTCTCCGACCTGCAGTGGGTGGTGGACGCCTACGCCCTGACACTGGCCTCCCTCCTGCTCACCGCCGGCTCGCTGGCGGACCTGTTCGGCCGGCGGCTCCTGTTCACGATCGGCCTGGTCTCCTTCACGCTGGGATCGCTTTCCTGCGGCTTGGCCGAGTCTTCGGAGTGGCTCATCCTGTCCCGCGCCGGCCAGGGCATCGGCGGGGCCATCATGTTCTCGACGTCCCTGGCACTGCTGGCCCAGGCTTTCCAGGGCCGCGAGCGCGGCGTGGCTTTCGGCATATGGGGGTCCATCACGGGAGCGGCGGTGGCCATTGGGCCCGTAGTCGGTGGCATCCTCACCTCAGGCCTGTCGTGGAAATGGATCTTCTTCGTCAACGTGCCCATCGGTGCGTTCGCCGTAGCCGTCACGATCTCGCGGGTAGATGAGTCCCGCCAACAGGGCGCCCGGCAACCCGACTGGGTGGGCTTCGCCGTGTTCACCGCGGCGCTGATCTCGCTCGTGTACGCCCTCATCCGCTCGGGTGAGAAAGGGTGGACCCAAACCGGTGTCCTGGTGTGCTTCGCGCTGGCGTTCGTGCTGCTGGTCATTTTCGTGGTGCAGGAACGTCGCAGCGCCCGCGCCATGTTCGACCTGGCCCTGTTCGGCAACCACACCTTCGACGGCGGGGCGATCGCCGCCTTCGGGCTATCGGCGTCGCTGTTCGCGCTCCTGCTCTACATCGTCCTCTACTTGCAAGATGGCGAGGGTTACTCCGCCCTCGGGACCGGCGTGCGCCTCCTGGTCATCTCTGCCGGGCTCATGGTCGCCGCCACCATTTCCGGTCGGCTGACACAGCGCGTGCCCGTGCGGCTCCTGATCGGCGGGGGCCTGTTACTGGTCGCGGTGGGCCTGTTCCTGATGGCCCGGCTCAGCGCCTCGTCGTCATGGACCGTGCTTATCCCCGGTTTCCTCGTGGCTGGTGTCGGGGCCGGGATGGTCAACCCGCCGCTGGCCTCTACCGCCGTAGGCGTCGTCGAGCCCCGGCGGGCGGGGATGGCCTCCGGCATCAACTCCACGTTCCGCCAGGTCGGCATCTCCACCGGGGTCGCCGCCCTGGGCTCCATCTTCGGTTCTGAGGTAACTCGCGAGTTGCGCCGCGACCTGGGCTCGGTGCACGGTTTGGCTGCTCAGATCCCTGTCCTGTCCCAAGCCATCCAGGGCGGCGAGAGCTCCCAGCTACTGGCGCACGCGCCGGCCGCTCACCGGGCTCAGTTGGCGCACGCCGTGCTGGCGTCGTACGCGCACGGCCTGGATGTGGTGCTGTTCATCGGAGGGGTGCTGGCCTTGGTTTCAGCCGTGGGCGCCCTGGCCCTTATAAGGACGAAGGACTTCGAGTCCAGCAGCCAGCGCAGCCACGACCCGGCCCAGGCGGTGGGCGCCGGGAGCAACCCGGTCGCCGAGCCTGCCCCGGCCTAGGCGCCCAAACTTAGAGCCACGGCGGCATCGGCCTCGAGGGCCCTGAAACTGAAGCTCTCTTCGAGGTACAACCGGACCGTGCCGGCGTCGTGGTCGAGGTAGCCGACGGACAGGTCCTGGCCGCAGTCGAAAAGGTAGTCCCCACCCCGCAAGCTGACCACGGCCCCTCCTTCCACTCCCGGCGCCCACACGAGCGGCCCGCCGAGGATCTGGCGGAGGTGGTCGAGGAGCAAATGGCCCCCGTGCTCGGTGGTCTCGATGATTCGCGTATAGAGCTCGGGGCCGATGGCGAGCCCGTAGGGCCCGGCGATGCCGGCTTGGCGTAGCAAGTCGGTCGCCCGGGCGACGCCGCTCGGATAGCTCTCGACGTCCTCGGCCAACAGTACGCGGTCGTGTGACGTGGACTCGATGATCCCCTGTATCCCGGCAGCCGGGTAACCATGAAAGACGGTCACGTTTTCGGCCTGCGCTATCTGGCCCGCCGCCGCGTCCAGCTGGGAGAGGTCGAGGTCGGTGGCCCCGCGCTCGAAGTCGTCGATCTCGAGCCGCGCTACGGTGAACTCCGCTCGCAGCTCGACCAGGGGCAGGGCGCGGCGCTGCACGGCGTGGACACCTTCGGACGGCCCGGGGATGGGCGAGGTCCGTCCCAAGTTTGTGACCGAGTACGACCAGCCGTGAGGACCGACGAAATCCACGAGCTTTCGTGCCGCCAGGTTGGTCGTCAGCCGGGCTTTGGCCTCGGCATCTATGGCTTCCCACGCTGCTTCGGAGATAGGCGCGAGCTCTCGGTGAAGATGGTCGGTCATTCCTGCCCCCTCAGGCTCCCGATCCCCAGGCTCCCGGTACCCAGGCCCCCGGGGGCCGCCGGTCCCCCGCCGCCGTCCGCCCCCCCAGCGGTGGCCTCGACCTCGGTGACCGGTGCGGTAGTGAACAGGTACTTGCGCAGGTTGGCGTCGAGAGCAGCGTCACGGCGGCGCAGCCACTCCAGTGTCATGGCCGCGTGCTCCTTCTCCTCGTCCCGGTTGTGGGCCAGGACGGCGGCCAGGCTTGCGTCCCCGGTCGCCTTGACCCGCTGGTCGTACCAGTCGATCGCCTCGAGCTCCTCGCACAGAGAAGTCATGGCGCGGTGGTAGTCGATCGTCTGCGGACCGAGAAGCTCAGCCGGTTCATGAAGTCCTTCGCTTGCCATCGCGTTCTCCCTTCGGGGCCCAGCTGTCTTGGGTGCCGGTGGCAACCGTACTGGAGGCCTGCGGGTAACTAGCTGCCGACGTCAAATCTTCGTGTAGACAGAGATGCGCCGGATGCGGCCCTCGGCCGTGAGGTCGAAGGCCATCGCCTCGCTGACCGCCAGCTCGGTGCCGTCGGCCTGGGTAAGAGCTTCGTCGATCTCGACCATGACAGCGAGCCCGTCGGCGGAGACAGCGGTGCGGCGGACCTCGTAGCGGTAGTCCCGCACGTCTCCGAGCACGCTCTCGAGGTAGGCGACGTAGCTGTCGCGGCCCGACTTCACGTCGCCGTCGGCGCCGGTCCGGGTGACGTCGGCGTCCAGTAGCTCCCTGGCGCCCGAGAAGTCCCGGCGCCCACCACAGGCCAGGAACTCCATGACCACCTCTCCTGCCGTCTTGGCGTCCCTCGCCGGCGGCGATGTCACAGCGCCTGCTTCACTGGCCGGCCACCCTGGAGCACTAGTCGCACGCTGCCCAGCGCGGCCAGGTCGTCCAGCGGGTTGTCGTCCACGACGACGAGGTCGGCGCGAAAGCCTGGGCGGGCCTGCCCGATCTCGCCCTCCACCCCCATGAGCCGGGCCGGGTTGGTGGTCGCGGTCTGCAGAGCGCCGAGACGCGACAACCCTGCCCCTTCGAGCAGCGTCATTTCCACCACCGTTGCCGGCAGCCCTCCGACGTCGTCAGCCGGGGGCAGGTCCGTCCCGCATAGCAGCGGCACTCCGGCGGCGATGGCGTGCCTGATGCTTTCGAGGTGCCCGTCGGCGACGCGCCGGGCGGTGGCGATGCTCGCCTCGGCGAAGCCGTTGGCCCGCATCCATTGTTCGCACCTTGTCACGACGAGCGTCGGCGTGATGTAGGCGCCTTGTCCGGCCAGCAGTGACGCCGTGCCCGGGTCGAGCTCGTAGGCGTGCTCAAAGCAACGTACGCCCCGGGCCAGGGCCTGGCGGATGGCGGTCGAAGCGCCCGAGTGGGCGACCACGTAGGTGCCGTGCTCGCGTGCTGCCCGCACCGTGCCGTTCAGCTCTTCGTCGGTCATCTCGGAGCCGGAGATGTCCTCGCCCTCGCGGGCCAGGCCCCCGTTGATGGCGACCTTCACGTGGTCGGCCCCGGCTTCCAGCTCCTCGATAGCGGCGCGGTAGAACTCCTCTTCGCCCTCGGCTTCGGCCCACGCCGCGCCGGCCCCGTGGCCCTTCGGCGTCGTGATCGCCTGACCGGCGCCGAAGATGCGAGGCACGTCGGCCCAACCTCGGCGCTGGGCGTCGCGCAACCACAGGTCAGCCCGGTGCTGTTCATGGACGCACCGCAGGGTCGTGATGCCCGCCCCCAGCGCGTCGCGGGCACGCTTGGCCGCTCGTAGGACCGTGGCCGCGGGGTTCTCGGTAGGATCGGTGGCCGACATGGGGAACACGATCGACAGGTGCGTGTGGCATGAGATCAGGCCCGGGAGCACGAACCGGCCCCCCACGTCGATGACGCCCGACTGGCCTGGTGGGAGCGTCGACGAAATGGCCCGGATGGCGCCGTCGACGATCTCGACGTTGCGGTCGACCAGGAGCCGGCCCTCCTCCACGTCCACGACGTTGGCATTGGCCAACCAGCTCGCCTGACTTGTCGCCATCAACGGCGTTCCTCCCTCGATAGTGACCGGTCGCGGCACAATACCCTTTCGCACCAGCCTGCGGCTGAACAACGACCTGGCCACGACGACGTTCGTCGAGCTCGCCGTCGCCGCCGAAGAGGCGGGGTTCGACCAGCTATGGGTGTCCCACGACCTGTTCCTGCGCTCCGCCCCCGTAATGCTGGCGGCGGCGGCCACCGCCACGCGCCGGATCATGCTCGGCGCCGGGGTGCTCAACCCGTACTCGGCCCACCCCGTGGAGCTGGCCATGCACGCCGCTACGCTCCAGGAGCTCTCGCAGGGCCGTGCTCTGCTCGGCGTGGCCGCCGGAGCGGCGGAGTTCCTCCGACGAGCGGGGATCTCGCAACGTGAGCCCCTGGGCCGGGCACGTCAGGCCGTCCTCGCCTGCCGGGCGCTGCTCGACGGCTCCTCGCCCGCCGGCACTGCCGGCGCCGGGGCCTGGGGCGACGACGCCTACCTCCGCCCTCCCCCTGCGCAACGGGTACCGGTTTACCTGGGCGCCATGAGCCCGAAGATGCTGGCGCTCGGGGGCGAGGTGGCTGACGGCGTCCTGGCCCTGCTGTACCCGCCCGAGCACTACCCGGTGGCGCGGGCCCAGGTCGAAGAGGGGCTCACGCGGGCGGGGCGCCCGGCGGGAGCCGTCGACATGCCGGCCTGCGTCTGGGTCTCGGTCGACGAAGACGGCGACGCCGCCGATGCCGCGCTGGCGGCGAAGCTCGCCTTCTACGGCGGGGCTTTCGCGCCCTATCTGCTGGAGCGGGCCGGGTTGGCCCGGGAGGACTTCGCTCCGGCGGCCGCCGCCCAGCTGAGAGGGAGCACGGCCGAGGCTGCCGGCCTGATCACCCCGGCCATGCTCAGGCTCGGCATCGCCGGGACGCCCGACGACGTCGCCGACCGGTGCGGCGCACTTTTAGACCACGGGGCCACCCATCTGTCGTTCGGGCCGCCTCTCGGGCCCGACCCGCTGCGGGCCGTCGGGCTCCTCGGGCGTCACGTCATACCCCGACTGCGGGCCCGGGCGCCACGGTCGTAGAAGACGGGCACGTCGTAGGAGACGAGAATGGAGCTTTGGGACCTTCGTGTCACGGTGGAGTCGATAGAGGGCCGCTCGGTGTGCGGCCTGGTCGTGGGCGACTACTTCGAGCTGACCGACTCGAGCCATCTGACGGTCCCCGCCGGCCGGCATTTCTGCATCTATGCGCTGGCCTCCGTGCTGCCCATGCTCGCCGCCAAGCAACGCGCCCTGGCCGATGACGACTGGCTCGGGCATGAGGCGCTGGCCTGCTGCCCCGACCCGGAGGAGCGCCTGGTCATGAGGATCGACCGGCTCCGGCGCGCCACTCTCGACGAAGGCGAGCTCACGTGACCCTGGGCCCGGCGCGCGTGGGCCTCGCTTTCCAGTCGGACAAACATCCCAGGGAGTACGAGCGGCTGGCCGCCGGAGCCGAGCACTACGGCTTCGACGTGCTGAGCGTTTTCGGCGACCTGTACTTCCCGCCCCCGCTCCCGGCCCTGCTCGCCATGGCCCGTGCCACCTCGGCGGTCGCTCTCGGGCCGGCCTGCCTCAACCCCTACATGCTGCACCCCGTCGAGATCGCCGGCCAGATGGCGGCGCTCGACCTGGCCAGCGGGGGGCGGGCGTACCTGGGGCTGTGCCGGGGCGCCTGGCTGGGCGACCTCGGGACGGACCAGCGCACGGGCCCCGGGACGGTCGCCGAGGCCGCCGCCATCGTTGCCGCCCTATTGAGCGGCGACCGGACAGGGGTGGCCGGCGCCCACTTTGTCCTCCCACCGGGCGCCGCCCTAAAGCGACGACCGCTTCGGGGCTCGCTCCCGCTGCTCATCGGGACTTGGGGGCCCCGACTGTGCGAGATAGCCGGGGCCATCGCCGACGAGGTGAAGGTGGGCGGGTCGGCCAACCCGGCCATGGTCCCGCTGGTGCAAGGGTGGGCCGACGCCGGCGCGACCGCCGCCGGCCGGACGGGGGGCGGCGCCGGCATCGTCATCGGCGCAGTGACGGTGGTCGACGAGGACGGCCGCCTGGCCCGGGCCCAAGCCCGCCAGGAAGTGGCGATGTACCTCGATGTCGTCGGGCGGCTCGACCCCACCGTCGAGATGCCGCCCGGGTTGCTCGACGATCTCGGACGGGTTTTGCGGGCATCGGGGCCCGGTGCCGCAGCGGCCCTCGTCCCCGACGGGCTCCTCGACTGCTTTGCCTTCGCCGGCACACCCCGTGCCGTCGCCGAGCACGCCATCGCCGTCCTCGGGGCGGGGGCGGACCGGGTCGAGTTCGGCACGCCGCACGGGACAAGTGCCGATCGTGGCCTCGAGCTCTTGGGGGCCCGAGTGCTGCCGGCTATCCGGGAGGCGACGGCCGGGCACTAACAGGGTGTGTCCCTATTCTGGGGGCCAGCGCGTCGAGCACGGCCACCAGGCAGGCGACCTGGAGCCAGCCACTGGCCGACTCGGGCGTGCACTCGAAGGAGCGAGCCAGCCGCCGGCTACGGAGCAGGTGCCCGTGGGCGACTTCAACACGCCAGGCGTAGGCCAGGGGCACGAACTTGTGCCGTCCCTTGTCATGGCCGACCCGGCGTACCTCCAAGGCGGCCCGCTTGCCAAGCGACCTGGCCGCCCGTGTGGTCACGCCCCGGTCCACCAGGACAAGCTGCAGCCGCTCGGCCTGGCCCTGGTCGTGCAGCAGGTCGAGCAGCGTCTCGGTGGTGACGTTCTCATGGGTCGAGGCCGGTAGCACGGTGGCGGCCAGCGGCAACCCGGTGACGTCGACAGCCACCGCCCGCTTGGCGCCCTTGGTGGCCCGGACACACCCAGTAAGACGAGGCCTACGTGTCGTAGCGGGCCCGCAGCTCGTCGGCGCGCTCGAGCTCGGACCGGTCCCCGAGGCGCTCGTAACGGAGCAGGGCGAAGGGGACGTTGCCGTTGCGCCAGAGCCAGTCGTGGAACTCGCGCAGCGAGAACGAGGGCCCCTCCCGGGTACGCACGTCCGCCAGCAACCGCGTGAGCTGCAGCTTGCCCACCGTGTACGAAAGCCCCTGGGCGGGGGTGGCGGCGAAGAAGGCGGCTTCGGCCCTCGCCGTCTCGGGGTCCATCGGGACCCTGTGCTCGAGCAAGGCGCCCGCGTCGTCGATCGACAGCTCCCCGAGGGCGAGGCGCACGTCGACCTCGACCCGCAGGGCGCGCAGCCGCATGAAGTTGTAGATGATCCGCCTCGTCACGGGGGCATCGTCGAACAGCCCCGCCTGGGTGAGCATCTCCTCGTTGTAGAAAGCGAGGCCTTCGTTGGGGCACGAGTCATAGAAGTGACGCCGCGCCGGGCGCGGGTTGGCCCAGGACAGGGCCAGCTGCTGGTAGTGCGCTCCCTCGTGGGCAATGCCGGCACGCGGGTCGGCGGCGTTGGCCCGGTAAAAGTAGGGGAGGTCCGGTCCCGGCACGGGGACGTAACTCACGCTGTCCTCGTCCAGGCGGTCGGGGCCGGTGAGGTCGTCGCTTACGCCTAGCCACCGGAGCGGCTCCAGGTAGGTCGGCCGCGGTGCGTTCAGGTAATGGCGCAGCGTGACCGGCTGGCTCAACAGGTTGTGGGCCTCGTAATAGCTCCGGACCTCACCCTCGAGCAACGCTTGGGCGCCGGCCTGAGCGGCGGCACTGACGGGCAGGGGAGGCCAGGGGGCGTCAGCCACACGGTGCTGTTCGAACAGTTCGAAGGCGACCGAGCGGTCCCACTCCTGCCGGCCCACGGCCAGGAGCTCGGTCGGCGTGAAGGGGAGCAGGGCGACCCCGTAGACGTACCGGGCGAACGACAGCTCCCCGGCTCCCCGCAGGGGCCGTGCCCCCGTTAGTGCGCTCGCCAACCACCGGGCGTAGCCATCGAGGGCGGCGGCGGCGGACCGGCCGGCCCGTTCGATCCGGCTGGGCCACTGGGCGCCGACGAAGGGTGTGAGCTCGGCCAGGCTCCGGACTAGGTCGGCACCCGCCGTGGGCGCCACCTCGTGCGCCATCGCCCCCAGCTCCGACGCCAGCTCCCCGGTGCAATTGCGCCGGCCCGCCTCCAGGGTGGCCTCGAACGACGCCAGCCGCGCCATGAGCTCGCCACAGCGCCTGTCGTCGACCGGCGGAGGCGGTAGGAGCAGGTCGTAGATGGTCCCGACGGTCTGGTCGAGATAGAACCACGGGTCGTGCTGCCAAGGCCGCAGGACGTCGATCTCGAAATGGGCGCGGGCGATGGCCGAACCGATGAGGCGGATGTCCACCTCGGTGCGGCGGGCCTCAGGCCCAGCCTCATCGCTGAGAAGACCAGCCTCACCGCTCCGGAGGGCAGCGTGCTCGGCGGCGAAGGCGGTGAGGAGAGCCGCGTGCTCGGCGGCGAAGGCACCCAAGCGGTCGCGATAGGTGGTGACGTCCCCCGCGCTCCAGGCCGGGGACCAGCCCACGGGCCGGTCCAGCCGGGGCAGGTCGTCTCTCGAGCGCGGCGCCTGCACCGCCCGCCACGCCCAAAAACGCCGGTCGAGGTCATCGGCCCTGCCCTGGAGGTCGTGAAGGTTCATCGGGACGCCACCGGCCCGGCCGTGCGGTCACGGGGCTGGCTGCGCCAACAGACCGACTGCCAACCGGGCTCGACCTGGACGGGGGCCGGGTCCTCGGTCCGGCACCGGTCCATCACTTCCGGGCAGCGGGGATGAAAACGGCAGCCCGTCGGTGGACGGGCCGGGTCGGGCACGTCCCCGGGCAGCTCGGACGGCAGTGCCGACCCCGCCCCAGGCTTGGGGATGGCGCCTATCAGCGCCCGGGTGTAAGGGTGGGCCGGCTCCGCCCACACGCGCCCGGTAGGCCCGGTCTCGACCACCCGCCCGAAGTACATCACGACGGTGCGGTCGGCGATCTTGCGCACCACCGACAGGTCGTGGGATATGAAGAGCATCCCGAGCCCGGACTCGGTCACGATGCCGGCCAGCAGGTTGGCTATCTGCGCCTGGGCGGAGGCGTCCAGAGCACTGATGGGCTCGTCGGCCACCACACAGCTGGGCTCGGTGGCCAGGGCCCGGGCAATGGCGATGCGCTGGCACTGCCCGCCGGAGAACTCGTGCGGGTAGCGGTGGGCGACGGCGGCCGACAGGCCGACCCGCTCCAACAGGACCGCCACCCGGGACGACGCCGCCTCGTCATCGAGCTTGGCCCCGGTGCCGAGACGGATGGCGTCGGCGATCTGGCGCCCTACGCGGCGCCGCGGGTTGAGCGAGGCATAAGGATCCTGAAAGACCATCTGCAGGGAGCGAAGCCTCGGGGGCCGGGCTGACCGACTGACTATCTCCACCGGTTCCCCGCGGTAGCGGACCTCGCCGGCGCTGGGGGCGACGAGGCCGACGGCCGCCCGTCCGAGGGTGGACTTCCCGCAACCCGATTCGCCCACCAGGCCGACGATCTCTCCGGCGTCGACGGTCAGCGACGCGCCCATAACGGCCCGCACGGGCGGGCGGCCCCGGTGGAAATAAGAGACGTCCAGTTCGCTGAGCTCGAGCAGCGCCGTCATGAGCGGCCCACCGGCGCGGGACCGGCCACGGCGGCCGCCAAGGGGTCGACGTCGCACGCCAGCCGCCGGCCGCCGTCCACGGTGCGCAGCGTGGGGACGACCGTGCGGCACGACTCGCGCGCCCATTCGCAGCGCGGGTGGAAGGTGCAGCCGTCCGGCATGGCGTCGAGGCTCGGGGGCGACCCTTGGATGGGCACCATGGCGGCACCACTGGCTGATGAGCTGGGCAATGACCGCATAAGCCCCTCGGTATAAGGGTGGCGAGGAGCGCCGAGCACCTCGGGGGTCACGCCATACTCGGCCACCCGGCCGCCGTACAAGATGCAGATCCGGTCGGAAATGCTCGACAGGACCCCCAGGTCGTGGGTGATGATCATGACGGACACGCCCCGTTCGCGCCGCAGGCGGTCAAGAAGGCGCAGGATCCCGGCCTGCACGGTGACGTCCAGCGCCGTCGTGGGTTCGTCGGCTACGAGCAGGCGAGGCTCGCAGGCGAGCGCCATGGCGATGGCGATGCGCTGGCGCATGCCGCCGGAAAACTGGTGCGGGTGGGCATAGAGCGCCGACTCCGGATCGGGGATGCGCACCGCCGTCAGCATCTCGATGGCGCGCTCGCGGGCCTTTTCCTTGGAGAAACCGAGGTGCGCCCGGACGTGCTCGGTCATCTGGACGTCGATCCTGAGCAATGGGTGAAGCGAGGTGGCCGGGTCCTGGGAGACCAGGGCCACCTGCTTGCCCCGGACCTCGCGCAGCTGGCGGCGCCTGAGCCCGAGAAGCTCTCGCCCTTCGAAGCGGACGCTCCCCGAAGTCCGCGCACCGAGGGGCAAAAGGCCGAGCAGGGACAGGGCCGTGAGGGTCTTGCCCGAGCCGCTCTCCCCCGCGATCCCGAGGATCTCCCCCTGGCCGATGGAGAAGGAGATGCCGTTGACGGCCCGGCGGATCCCGTGCGACGTACGCAGGGCCACGGAGAGGTCCCTGACCTCGAGCACGGCGCCCGTGCCCGTGGGACGGCCGTCGGCGCTCACTTGCGGATCATCCGGGCCGTGCGCGGGTCGAGCATGTCCCGCAGCGCGTCGCCGACGAAGTTGAAGGCCAGCACGACGGTGAGGATGGCGAGCCCGGGGAACAGGCCGATCCAGTAGCTGCTGAAGTTCTGGGCACCTTCGGCGACCATCGAACCCCATTCGGCCGTCGGCGGCTGGGCACCGAGGCCGAGGAACGAGAGCCCAGAGAGAAGGAGCACGGCGTTGCCGATGTCGAGGGCGGCGAGGACGAAGATGGGCCCGGCGATGTTGGGCCGGAGCTCCACCCACATCGTGCGCCAGGCCGATGAGCCCAAAAGCTTGGCCGAGGTGACGTACTCGGACGAGCGTGCCGCCAGCACCAGCCCCCTGGACAGCCGGGCGTACGAGGGCCACGACACGACGATCACAGCGAGCACGGCGTTGCGCAGTTCGGCACCGAGGGCCGCCGCCACGGCCAGGGCCAGGATGATGCCCGGAAAAGCGAACACGAGGTCGGCGATGCGCATGATGACAGCATCGACGACGCCGCCGAAGAACCCGGCCGTGGCCCCTAGGACGGAGCCGATGGTCATCGCCACGGCGACGAGCAAGGCGGCAAGAGGCAGCGACAGCCGGGCGCCGTAGAAGACGCGACTGAGGACGTCGCGTCCGAGCTCGTCGGTGCCGAACAGGTACACGTGGGAGGGCGGCGCGTTGAGCGGGCCGAACTGCAGGTTGGGCGGGTGGGGCGCCAGCTCGGGGGCGAAGATGGCGACCAGGGCCCAGCCCACGATGATGGCTCCCCCGGTGACCGCCAGCGGCTGGCGCCACGGGGGCCGGAGGGCGGCCCGGTCCTGACGGGTAAGAACGTCGCCGTCCTGGTCGGACGGCACCGGGACAGGCCCGGCGTCGAGGGGGAGCGCGCCTCCGGTGCTCACCGCAGCTCGATCCGCGGGTCGAGGACGCTGTAGAGCAGGTCTACGAGCAGGTTGGTGATTATGTAGATGATGGCGACCACGATGCTGACGCCCATGATCGCCGGAAGGTCGAGGTTTATGGCGCTCAAGTAGGCGTACTCGCCGATGCCGGGCCAGGAGAAGATGTTCTCGACCAGTACCGTCCCCGAGAGCAGGCTGCCGAACGCCAGGCTGGCCACAGTGGCGATGGGGAGCAGCGCCGGCCGCATCACGTGGCGCCTGATCACCGTCCACTCCGACAGGCCTTTGGCCCGGGCGGCGCGCACGTAGTCAAGGTTGATGACCTCGAGCACGGAAGCGCGGGTGAAGCGCGTGACGGTCCCGACGGTGAAGATGCCGAGCACCATGCCGGGCAGCACGAGGTGTTCGAGCGCGTTCACGGACAACGACCATTGCCCGTGCAGCAGGGCGTCGACGGTGTACAGGCCGGTGATCTTGGCCGGCGCCGAGAGCCCCGGGCTCAGCCTTCCTCCCGAAGGGAGCCACCCAAGGCGGAAAAAGAAGATGTAGAACACGAACAGGGCCACCCAGAAGGTGGGCATGGAGACCCCGAGAAGGCTGACGACCCGTAGCCCGCTGTCCACCGGGTGCCCCCGGCGCACCGCAGCCAGCACGCCGAGACCGACGCCGATGAGGATCGAGACGACGATGGCGAACAGGGCCAGTTCGATGGTGGCCGGTACGTACTGGGACAGGTCGGTGGCTACGGCCCGGTGGCTCTGCTCGGAGATGCCGAGGTTGCCGTGGAGGAGCTTCCAGAGATAGATGAGGTACTGCTCGGGCACCGGCTTGTCGAGGCCGTACTCGTGATAGAAGGCCTTGACGATGGCCGGGTCGCCCAGGGCGCTCTGGCCCAGGTTGGCGGTGGCCGGGTCGGCCGGGACGAGGTGGGTGAGGATGAAGGCGACGAGAGTGATACCGACCACGAGGACCGCACCGATCCCCAGGCGCCGGGCCAGGAACCGGCCCAGCCCGGCGGGGGTAACCCGCCGGGCTGAGCGCCGGTCCCTGCCCTGCACTGCTGACAATTAGCCGGTACGGGGGACGGCTAACCGAGGTTGCGAAGGTCGACGAGCCAGAGCCCGTTCGCCTGCAGGTTTTTCAGCCCCGTGGTGCCGACAACGACCTCAGCCGGCTGGAGGAGAGGGATGAACGGCCCGTTCTGGTTGAGGGCCTCCTGGTACTGCTCGAAGACGGCCTGGCGGGCGGCAATGCCCGTCGTGGCCGCGGCCTTGTTAGCCAACGCCGCGATCGTCGGGGCCTCCGCCGCCGTCCACCCGGCCCTCAGGCCGACGAGGTGCCCGGGGGCGAACACGAGGTAGTCGCTCGGGTCCGGGAAGTCCGGGCCCCAGTACCACAGCCCGAGCGCCTCGGTCCCGGCCCGATAGGTGCCGAGGCCGATCTCGACGGACTGGGGCTGGAGCGTGACGTTGATGCCGATCTGGCTGATGTACTGCGCCACCCGGGCGGCGGCATCGTCAAAGCTCAGGCCGTTGACGGTGATGGCGGTCGGGTAGGTGAGCTTCAGCGACGGGTGGCCGAGCCCCGACTTCTTCAACCAGGCCTGCGCCTGGGCCAGGTCGTACTTGGCGTCGTCCCGGGCCGGGAGGGCGCCGAGGAAGGTGGTCGGGATGACCCCCGGCGACTGGACGGCTCCGGCGCCGGCCAGCTGCAACATCCCGGCGTAGTCGATCCCGTAGCGCAGCGCCATCTGGAAGTCGTGGTTAGGGGTGATCTTGGAGATCTTCGGGTTGTCGTTGGCGAAAAGGAACATCACGTTGGGCGACGGGCCCATTTTGATCTGGACATTGCTCATCCCGGTCGTCTGGCTCGGGTCGAGGTCGATGGCGATCTCGTTTACGCCCCGCTGGACATCGAGCTTCTCGACGGCGGCCGTCGCCGTGTTGCGCAGGACGACGGTCGAGTACGCCGGCTTGGGCCCCCAGTAGTTGGGGTTGGCCACCAGGACGACCTGGGACGTCGTGCTGAACGACTTGAGGATGTATGGCCCCGAACCGGCCGAGTTGGCGTTGAGCCAGTCCTCGGCCGTGTCCTTGGTGGCCGCGTCGGCGGCGTCGGTGCCGCCCTGGGCGGCCACCACCTTTTGTTCCAGCGTGCCCGTGGCCGGGTTGGGCAGGATGTAAGGCAGGCCCGGATTGGGCTGCGCCGACGTCATGACGACGGTCTCGGGCCCGTCGGCGGTGATCGTCTCCCCGGCCAGCAGGAACGACGGGTTGCCCTTCAAGTTGATGAGCCGGGTCAGCGACCACACGACATCGGCCGAGGTGACGGGTGTGCCGTCGGAGAACTTGGCCGCCGGGTTGAGGTGGAAGACGAACTTCCGGGCCCCGTCAAGCGTCTGGTACGAAGTGGCCAGGTCGGGTACGACGGTCTTGAAGTTGCCGCCGTTGAAAGTGAGCAGCGTGTCGTAGAGGGCGTTGCAGACGAGCTCTCCCGTCGGTTCGAACATGTGACCAGGGTCGGCCGTCACGAGCTCGAACGAGTTGTCGATGACGAGCGTGCGACCAGTGGCGTTCGCGAGGTGGGCCGTGGCCGATGCCGGCGTGCTGGCCATCATGCCCAGCAGTAGACCGGACGTCGACAACAGTGCGGCGAGTCCTCCAGCAGCTTGCTTTCTCAAATGTCCTCCCAAGGGATCGGAATCAGAACGAGAATTCTCGCCGGTCCGCCGCCTCCCCGCAACGCACCCCCGCCGGTTGGCTCTCCGGCCCATCCGTCCAGGTCAGGGCCTGCGGTGGTCCAAGCAGTGCTACCCCGCCGGCAACAAGCCGACGAGGTGGTCGGCCAAGCGCCCTGGGGACCCCGGCCCGAAGCGCAGGAACAGCTCGGGCTCGATCAGTTCAAGCTCCATGACGAGCGGGTCGTCGTCGCCCACCATGTCCACCCGGGCATAGCTCACCGGGGCCGGTGCTTGGGCCAGGGCGGCCTCGGCCACGTCACGCTGGCGACGGGTCGGTCGATGGGAGCGCACCGTGCCGCCGTAACGGGCCTGGACCCGGTAGTCGCCCCCGAGGGGGACCTTGCGTACGGCGTGGCTCAACGAGCCCCCCAGGTAGACCAGGCTGATCTCGCCCTCTTCGAGCACGGTGGGCTGGAACGGCTGCACCAGCGCATCGCCCTCTTGCGTAAGCCCGGCGAGGTGCTCGGCCGCCTCGGCGGAGACCGCCGGCCCCCGGAAGGCCCCGATGGCGCCGACCGACACCGCCGGCTTTATGACCACCTCGCCCCGGTGGTCGGCCAGCTCGGAGCCCCGGGCCTCGCCGGAGGCGGCCCGGGGGACCACCGATGTGGGGACCGTCGGCACGCCGGCGCCGGCCAGTTCGGCCAAGTAGCTCTTGTGGCTGTTCCAGGCCAGGACGCGTAGTGGGTTGACCAGCACCGTCGCCCGGTCCACCTCCTCCGCCCAGCTCAAAAAGGCGTCCAGGTGGCGGACGTAGTCCCACGGCGAGCGCACGAGCACCAGCGGCACCGTCGACCAGTCGAACGGGCCTCCCCACACCACCACGTGGCCTTTCACACCTCGAGCCTCGAGCGCCGCCACGAGGAACGGCATCTCTACGTCGGGCCTCGGCATCGACCTTCCGGTCACCAAGGCCATGTCCATGCTCGCCAGAGTGCCACAAGGCCGTGGTCGCCCCCAGCGGGCGCGGTACCCGGGCCGCAAGCGCGCCAATTTCAGTTTCTTCGGAAATTACCACACTGCGAGTTAGGTCGGCCTCACAGCGTCGATAATGTTAAGTGTGGCGACGAACCCCGCGCTCGTGGCGCACCTCTACCGGCGGGCCGGTTTCGGGGCAACCCCGGCCGAGCTCGATGACCTCTCTCGCAAAAGCTGGACCGAGCTCGTTGACGGTCTGCTCGCCGGCCTGACAGGGCCGGGCCCGGCGGCGGACGCCGTCCCCCTCCCCCATCTGACCACTCTGCCCGAGTCCAACGTGCCCGGCTATTACTACAACGGCTGGCAGGAGTACTCCAACCTGGTCAACTGGTGGCTGGGCCGGATGGTGGTGACCGACACCCCGCTGCGGGAGAAGCTGACCCTGCTGCTGCATTGCCAGTTCCCAACGTCCATAACCAAGGTCGGCTGGGCCTCCATGATGTACGCCCAGAACCACATCTTCCGAACGCTGGGGGCGGGCAACTTCGAGACGCTGGTCCAGGCCGTGGCCAAAGACCCGGCCATGTTGATCTGGCTCGACACGGACACTTCCCACAGGGACGCCCCCAACCAAAACTTCGCCCGCGAGCTGATGGAACGCTTCACGATGGGCATCGGCAACTACACCCAGGAGGACGTCATCCAGGGCGCCCGGGCGTTCACGGGCTGGGAGCTCGACACCGTGTCCGGGGGGTTCTTCTTCAATTCCTACGACCACGACAACGGGGTCAAGCACTTCCTGGGCCGGACCGGGCGGTTCATGGGCGAGGACATCGTCCATATCGTCACCAACGAGCCGGCGTCCCACCGCTGGGTCATCTCCCGGCTGTGGACCTGGCTGGCCTACCCGGTCACCCCCTCCAACCCGATCGTGCAGGACTTTGTCCACGGCTATGCCAAGGACCTCAACGTCACCAACCTCCTTGACGCCATGTTCAACCACCCCGCCTTTGTCTCGCCCCAGTCCATGCAGGGGCTGGTCAAGCAGCCCATCGAGCTCCTGGTCGGCGCCCTGCGCGTCCTCGGGCTCACCACGGCGCCCTTTTCGCCGGGCACGCTGCAGGGCCTGCTCGGCGCCATAGGCCAGGTCCCCTTCGCCCCGCCTTCGGTGGGCGGCTGGGGCTGGAACGAGTACTGGCAATCGACGGGCGCGGCGGCCGGGTACATGCAACTGGCGTCGAGCCTGGCCGGCGTGGCCAACCTGACCGCCCTGGAGAACGCCGACGGCCACCCCGCCGACCAGGTCACCGCCGCACTTTCGTTGATCGGCCTGCCGGACGTCTCCGACCGGACCCGCTCCGCGGTCACCTCGCTCGCCCTTTCGCTACGCCAAAGCTCGGGCGCGTGGCCGGCCCAGCAGATCGCCACCCTCGCTCTGTTGTCCCCTGAATTCGCAATGAACTGATAGAGGAGACCCCGTGCCCCTGACACTCGACCGTCGGCAGTTCCTCACCGGCGTGCTCGGCGGCGGCGTGGCGACCGGCCTTGTCCGCTTCACCGGCCTGAGCTCGCTGTTGAGCATGGCCGAGGCGTCGGCGTCCACCGTCCCGCGCAACGGCCCCTTCGTGCTCTGCACCCTTTACGGGGGCAACGACGGGCTGAACACCGTCATCCCCTACGAGAGCGGGATCTACCGGGACTGGCGTCAGTCCCTGGCCATCCCGGGCGACCAGGTGCTCCCGCTGGGAGACGACGGGTCGGGCCAGCTCGGCTTCCACCCCTCCCTGGCCGGGCTGCACTCGCTGTGGAAGGAGGGAAAGGTCGCCGTCATCAGCGGGGTCGAGTACCCGCACCCCAACTTCAGCCACTTCGCCTCCCAAACGATCTGGCAGACCGCCCGCCTCGACGCCGACCCGGACGCCGGCTGGCTGGGCCGTTGGCTCGACGCCACCGGCACCGACCCGTTCCGCGCCCTTTCGGTCGGCCCCACCCTTCCGCCTGCCCTGGTCGGCTACAACCAGCAAGCCAGCTCGGTGGTGGACTCCACGCAGGCCAATGCCCAGCTCCCGGGCCAGAACCCCGCCTTCTCCGGCGCCTACAAACAGCTCATGAAGAGCTTCCCGGGCGAGCCCGCCCTCCAGGCCGGTCAAGCCAATTCCGGCGGCAACCTCATGCTGATAGGGACCAAGGCGGCGGACGCGCTCAGCCACGAACAACCTCCGGCCGCCCCCGCGGGCAGCGACCCCGGCGACATCGGCACCCAGCTCGACATCGTGGCCGAGCTGATCAGCTACGGCTTGCCCACCAGCGTCTACAGCGTCAGCTGGTCGAGCTTCGACACCCACTCCAACCAGGCCAACACCCACGCCGAGATGCTCGCCTCCCTCGACGCCGCCGTCACGGGCTTCATGAGCGCGTTCCCGAAGGCGGCCCCGGGCAAGAGCCCCGTGATCGTGATCTGCAGCGAGTTCGGCCGCACGCCCAAGATGAACGCCAGCCTCGGGACGGACCACAGCTCGGCCAGCGTCGTACTGGCTGTCGGACCGGCCGTGAAGGGCGGCTTTTACGGCGCTACCCCGAGCTTCACCAAGCTCGACCCCTACGAGAACCTCATCTTCACCACGGACTTCCGCCGGGTTTACGCCACCGTCCTGGAGCAGATCCTCGGCATGGGGCCCGTGTCGTCCGTCCTCGACGGCGCCTTCCGGCCCATCGACTTCCTGTAAAGCTCTGGGCCGCCACCGGCGTACAGTGGCGCCGTGGTCAGCAAGCCCGACGGCGAGGGGACTGTCGTCGAAGCCGCCGGGCGCGAAGTGCCCATCACCAGCCCCGACAAGGTCCTCTTCCCCGAGCGGGGCGAGACCAAGCTGGACCTGGTCCGCTACTACCAGGCGGTCGAAGAGCCCCTGATGAGGGCAATGGGTGGCCGCCCCGTGCTGCTCCAGCGCTTCCCTCACGGCGCCAGCGGCCCGTCGTTCTTCCAAAAGCGCGTACCGGAGCACCACCCGGAATGGCTCGAAACGGCGGTCGTGTCCACCCCCAACGGCACCACCTCGCAGGCCCTGGTCGCCCGTGACCTGGCCCACGTGCTCTGGGCGGTCAACCTGGCCTGCCTCGGTTTTCACGTATGGCCCTCGCGGGCGGCCGACCCCGACCACGCCGATCAGTTGCGCATCGACCTCGACCCCACCCCGGGGGTCAGCTTTGCCATGGTCCAGGAGGCCGCCCACGAGGTGCACGAGCTCTTCGAGGAACTGGGCGTGGTGGCGCTGCCCAAGACCACCGGCAACCGGGGCATCCATGTCTTCGCCGGTCTAGAACCCCGGTGGACCTCGCTCGACGTCAGGGCGGCCGCCGTGGCCGTGGCCCGGGAGCTCGAACGCCGCCGGCCCGACCTCATCACCGCGGCGTGGTGGAAGGAGGAGCGGGGGGCACGGGTTTTCGTCGACTTCAACCAAAACGCCCCGCACAAGACCATCTTCGGGGCGTGGTCGGTCCGGGCCCGCCCCGGCGCCCAGGTTTCCACGCCGTTCCGCTGGGACGAGCTTTGGTCCATCGCGCCGGACGACCTGACTATCGCCAACGTGCCCGCCCGGGTCGCCAACGTGGGCGACCCGTGGGCGGCGATGACCGAGGAGCCCCAGTCGCTAGCCGCGGTGCTGGCCCTGCACGAACGGGACCGGGCTGCCGGCCTGGCGGACGCACCGTGGCCGCCGGTGTACCCGAAAATGCCGGGCGAGCCGCCCCGGGTGGCCCCGAGCCGGGCCAAGAAGCCCGCTCCGTGAGCATCCCCGGCACCTACTTCCGATGCCGGGCGTGCGGTGCGGCTGCGGCCCTCGACGAGGGCGCCTGGAGGTGCCGGTGCGGAGGCCTGTTCGACTTGGAGCTTCAGCTTCCCGACGGCGCCTTTGCCGATCTCGGGGCTGCTGGCCTCGGGGCGCAGCCCTGGTCGTTGTGGCGCTACCGCACGGCTCTCCCGTTCTCCGCCTCGGCCACCGGTTGGCAGGACGTGACGATGGGAGAGGGCGCCACGCCCCTGGTCGCCATCGATGATGGCCTGCGGCTGAAGCTCGACTTCTTGATGCCGACGCTCTCGTTTAAGGACCGGGGCTCGGTGGTGCTCGTGGCCAAGGCAGCCGAGATCGGCGTGCGGCGCCTTGTCGCCGACAGCAGCGGCAACGCCGGCGCCTCCATCGCCGCCTACGCGGCGCGCGCCGGTATGGCCGCCGAGGTGTTCGTCCCCGCCGCCACATCGAAAAAAAAGGTGGCGCAGCTGCAGGGCTATGGGGCCACGGTGCACAGCGTGGCCGGTTCGCGTGCCGAGGCCGCCGCGGCCGCCATCGACCATGTCGAAGCCACCGGCGCCTTCTATGCCAGCCACGTCTACAACCCGCTCTTCCACCACGGGACCAAGACTTTCGCCTTCGAGCTGTGGGAACAGCTCGGGGGACACCTGCCCGCCACGGTCCTGGTCCCGGCGGGCAACGGCACCCTGCTCATCGGGGCGAGCATCGGTTTCAAGGAACTGGCCGCGGCCGGGCTCATCCGGCACCCGCCCCGGCTGGTGGCCGTACAGGCCGAGCGATGTGCGCCGCTGGCCTACGCGACTGGAGCGGCCCGCCCGGGCGGGGACGCCGCTACTGCGGCTGAAGGGATCGCCATCGCCGAGCCCGCCCGTCTGGAGCAAATGCTGGACGCTGTCTCCGAGAGCGGGGGGACGGTGATCACGGCGACCGAACCGGGCATTGCCTCTGCCCGTCGGGCGTTGGCCGGCAAAGGGATCGATGTCGAGCCGACGGCCGCGATCGCCTATGCGGCGTGGCTCGAATGGCCCGAGGCGCCCGCCGCGTCGAGCACCGTCCTGGCCATGACCGGTGCGGGGCTCAAGTCCCCGCCGCCGTCCCATCGGGCCGCCGTGGCCCCACAGCCCGAGGAGGAGCAAGAAAAATGACCGTTACGAGCTCGAGCCCTTTTTATAACGTCCGCGATTACGGGGCCACCGGTGACGGCAGGACCGATGACACCGCCGCCATCACCGAGGCGATAGGCGCAGCCGGCCCGACGTCGGCTCCCACCGGTAATACCGTGTATTTCCCGGCCGGCAAGTACCTCGTCACCTCCAGCCTCGCCGTCCCCCCGGCTCTCACGCTGCAGGGCGCGGGCTGGAACACGCCCGGCGCACAGGTCAACACGTTCGCCGGCAGCTGGATTTTCGTTGAGGCGGGGGCCGGTTTCAGCCCCGTGACCGTCTCGGGCAGCGGCGGCGCGGTCAAATCTCTGGGCTTCAACGTCCCCAACCAGAGCACGGCGGGGCCACCGGTGAGCGCCCAACCGATGATCCTGGTCGGGGCCAACAATGCCCTGATAGAGGACATCTGCCTCTATAACCCCTACGGCGGGATCTACATAAACAACGCCGCGCAAGCCTCCGTTAGGCGGATATTCGGTCAGCCCGTCCAGTACGGGATAGTCATCGACGGGTCGCGCGACACCAATTACATCGACACCGTGCATTTCTGGCCCTACTACCAACCGACAACGACGACCGTGGCGGCCTACCAGCTGGCCAACGGCACAGCCATATGCCTTTTGCGCTGTGACAACCCCCATCTCAGCAACATCTTCGCCTTCAACTACAACAAAGGCCTGAGCCTGTCCAGCTCGTCGACCGGCATCCCTCACAAAGTCCACCTGATGAACGCTGACTTCGACCGGTGCGTGACCGGGGTCCACATCGGCTCGCCCGGCGCCCAGGGGTCCGCCGCCACCATCCAGATGGTCAACGTGACCGTGCAGTCGCCCACCGGGCCCGGCGTCCCCACGGGCAACGGGATCTGGGTCGAGGCGCCGGCCGCTTACGCCATGGTCCAGGCGTCCAACGTCCGCATTTCCAATTCGGGCCTGAGCGCCGTCCGCATCGACGCCGACAACGTGAATTTCTTCGGTGAAAACGTCTCCCTGGAGAACTGGCACGGCAACGCCGGGTTCTATATTGCCTCGGCCTCGTCGTTCGCCCATCTGGGCGTGGGCTGCACTCCCGGTGACGCCCCTTACGCGCCGCGCTCTCAGTTCCGCCGTCCCCAGCTCGCATAGGCTGTGTGCTGTGGCGTACCGCAATGTCCTCGGCGAAGAGCTGCAACCGTGCGGCTTCGAGCCGCTCACCGGGTTTTACCGCGACGGGTGCTGCTCGAGCGGCCCCGAGGACTTCGGCTCCCACACCATTTGCGCCGTCGTAACCGCCGAGTTCCTCGAGCACCAACGCCGGATCGGCAATGACCTCATCACCCCGGTCCCCGCCTACCGGTTCCCCGGCCTCGTGCCCGGAGACCGCTGGTGCGTCACCGCCGCCAACTGGTTGCGGGCCTATAGGGACGGTGCGGCGTGCTTCGTGGTGCTCGCCTCGACCAACGAGGCCGCCCTGGAGATCGTGCCCCGCAAGGCGCTCGAGGAGCACGCCGTGGACGTACCACCGAGCCTGCATGGCCTCGAGGGCCCTCTGGAGCACTGAAGCTGACCGGAGGGCTTTACGCTGAGCAATTAGTCATTGTCGTGCGAGCGGCCGAGCACCTGACCGTCGCGTAGTGAGGTCGTGCACGGAGAACTCGAGCATCGCCGCCAGCACTTTGCGCTCGTTGTCAGCCCGATAGTCGATGACAGAGTCGACCCAGCTGGTCACGGGGGGCTCGTGGTGCCAGCGCAAGCCCTCCCAGCGCAGCACGCCGAAGTGCCCGACCACCCGGACCGACCCCGATGGGTGACGCTGCACGACCGTCGCCCCGAGGACGCTGGCCAGTACCACCAGGTCCCGCTCCGAACCGGCGGGCCGGTCAAAGACCAGCCATTCGGTCGTGCCGTCCGTGCGCCGCAGCACCCAGCTCGACAGCCCGTCGGCAAAACGGCGCGCCGCCGGGAGCGGTTGGCGGCCCAACGGCTGGCGGATGATGTCGAGCTGTGTCCCCGAAGCCCACGTGCCTGGGTCCGATGTGGGGTCGAGGACCGTGCCGCCGCTGAAGATCCGCCGCTCGTGGACGGGCGGGCGCAGCGCATGGTCGATCTCCTCCACCAGCATCGCCCAGGAGGCCTCCGTCCCAACCTGGCGCAGCCCGCTCTCGACGAGCTCCTCGCCGAGGCGCCGTAGCCGTGGCCCAGGTACCGGCGCGGCTGTCATCCCTGGGGAAGGAGGCTGTCCGTAAAGTCGTCCGCGGCCAGTGGGGGTGCCTTTCCGTCGAAGAGGCCGCCCTGGGCCATGATCTGGGTGATCCCGCTGAAACTGGCGTCGGACAAAGTGCCCCACTGGCCCGACGGGGTGAGAAATGTGGGCGCCGTAGCGTTCCCTGTGGCCACCACGACATTCTGGCTGGTCGCCAGGAAGGAATGGTTGTCCTCGATCAAGATTTTTTCGGCTTGGGCCGGGTGGTGGGCCGAGAAGATGTAGCCCTGAGCCAATGCCGCCAGTCCTCGGCGCAAGACCGACGCGTTGGTGGCGATCTCTTTGTCGCTCGCCACCAGCGAATCGTCGGGAAAACTGGCCGCCGCCCCCAGGTAGTTGCGGATCGGGAACAGCCGGAGCTTGGCCCCTCCCAGTTCGGCGGTGACGTCGTCGACGCCGCCGAACATGGTCGTGTAAGCGACCCGCTTGGCCTCCAACGCCTGGTATGCCGAAGTGTTGAGGACTACCTGGCGGAACACGGGGCGGGCCACGCCCACCTTCTTGAAAATGGCGTCGATGATGGGCTCGTCGCTCGGTACCCCGAAGCCGCCGTACAGTTTGCCGCTCAGCTGCGCCGGGCTGGTGTACGGCGAAGACTGCAGGACGGCCAGCTCTATGGTGTCCTTCTGGGCCAGGCCCGCCACCGCCCTGTACTTGAGCCCCGAAGCGCGGTAGGCGGGGATGCTGGGAGGGTACGTGAAGGCGAGGTCGGTCTTGCCCGCTTCGATCAGGGTCTCCCCCGGGGTGCCGCTATAAGGGATTATGACCGGCTTAATGCCCTCCCTGGTGAAGTACCCATTGTTGATCGCCACGTAGATGCCGAGGAAATCGACGTTGGGCGTCCAGTCCAGGGCGATCCGCAACGGTTGCAGGCTGCTCGCCACCGACGGCGCGCTTATTACCGCCGGGGTAAGAGCAAGACCGATGACGAGGGTCGCCGAAGCAGCCCGTCGGGCCAGTGGGAGCATTGGTTTGCCGTCCTTGTGTGTGCGGGTGACCTTCTATGACTGGGCCGGCAATAAGTGGGGCCGGCCATGAGCGAGCCGGCTATGAGTTAGCCGGCTCTAACGACGACGCCATCGCCATCGCCAGTTGGTGGCGCAGGCGGGCCTCGAGGGCCTGAAAAACCTCGTCCTCGCGTTGGCCCAGCCGCCGGGGCCGGGGCAGGTCGACCTCCAGCACAGAGGCGACCCGGCCGGGCCGGGGCGTCATCACGTACACCCGGTCGGACAGGAACACGGCCTCGGTGATGTCGTGGGTGACCAACAGGACGGTGGCCCCGAACTCGGCCCATACTTTGCTCAACCATTCCTGCAGGTCGGCCCGCGTGATCCCGTCCAGGGCGCCAAAAGGCTCGTCCAGGAGCATGAGCGGATGGCCGGCAATGACGGTGCGCAGGAACGCCGCCCGCTGGCGCATCCCGCCGGACAGCTGCCACGGCCAGGCCTGCGCGAACTCGCCCAAGCCGAAGCGCTCCAGCATCGGTACCGCCTGCCTGCGCGCCTCTTTGCGGCCGGTCCCGGCCAGCTCAAGGGGGAGCACGACATTGTCCAGCACCCGGCGCCAACCGAGGAGGGCGTCGTGCTGGGGCATGTAGGCGCTGGCGCCCAGGCGGTCGTCGAGGTCCACTCCGTTTATCAGCACCTCGCCGGCGCTCGGACGCGCCAGACCGGCGACGACATTGAAAAGGGTGCTTTTCCCGCAGCCGCTGGGGCCGATGAGGGACACGAACTCGCCCGCNNCGGGCCCGCCACGGCGTGGCCAGGCGCTCGATGACGCCCACGAGGGCGAAGAGCGCGATGGTGAGCAAGGCGATCACGAACACGGCCCCCAGCACCAGGTCCATCCGGACCGGTGCATTGTGTATGGCCTCGGTCATGTAGACCCCTAAACCCTGCATGCCACCGACGAACTCGGCGACGATGGCCGCGCTGTAGGCGTAGGTCACCGAGATTTTTAGGCCGGTGAAGAACTGAGGCAGGGCGTTTGGCAATTTCACCCGGGTCAGGAGCTGCCACCGCCCGGCACGCATCGTGCGCAGCAGGTTGATGGCGTCAGGGTCGGCCGACCCCAGCCCCTGCACCAGCCCCACGGTGATCGGGAAGAAGCTGAACAGGGCGACCAGGACGATCTTGGGGAGCAGGCCGAAACCCCACCACACCAGCACGAGCGGCGCCAAAGCGATTATCGGGACCGTCTGAGAGGCGACTATTACCGGGTAGAAGCTCCCCCGCACGCTACGGAACGAGTCGATCGACACCGCTATGAGCACCGCCACCACGACGGCGACGGCCATACCTAGGACGGCCTCTTCGGTGGTCACACCGATGGCCGGCCAGATGTCGGCCCGGTCGTCCCAAGTGGACCGGACGATCAGCCACGGGCCGGGGAGAAGCTGGGGGTTGATGCTGTCGGCGGTCACCACTAGCTGCCACAGAGCGAGGCCGGCGGCGATGAGCAGGGACGGGGGGGTAGCGGTGCGCAACCACCTGCGGGCCGAACGCGCCGCCGACGGGGCCGGCACCAGCTGTCCCAGCGCCGGGAAGCCGGTGGGCTGGGCCCGCCTGAGCTGGCCTCGTCTGGGCTGGCCTCGTCTGGGCTTGGCTCGTCTGGGCTTGGCTCGCCTGGGCGCGTCTAAAACGGTCACTTGCCGTCACCGGCGCGAGTGCTCCGCCCGAGGATCCTGGTGCTGGCCATGAGACTGACTCCCTTCGCTGGCATTACCCAGATCAGGTACAAGGGTCTGCGGTCTTGCCGCACTCTCAGCGCCGAAGCGCTCCCCTGTCATTTGCGGGTTGGTACTTCGCCACAGCATACCCCCGCTCGGGTACTAGGACTTGGGGGGCCGTCATTAGCCCGGCGAACGCCAGGTCAACCGCTTAGCTGCCGGCGTTCAGATCTCTTCCCCGCCGAGCCCGTCGCCGCTGACGTCATCGCCACTCGGAGGTAACCCGTCATTGAACAGCAGCTCGCTCAGCTCGTCGCAATGTGCGTGGAACTTCGGCGTGCGTACCATGTCCGGCGTGCGCGGCCGGGGCAGGTCGACCTCGACCACGGCCCGCATGCGGCCGGGCCGGGCGGTCATGACCGCGACGGCGTCGGCCAGGAAGACGGCCTCGCTGATCGAGTGCGTCACCAGCAGGGTGGTGGACGCCCGCTCGGCCCAGATCCGCAGAAGTTCGATGTTGAGGCGCTGGCGGGTCATCTCGTCGAGGGCACCGAAGGGCTCGTCGAGCAGGAGGATCTCGGGCTCAACCACCAGAGACCGGGCGATGGCGACCCGCTGGCGCATGCCACCGGAGAGCTGAGCCGGCCGGGCTTGCTCGAAACCCTTGAGCCCTACGAGAGAGATCAGGTCGGAAATGGCAGCATCGTTGACCTTCATGCCGCTGATCTCGAGCGGCAGGCGGATATTGGCCACCACCGACCTCCACGGCAGGAGGGCGGCGTCCTGGAAGGCGATGCCCAGGCGGTGAGCGGCCCGGAGGGCATCGGGCGTCTCCCCGTGGACCAGGACGCTCCCCTCGGTCGGGCGCTCGAGGTCGGCGAGGATCCGCAGCACCGTCGACTTGCCGCAGCCCGACGGCCCCAGCAACGCCACAAACGAGCCACGACCGGCGTGAAGGTCGACCCCGTCCAGCGCGCACACCGTCGTGCGCCGGATCCGGAACTCCTTGCTCAGGCCGGTAATGGCGATACCGTCGGCGGGCCCGTCGGCCGATGGTACGGAAATTGCCACGCCGGAACGTACCACAGGGTCAGCGCTTCCTTGCATCGACCGACCGCTGTTCTCGATCACAGCCATCTTCGGATGGTAGCCACGCCGGCCCCCCCAAGGAGCCCTGGCCGGGCACCATTCGCGCCTCCTGGGTCAAACATTAATTCCCGCGTAACAAAGGGCCGCCCCGGCCCCGCCCTTGACTTGTCGTGCCCGCCCGAGCAAGGTGGACTAATGGGTGACGTGACGCCGGGGATGGTCTGCTGTCACCACCACCTCTATTCGACCCTGGCCCGGGGGATGCCGGCGCCGCCGGTCCGGCCGACCACGTTCATCGAGATCCTCGAACAGATCTGGTGGCGCCTCGACTTGGCCCTCGACCTGGAGATGATCAGGGCGTCGGCACGCCTCGGGGCGCTGGAGGCGCTGGAGTGCGGCACGACCGCCATCGTCGACCACCATGAGAGCCCGGGCGCCATCGAGGGGAGCCTGGACGTGATCGCCGACGCCTGCCAGGAGGTGGGGGTAAGGGTCGTCTGCGCCTATGGCGTCACCGACCGCCACGGCGAGGACGGGGCGCGACGGGGCCTGGAGGAAAACGAGCGCTTCATCCGGACCGGCCGGCGCGGGATGGTCGGGGTCCACGCCGCCTTCACTTGCAGCGACGACACCCTGGCCGCCGCCGCCGGCCTGGCCGAGGAGCTGAGGGTCGGCGTGCACATCCACGTCGCCGAGGGCGTGGTTGACGCCGACGCCGGTGCCCGGTTGGAAGGCTTGGCCAAGCCGGACTGGCTGCTGGCCCACGGCGTGCACCTCGACCGGCCTCTGCCCGGCACACTGGCGCACAACCCCCGCTCCAACATGAACAACAGCGTCGGTTATGCCAACCCGGCCGCGTGGCCAGGCCGTGTCGTGCTCGGCAGCGACGGTATCGGGGCCGACATGCTCGAAGAGTTCCGCTTGGCCTATGCCCGTTCCCGGGAGGCCGACCTGGCGAACGAGCCACCTCAGGCTTGGGCCTGGGCCCGGGCCGGCTGGGAACTGGTGCCCGACGCTCTCGAGGACCGCGTCCGGTGGTCGTACGACGGAACGGACGACCCGTGGCGGTCGGCTTTCACGCCCGGCATCCGTGCTCAGGACGTCTGGGTAGGCGCAGAGCAGGTCCTCAGCGCTGCCAAACCTACGAGAGTTGACCCGGACGAGGTGAGAAGGCACGCCGCCGAGCAAGCCGCTCGCCTCTTCGCCCGTCTCTAGCAGCTGCGGGACCGGCCACGGGCCCGCCGCAAGAGCCGGCGCGGTCGGTTCCCGGCCCGTGAACTGGTTGAACTTTTATTGACATTCATAGCTCCAGGGGTAATGGTGGAGTCGTGGTTACGACGACTGAGCCCTCGGCCCTGGTCAACAGCGGGACGATCACTTTCACGCTGAACGGGTCCCCGGCGACGGTCCGCGCCGACCACCCCCACCTGCTGGCCGCGCTGCGCGAGGAGCTCGACGTGACTTCGCCCAAGGACGGCTGCTCGCCGAGCGGCCAGTGCGGGTGCTGCACGGTGATGCTGGACGGCAAGGCGCAGGTGGCGTGCCAGACCCCCCTGGCCAAGGTCGAAGGCCGCTCTGTGACCACCCTCGAGGGGCTCGTCGCCGCCGAACGCCAACGCTACGCCCAGGCCTTTGCCGCTTGTGGCGGGCTCCAGTGCGGCTTTTGCATCCCCGGCATCGTCATGCGGGCCAAGGCGCAAGTGGACCGCAAAGGCGCGGCCTTGACCCGTGAGGACATGTCCCGCCACCTCGGCGCCCATCTGTGCCGCTGTACCGGGTACGTCAAGGTCCTCGACGCCATCGAGATGGTCGCCTCCGGCCGAGAGGTCGTCCCCGTCCCCAGGGGCGGCGTGGGCAGCCGGGGGCCCAGGTACCAGGCGGAGGCGCTGGCCTTGGGCGACAGGGGCTACGTGGACGACCTGCGGATTCCGGGCATGCTGCACGCCGCGCTCCGCCTTACCGACCACGCCCGCGCCGATATCGTCCGTATCGACACCGCCAGGGCCTTGGCCGCGCCCGGCGTGGTGGCTGTTTTCACGGCCGCCGACGTCCCCGGCGCCCTGCGGGTGGGGATCATCCATAAGGACTGGCCGGTGCTCATCCCCCAAGGCGGGCGCACTTCTTATGCCGGCGACGTGTTGGCGGTAGTGGTCGCCGAGAGCCGCCAGGCCGCCAGAGCTGCCACCGGGCTCGTAGACGTGACGTACGAGCCGCTGCCGCCGTTGACCGACCCGATGGCGGCCATGGCATCTGACCAGGTCGCTGTGTGGGGTACCGACGGGAACGTGCTGTCGCGCTCCGCCTACGCCCGCGGTGACGTGGGTGCAGCCCTGGCCGCCAGCGCCCACGTGGTACACGAGGTCTTCCAGACCCAGCGCGTCGAGCACGCCTTCCTCGAGCCCGAGTCGAGCCTGGCCGTGCCCCGCCCCGACGGCGGCCTGCACGTCTACTCGGGGGGCCAGGGGATCTGGGACGACCGTGACCAGATCGCCGCCGTGCTCGGCACCGACCAGGACCAAGTCAGCGTCGAACTGGTGTCCAACGGCGGGGCCTTCGGCGGTAAGGAGGACATGTCGAACCAGGCCCAGACGGCACTGGCGGCCTGGCTCCTGCGCCGTCCTGTCAAGTGCACCCTGTCACGCGAAGAGAGCTTCCTTCTGCACCCCAAGCGCCATCCAGTGCAACTCGAATACTGGGCCGGGTGCGACCAAGAGGGCCGGTTGACGGGCGTGCGGGCCCGCATGGTCGGCGATTCGGGGGCGTACGCCAGCGTCGGGATGAAGGTGCTCGAGCGGGCGGCCGGCCACGCCACGGGGCCCTACCGCGTCCCCGCCGTGGACGTCGAGTCGATCGCCGTGCGGACCAACAACCCGATCTGTGGCGCGTTCCGCGGCTTCGGGGCGAACCAGGCCCAGTTCGCCATGGAAGGGGTCATGGACCGCCTGGCCGAATTGGTGGGGGTCACCGGCTGGGAGATCCGCAAGCGCAACGTCATCCACCCCGGCGATCTCTGGGGGCCCGGGCAGGTGATGGACGACGGCTGCGCCGGCGCCGAGCGCTGCCTGGACGTCCTCGCCTCCTGTTACGACGAGGCGCGCCGGGCGGGCAAGGCCGTCGGCCTCGGGCTGGCGCTGAAGAACTCCGGTTTGGGCAACGGTTTCAAGGAGGTCACCAAGGCCGTCGTGCGCTTCAGGACAGACGGCCGCGTCGAGGTCCGCCACGGGTGGACCGAGATGGGCCAGGGCATCAACACGGTGGCCTTGCAGGTGGCGGTCGAGGAACTGGGCCTCGACCCGGACCGCATCGTGGTGCTTGTCGACACGAGCCGCGAGCTCGGCCAGGGGCAGACAACCGGCAGCCGGGGCACTTTGATGGGCGCCGGGGCCGTGCGCGACGCGTGCCGGGCCGCCAAGCAGGGCGGGTGCCAGTACGACGTCGACTATGTCGGCGTGCACCGGGTGGACTGGACCCACCACCTGGGCGAGGTGGAGAGCCCCATCATCCACTCGGCGTTCGGCTACGCCGCGCAGCTGGTGATCGCCGACCCGGAGTCGGGCGCCATCGAGCGGGTGGTGGCCGCCCACGACGTGGGCCGGGCGGTGAACCCGACGCTGTGCGAGGGCCAGGTCGAGGGTTCGGTGCACATGGGCCTTGGTTACGCCCTCACCGAGGAGTTCCCTTCAGACGAGATGGGCATGCCGACCAAGACCACCCTGCGGTCCCTCGGCATCCTGCGGGCCAAGGACGTCCCCCCGATCGACGTCATCCTGGTGGAAGTGCCCCAACCCCGTTCGCCCTACGGGATCAAGGGCGTAGGCGAGATCGGCCTGGTGCCGACGGCCGGTGCCGTGGCCGCCGCCCTGCACGCCGCCGACGGGCAATGGCGGACCACTCTGCCCATGCGACCGCCCCGGACCGCTCACGCGGCTGGCGCCGACGATTGAGCCCAGACAGGCCATGCTCGCCTGCGGGTCAGCGCCCCATTGCCCTCTGGTGCGAGATCCCGGACCGGCAGCGCCTACTCGGACATGACCCAGCCAAGCCCCCCAAGCAGGCCACTGGACCAGTACGAGCGCAGCTTCGCTCGTGAGTCCGCAATGTCAAGCTCTCTTATAGCGAGCTGACCGACTCGGTCGAGCGGCCCGAACGCCGCGCCCTCGACCCGCTCCATGGACAGACGGTCCGGTCGGTACGTAAGGCCAGGCCCTCGGGTGTCAACGATCGTGTAGTCGTCGCCCCGGCGCAACAACAATTGCACTTCACCGGTCACGGCCGAGGCGAAATACCGCTGGAGGGCCTCTCGAAGCATCAACGACTGCGGATCGAGCCAGCGTCCCTCGTACAAGAGCCGACCGAGCCGACGGCCAAGGCTCCGGTACTGCTCGATGCTGTCGTCATTGTGGATGGCGCTTACCAGCCGTTCATAGGCAATATGCAACAGTGCCATCCCCGGCGCCTCGTAGATGCCGCGGCTCTTGGCCTCGATGACGCGGTTCTCGATTTGATCGCTCATCCCCAGGCCATGGCGGCCCCCGATGGCGTTAGCCGCCCGCACCAGGTCGGCCGCGGACGCGAAGGTACCGCCATTGATCTCTCTGGGAAAGCCTTCGCTGAACTTGACCGTGACGGTTTCCGGCTCGATATTGACCTTCTGGTCCCAGTGCCTGGCTCCCATGAGCGGGACCACGATCTCCATCGAAGTTTGCAGGAGCTCAAGATCTTTCGCTTCATGAGTGGCGCCCCAGAGGTTGCAGTCGGTGGAGTAGGCCCTCTCGGGCGCCTCGGTGCGGGGCTGGCCCTTGCGAGCCAAGAAGGCGCTCATTTCGTGGCGCCCACCGAGCTCATCGACGAAGGCCGCGTCCAACCACGGCTTATATATCCTCAGGTCCTGGTTGATGAGAAGGCCGTAGCGGTGGAACCGCTCGATGTCGTTGCCCTTGTACGTCGAACCGTCCCCCCAGATGTTGACGCCGTCACCGGCCATCGCATTGACAAGGCGGACCGAAGTCACCACCCGCCCAAGAGGGGTGGTATTGAAATATTGTTTTCCCGCGGTACCGATATGGAACGCTCCGCACTGCAGGGCCACGAGCCCTTCTTGGGCTAGGGGCTCTTGACAATCGATGACCCGGGCATGGGCGGCGCCCAGGTCAACGGCCCGCTTGGCCACGGCCGCGAGATCAGGCTCGTCAGGTTGTCCGAGATCCGCGATGTAGGCGTAGGGGACGGCACCCTTCTCAGCCATCCAGGCGACGGCAGCCGAGGTATCGAGACCACCCGAAAAGGCCAGCCCCACACGCTCTCCGACCGGTAGTGAAGTAAGTACGCTCGACATGTTGGGGCCCTCCTAACCAAAGCCTGTCATCCTCGCCAGCGCGCCCAAGGCTACCGGAGCGACGCCGCGTCCAGGTAAGCCTGCCAGCGACGCAGCCGCTGGGCGCGCTCAGCGACGAAGCGCTCGATCGCCACGAGGATGCTCTCGGGGCCAAGGTGAGCCTCGGAGATCACCTCGTCCACGCTCCCGCCCGTCCGCCACCGGTCATCGAAGTCCGCCGACAGCGAGTACTCCCTGGTGATCGGGCCGTCCGCCCAGTCACGCATCAGCTTGAACGCTCCGCTGGTGACCACCATGGAGTCGACCGAGTCAGCGGGAGATATCACTGACTCGCGGTAGGCACTGTCCTGGGACCGGAACAGCTGTGGGCTGATGGCGGCGACGACCTTCACGTTGAGACCGGCCCGCTCGAGCTCGGGCAGGACTTTGACCAGGTTGTGGGTCGACATGGTGCCGCGCACAAAGACGGTGCCGGCTTTGGGCTTGTACTCGTCGAAGGCCCGCAGGACATAGGCCCCCCCGGCGGCGGCGAAATGCGACGGCATGCCCAGGGCCGCTCGGTCAGGGATCTCGATCGGCGGTCTGGTCAGGTGCAGGGCCACGATCGGCACGTCCAGCGCCAGCGCCGCTGCGAGGACGACTGGGACCTCGTTGTACTCCCACGGGTGCAGGTCGATCACCCGGCCCTCGGGGAACAGCTGGGTCACGCCCGTCTCGATGATGCCGAAATGAGTACGCGAGTCCTCGGCGGTCTCGGGCCCGGAGTGGCCCGCGACCCACAAGAGCTTCCCGACCTTGAGGTCGCAATCCTGGGCGAGCTGGCTGAAGAGCCTCATGGGGCCGTACTTGAGGTACGAGAACGAGCCGTAGGTCGAGCACGCCCCCCAGAAACCGTCGAACGCGCTGAACGGGTCCTCGGCCAGGTCTACCGAGGCCAGGCCCGCCATCAAGCCGGCGTTCGTGAACTCGGTGATCTCGGTCGGGAGCAGGGCCCCGAAGGGGTTAGAGCTCCTCTCGTACCACCCGAAGCCCTTCATATCCTCGAAGTCGGCCGCGAAGCCGGAGATGTTGGTGGAGTCGGCCAGGTCAGCGGAGCAGGCGATGAACAGCGGCCGCCCGTAGTCGCGCTTGGCCAGCGCGTTGACGTAGGACCCCCAGGTCCCGAGGGCGGCGCGGTTAGGGGCTTTGTCGCCGGGACGCTTCCATATCTGTTCGGGGTAGTGCTCGAAGTCGAAAATCCGCTTGTCGGTGAAGACGCCGGCGGCCTTGTCGCCCAGCCGGAACCCCTCGATGGCTTCGGGGACCGTGGCGGCGATGGCCACCAACCGGTCCGAAAGCCACTCGACGAGGTCGTCGTCGCGGCGCAGGACCTCCATGACCACTTGCAGGTTGGCTTCTTCCTGGGCCCGCAACGCCTCAGGCCCCGCCGGGGCCGGGGCGTCCACCCCCTCGTACTCCACCCCGTAGCGGGCCATGAACTGCTTGCGAACCGCCCAGAACTGCTCAGAGTTGATGGGCCAAGGGACGCCGTGACTGGAGGCGTCATACTTCCCGTAGCCGCGGCCTTTGCGGGTCTTGAACCACGACACGCTCGGGACGTCGCCGGGATTAGCCCCGCAAGTCGCATCGAGCACGGCCCGGGTCACCGGGCCCCATTCCGAGCCCTCCTCAGTGCCAGTGACCCTCCATCCGTACGGAGCAAACCAGTCCACCGGCGAGCCGTTGACAACGCTCGAGGCCGGCCGGGAGTCGATGCCGAAGTCGTTCCAGTCGATGAGGAAGACGAGATTGGACAGCCCAAGCCCCCATGCCGTGTTTTTGGCCTCGTGAGCGCCCCCGGGCGTGAGCCCTCCCTCACCCTCGACGGCGAAGACTTTTACCTCGCCGGCACCCGCCAGCTTCAGCGCCAGAGCCTCTCCGACCGCGGGGCCGACGCCGTGGGCCGATGGGCCGGTGTTGTACTTGAGGAACAGGCTTTTCCCCGCCATCTCGGCGTGCCCGGGCAGTCCGCCGCGATGACGGAGCTCCGGCAACATCTCCCATGTGAGAGCGAACTTACCGTCGTTTGGGAACGCGTAACGCTCGAGGCCAGTCCGTTCGTGCCGGGCCCGGAGCCCTTCGTTGAGCACGGCCAGCGTGGCGTAGACGAGGGGGACGGTGTGCCCGGCGGACAGGATGAAGCGGTCGGAGAAGCGCAGCCACGGCCGGCGCACGTCCCATCTCATCGCCCCCGACAGGGCGAGCGCCAGTACCATGTGGACCTTCGAGCGCGACCCGCCCGGGTGCCCGCTCTGGCGGTAATTGAGGGACAGGTCTATGCACTCGTCGACAAGGTCCTTCAGCACCTCATAGCGAGTGAAGTCAGGCTCGGCGGCGGCAAAAAGGCGCCCCACCTCGGCCTCGCTGGAAGGATGCGCCCTGCCCGCCACGGACAGGTGCTCGGCGGCAACAGCTGGCGTCATTTGAAACCTCCGGCCCCGACTACGAATGTCGCTCGGTTGTGGCAACATGATGCAAGCTACACAACTGCATCACTAGAGCCTTTGGTCATGACGCCGCCCAGACGGTCCGAGACCGGGTCCTTTGGCCCTGGTTCGCGTGCCGGTCGAGATATTATCTTCCGGGCTATGACAAGGCTCGCATCAAGAATGAAGCGGCTGGGTACCGAATCCGCGTTCGCCGTCCTGGCCCAGGCCCAGGCGCTGGAGCGCACGGGGCGCCGCGTAGTGCACCTCGAGATAGGGGAGCCGGATTTCGCCACTCCCGCTCACATCGTCGAAGCGGCCCAGGCCGGGCTCAAGGCCGGTCACACCCATTATGTACCCGCCCCGGGCACACTGCGGCTCCGCGAGGCCGTCAGCGCCTACCTCGAGCGCAACGGAAGGCTGCGCGCCTCGCCCGACAGGGTGCTGATCACGCCGGGGGCCAAGCCGATCATGTTCTTCACCATGCTCGCATTGTGCGAGGAAGGCGACGAAGTGCTGTACCCCAATCCCGGGTTCCCGATGTACGAGTCGATCGCCGGGTTCGTCGGAGCCGTCCCCGTGCCGGTACCCCTCCGGGAGGCAAACGACTTCCGGATGGACCCCGAAGAGGTCGAGCACCTCATCACGCCGCGCACGAGGCTGCTCATCCTCAACTCGCCGCATAACCCGTGCGGTAGTGCATTGACCCCGGGCGACTGTGCCGCGATAGCCGAGATCGCCGTCCGCCACGACCTGATCGTCCTGACCGACGAGGTCTACTGGGCGACCCGGTACGACGGGAAGCACTGCAGCGTCCTCGATTTCGATGGCATGCCCGAGCGCACGGTCCTGCTGGACGGCTGGTCCAAGCCCTTTGCCATGACGGGCTGGCGGTTGGGCTTCGGCGTGTTCCCGCCGGACCTCGTGGAGCCGGTAACCCGGTTGATCGTGAACTCTGTCTCTTGTACTTCCGCCTTCAGCCAGGACGCTGCGGTAGCGGCCCTCGAAGGGCCCTGGAAGCCGATCGAGGACATGGTGGCGGAGTTCCGCGTCCGGCGCGACGTGATCGTCGAGGGCCTCGAGGGTATCCCGGGGATCTCGTGCGCAACTCCGCAGGGCGCTTTCTACGTCTTCCCCAACGTGAAGGACCTCGGCTTGACGTCGTCGGTCCTCGCCTCACGTCTGCTCGACGAAGCCGGTGTGGCTTGCCTGTCCGGCACCGCGTTCGGATCCTGGGGAGAAGGCTACCTACGCTTTTCCTATGCCAACTCGGTCGACAACATCCGGACAGCGCTCGGATGGATCGAGGATTTCTGCCGTACCTTGCGCTAGCCCTGGCAGGTCTAAAAAGGAGCACTTGACTGTGAGGACTTACGTCGATTCGGTGATAGCCGCGGTCGAGGACAAAAACCCCGGTGAAACGGAGTTCCTCCAAGCCGTACGCGAGGTGTACCCGTGCCTGGCCCCTGTAGTCGATAGCCGCCCGGAGTTCCGGCGGGCGAAAATCCTCGAACGCATGGCTGAGCCCGAAAGGGTGATCATCTTTAGGGTCCCCTGGGTCGACGACAACGGCGAGGTCCACATCAACCGTGGGTTTCGCGTCCAGATGAACAGCGCTATAGGGCCTTACAAGGGCGGGCTCCGCTTCCACCCGACGGTCTACCTGGGCGTGCTCAAGTTCCTCGCCTTCGAGCAGGTCTTCAAGAACGCTCTGACGATGCTGCCTATAGGCGGGGCCAAAGGCGGCTCGGACTTCGACCCGAAGCACCGCAGCTCGGGCGAAGTGAGGCGCTTCTGCCAATCGTTCATGACCGAGCTGTACCGGCACATCGGTCAGTTCACCGACGTGCCCGCCGGGGACATCGGCGTGGGCGCCAGGGAGATCGGCTACCTTTTCGGCCAGTACAAGCGCATCACCAACCAATTTTCTGGCGTACTTACAGGCAAAGGCCTGGAGTGGGGAGGGTCGGCTATCCGGCCCGAGGCGACAGGGTACGGGGCGGTCTACTTCGCACAGGAGATGTTGGCCACACGGAGCGACAGCCTGGAGGGCAAGACATGCCTGGTTTCGGGCAGCGGGAACGTGGCCCAGTTCACGGCCGAGAAGCTGATAGATGTGGGCGCCCGACCAGTCACACTGTCTGATTCCGGTGGGTTCGTCCACGACCCCGATGGGATCGATCGCGAAAAGCTCGATTGGGTCATGGAGCTGAAAAACGTGCGGCGAGGAAGGATCCGCCAGTACGCGGAGCAGTTCCCTGGCTCGGAGTTCGTACCGGTCGCCGCGGGCGACTCGAACCCGCTTTGGAGCATCCCCGCCGACTGCGCCTTCCCAAGCGCGACGCAGAACGAGATAAACGGCAAGGACGCGGCCAACTTGATCTCCTCGGGGGTCAGGGTGGTCACCGAAGGTGCCAACATGCCGACGACCCCGGACGGGGCCGAACTGTTCATAGCCTCGGGCCTTCTCTACGGTCCCGGAAAGGCCGCCAACGCCGGAGGGGTCGCCGTCTCGTGCCTGGAGATGGCCCAGGACTCCGGGCACTTGCAGTGGGCCCGCGAGCAGGTCGATGAGCGGCTGAAGTCGATCATGAAGTCGATCCACACCAGGGTGAGCACCGTCGCCGCCGAGTACGGCCAGCCTGGCAACTACGTCCTCGGCGCCAACATCGCGGGGTTCTTGAGGGTTGCCACCGCCATGCTGGACGAGGACGTCGTATAGTCGCCGCCACGGCGCGCAGTCACACCGACGGCAAAGAGACAACTTAGGAGCGGCAGGACCATGCCAACTTCGGGACTAGAGGACCACATTGTCGACCGCGGCGTCTACGACCGCGCCGTGCGACGTTTCCGCGACGCTCAGGTACTGTTGCCGACCTTCGCCGAGCTGGCTGAGCCGCACAAGATCCCGGGGGCGGTCCGCCAAGCTCTCGCCGCGGTGAAGCCGGACGAGGCGCACCCGCTCAACCTGTTCCGGGTGCACTGGTACAACGGCGCCGATCGGAGCGAGCAGGTCGCCGTCCCTGGGCACGTGGTGCTTGGGAAGCAACTGACCGGTGTGGACGCCAAGATAGTGGTGGCCATCGGCGACCGGTTCCCCATGATCCGTGCCCACAAGGTGCTGGCAGCCTATGCCTGCCTGGCGCCCCGGGTCGTCACCGGCCAGTTCGACCCCACGTCCCACCGGGCCGTATGGCCTTCCACTGGTAATTACTGCCGAGGCGGTGTGGCCATCTCGCGGCTAATGGGCTGCCGGGGCGTGGCGGTGCTCCCCGAAGGGATGAGCCGGGAACGCTTCGCTTGGCTCGAAGACTGGGTCACCGACCCGGCCGACGTGATCGCCACTCCGGGGTCGGAGAGCAACGTGAAGGAGATCTACGACAAGTGCGCGGAGCTCTCGCAGGACCCCGCCAACGTGATCTTCAACCAGTTCTCCGAGTTTGGCAACTACCTGGTGCACTACCAGTGCACCGGGGCGGCCCTGGGCGACGTGTTCGAACACCTACGGGAGGACGAGGCCGATCTTCGCCTGCGCGCCTTCGTCTCGGCCTCGGGGTCGGCCGGGACGCTGGGTGCCGGCGACCGTCTGAAGCAAGATCACGGCGCCCGCATCGTAGCCGTCGAGGCCCTGGAGTGCCCGACCATGCTTTACAACGGGTTCGGCGAGCACAACATCCAGGGCATCGGGGACAAGCACATCCCGCTGATCCACAACGTGGCCAGCACCGACTTCGTGGCCGCGGTGTCCGACCAGGCGACCGATCACCTGGCGCTGCTGTTCGCTGAGCCGGCCGGCCTGTCCTACCTGCGCGGCCGGCGCGGCGTGAGCGAGGCCGTCATCGCCGCGCTGCCACTGTTCGGGCTGTCGTCCATCTGCAACATCCTGGCGAGCGTGAAGCTCGCGAAGTACCTCGACCTCGGGCCGGACGACGTGATCGCCACGGTCGCCACCGACGGGGCCAGCATGTACGGCAGCGAGCGGGCCCGGATCGCGGCCCGTGACTTCCCCCGCGGCTTCGACGAGATCGCCGCAGCCGAGGCGTTCGGCCGGTGGATGCTCGGCGCGGGCACCGATGAGCTGCTGGAGACCACGCGCACAGACCGCCGGCGGATCTTCGACCTCGGCTACTTCACCTGGGTCGAGCAGCAGGGCGTGCCGGTCGAGTCGTTCGCCGCACGCTGGGAGCCGTCGTTCTGGACCGGCCTGCGCAGCAAGACGGACGCGTGGGACGAGATGATCCGCCAGTTCAACGGGCGGACCGGGGTCACCCCGTGAGCCAGGGCGCGTCCACCCTGGTCTGCGCGGGCTGCGGGACCGCACCTGAGCGGTCCGAGCCCTATCCGTTCGCCTGCCGCAACGCCGGGGACGACGACGTCGACCACGTGATCGTCCGGGTCCTGGATCCCGGCCAGGTACGCTTCCCGGCCGCCGGCGGCCGGGCCGAGCCATTCGCCGCCTACCGCGGCCTGCTGCACAGCTACCACCGGGCCATCAACGGCGGCCTGGCCGACGAGGACTTCTGCGCCCTGGCCGGCCGGCTCGACGAGCGGATCGCCTCGGTCGACGGGCACGGCTTCCGGCGTACCCCGCTGCGGCGCGATGAACGGCTCAGCGACGTGCTCGGATTCCGCGCGCCCGGCGGGGTCTGGGTGAAGGACGAGACCGGCAACGTGGCGGGCTCGCATAAGGGCCGTCACCTGATGGGCGTGCTGCTGCACCTGCTGGTGGCCGAGCGGATCGGCAGCACCGACCCGGCCCGCCGCCCGGAGCTGGCCATCGCCAGCTGCGGCAACGCCGCGCTTGCCGCCGCCGTGCTGGCCCGGGCCGCGGACTGGCCGCTGCGGGTGTTCGTGCCCTCGGACGCCGCGTCCGGCACCGTGGCGCGGCTCGCTGACCTGGGGGCCGACGTCAGCACCTGTCCCCGGCGGCCAGGCCAGCCGGGCGACCCGTCCTGTCACCGGCTGCGCGCCGAGCTGGCCGGCGGGGCGATCCCGTTCACCTGCCAGGGCAACCTGAACGGCCTGGCCATCGAGGGCGGCGAGACGCTCGGCTTCGAGCTGGTCGCCGGGCTGAGCGCGGCCGGCGTGGCCCTGGACCACCTCGTCGTCCAGGTCGGCGGCGGAGCCCTCGCCACCGCCTGTATCAACGCGTGCACCGAGGCCGCGGCACTCGGCGCCGCAGCCGGCGTGCCACAGGTCCACACCGTGCAGACCGAGGGCGCCCACCCGCTGGAACGCGCCTACGAGCTGGTCCGCGGCACGCTGCCCGCCGACCCGGCGGCGGCTGATATCCGGGCCGCGGTCGCCGCCGCGGCCCGGCACCGGTCGGATTTCATGTGGCCGTGGGAGAGCGAGCCGAAGAGCCTGGCCGCCGGGATCCTTGACGACGAGACGTACGACTGGCGTGCCGTGGTGGAAGGCATGCTCCGCACCGGCGGGAGGCCGGTAGTGGTGTCCGAGGATCAGCTCGGCGCGGCGTACCGGCTCGGCGTGCAGGCTGGTTACCCCGCCGACGCGACGGGTACCGCGGGCCTGGCCGGGCTGCCTGAACTGCTCGAATCCGGTGCCATCGCGCCGGAGCACACGGTAGCGGTGCTGTTCACCGGCATACAGCGATCAGGCACATGACCAGGCACACCGCGCTGCGCACGGTCAGCCCGGGTTCCGCGTACCGGGCTAGCCGCTGGGCCGCGCCGGGCCGGCCGTGGTCCCGGCCATCAGCAGGCCTATCGCCTCACGGCTGACCGTGCGCGGGTCGGCCTCGCCGGCGATACGGCCCTCGTATACGACGAGCAGCCGGTCGCAGATCGTCATCACCTCTTCCAGGTCCTCGGAGATGACCACGACGGCGGTGCCCGCGACGCGCTGGCCCAGCAGCCGCTGGTGGATGTACCGCGAGGAGGCGACGTCGATGCCGCGGGTGGGCTGCGCCACCAGCAGCACCGCCGGCGAGCGGGACAGCTCGCGCGCCATGATCAGCTTCTGGATGTTGCCGCCGGACAGGTTACGTGCGGGCGTCTCCAGGCGCGGCGTCCGGATGCTGAAATCGGCGACCAGACCGGCGCAATACCGCCGGACGGCTTCCCGGCGCAGGAACCCCCGCCGAAAGAAGGCGGGGCTGGTGCTGTCCACCAGCAGCAGGTTCTCGGCGACGGTGAAATCCCCGATGACCCCGTCCCGCATCCGCTCCTCGGGGACGTAGCCCAGGCCCGCGCCGCGCACAGCGGCCGGCTTGCGGCCGGTCACGTTTGTGCCGTCCAGGACGATGCTGCCGCCGGTCACCGGGCGCAGCCCAGCGATGGTCTCGGCCAGTTCGCGCTGTCCGTTGCCGGAGACGCCGGCGATGCCGAGGATCTCGCCTGACCGGGCCGTCAGCGACAGCCCGCGGACCGCCTCAGTGCCGCGATCACCGGCCGCGCGCAGGCCGGTCACCGCGAGCCGGACCGCCCCGTCCCGCCTCCCGGGCGGCACGGGCAGCGGCGCGACTTCGTGCCCGACCATCATCGTGGCGAGCTCGGCCTTGGACGTGCTCGCGGCGTCGACGGTGGCGATCTTCCGGCCGCCGCGCAGCACGGTGATCCGGTTCGACAGCTCGAGCACTTCGTTCATCTTGTGCGAGATGAAGACCACGCCCAGGCCGTTGCTGATCATCACCGTCAGCACGCCGAACAGGTCGCGCACCTCGCCTGGCGTCAGCACCGCCGTGGGCTCGTCGAGCACGAGCAGCGAGACGTCGCGGTAGAGCGTCTTGATGATCTCCACTCGCTGGCGCTCACCGACCGACAGCTGCCGGACCAGGGCGTCCGGATCGATCCAGAGCCCGTAGCGGTCGGACAGCTCCCGGATGCGGACGCTGACCCGGCCCGGGTCGATGAGCGGGCCGCGGGAGGACTTCAGCCCGAGCGCCACGTTCTGCGCCACGGTCATCGTGGGCACCAGCATGAAGTGCTGGTGAATCATGCCGATGCCGCGGGCGATGGCCGTCGCGGGGGACCGGATGGCGACGGGCTCCCCGCGCAGCAGGATCTCGCCTTCGTCCGGCGGGCAGAGGCCGTACAGGATCCGCATGAGCGTGCTCTTGCCGGCGCCGTTCTCGCCGAACAGGGCATGCACCTCACCGGCCCGGACATCGAAGTCAACCCGGTCGCTGGCGAGCACCCCCGGGAAGCGCTTGGTGATCCCGCGCATCTCGAGCAGCGGGCCGGCCGCCGCGGGGGTACTCGCCAACGCCGTCTCCCTCTCCCTGTGCTGGTCGCTACCGTGCTGGTCTCATTGAGGCGGCGTGATCGCGCCGGACTCGATCTTCCCGGCCACCGATTCGCCCGCGGCCTTGACCGAGGCGGGCAGCTGGTAGCCCGGGTTGAACTCGATCTTCTCCCCACCGTTCTTCAGCGTGATCGTGTAGGTCGCACCGCCCAGCTTGCCCGCCCGGATCGCGGTGAAAATCTGCGACAGCACCGGAACCCAGTTGTAAGCCTGGCTGGAGACCACGTCCGCGGGGGCCAGCGACGACTGATCCCACTGGGTGCCGAACCAGGCCACGTTGTCGGACTTGGCCACGCCGATCGCGCCGACCACCGACTGGGAACTGCCGGTGAGCACGTCTGCGCCCTCGGACACATAGGACTTGGCCGCGCTGGCCATCAGGGATACGTCGCTGAACGAGCCGGTGAACGACAGGTGCACGGTGGCGTGCTGGTCGGCGGCGAGGGCACCGGCCTTGAAGCCCCCGGTGTACAGCTGGGCGTCACCCACGTTGATCGGGCCGATGACCCCGATCACCTTCTTCTTGCTCAGCAGCCCGGCCATGTAGCCCTGCACATAGCCGCCCTCATTGGCCGCGGCCTGGTAGGCGAACACGTTCTTCAGGCCGTACGTCGACCCGGCCGTGCCCCAGGCGAACGACACCTTGGGATACTTGGCGGCCAGCTGCTGAACCGTGCTGCCGTACTGCGATCCGTTGGCAATGATGAGGTTGTAGCCCTGCGACGCGAACTCCTGCATCGCGTTGGCCGCGTCCGATACCACGAACATGTTGTCCTGGACCGAGATCTTCAGGTCGTCCTTGGCCTGCAGCGACTGCAGGGCGGCGTACATGGCCTGGCTGAACGCCAGGTCGTTGGTGGCGCTGGGGGTGATCAGCGCGACCTTGAGTACCGGGGGGGCGTGGCTGGAGGCCGCCGTGGGCGTGGCACTGCTGCTGCCGCACCCGGCGGCCAGGATCAGGACCGCAGCTCCTGCGGCCAGCCACCGCGTCCTGGTGAAGGATATGTTCATTGTCTTGCCTCTCTTATCTGCTTTATTGCGTGCCGTGACAGCCAGCGGCCAGGTCACTGCCGCCGGTACGGTTTGCCGAGCGCGGCGGGCTGCCGGTACCGCCCGACCAGGAAGAGCAGGGCCAGCACGACGATCACCGCCGGGGCCGTCGCCGCGAGGTCGGAAAGGGACAGCGGGATGATGCCGAGCGTCTTCCAGGTGAGGATGACCGATCCGGTCAGCCCGTAGAGGAGGGCACCGAGGGCGACCCCGGCCGGCCGCCAGCCGCCGAAGTACACCAGCGCGACAGCGATGAACCCGGCCCCCTGGGTGAGGTTCTCCTGGAAGATGCCGTCCAGGATGAGCAGCGAGGCCCCGGCCAGGCCGGCCATCGTGCTGCCGAAGATGACCGCGGTGTAGCGCACCCGGGTCACGCTGACGCCGAGGCTGTCGGCGGCCGCCGGGTTCTCCCCGGCCGCGTGCACGTTCATCCCGTACGTGGTGTGGTGCAGCACGTAGGTGAGCGCGGGGACCAGCAGCAGCGCGGCGTAGACCAGGATGTTCTGCTTGAACAGCATGGTGCCGAGGTAGGGAATCCGGTCCAGCAGCGGGATGTGCACCGCCACGAACGGCCCGCGGCTGTTGGTGATCGGCGTCGGGGTGCCGACGTACCGTTCGAAGAGCAGCCCGGACAGGCCGAGCGCGGCGATGTAGATCCCGATACCGCTGATACCCTGCTCGGCGCCGATTGTCACGTTGATGAACGCGGTGATCAGGCCCATCACCACGCCGATGGCCAGGGCGACGAGGACCCCCCACCCGATACTGCCGGTCCGCAGCGCGACCAGGTAGGCGCCGAACGCGGCGAGCAGCATGATGCCGTCGACACCCAGGTTCAGCACGCCGCTGCGCTGCCCGACCGTCTCCCCGAGGGCGGCCAGCAGCAGCGGTGCGCCGAGGGCGATGCCGGACGCGATGGTGGCCGACAGGACGGCCGCGGTGAAGAAGTGGCTCACGGCTGCGCCTCCCCGGCCTGGTCCGCGGCGGCGGCCGGCTCAGGGCTGGCCTGTCCAGGAACGGGCTGCTCAGCGGCGCCCTGGCCGGACGCCGCCTGGGCCACGGCCGTCGCGCGGGCATCATCTCGCCGCAACCAGCCTCTGGTGAGCAGCTCGCGCACGCTGGCGGGACCGGCGGCCCCGGCCGGCAGGCCGGACCGCCGCCGGACGGCATCGAGCGCGACGACAAAGCAGACGATCAGGCCGACGATCGTGGTGACCAGGTCGGAGGAGTAGGGCACGTTCAGTGCGATGCCCATCGAGACGCCGCCGACCAGCAGGCCGCCGAACAGGAACGCGGACAGGATCGTCCACAGCGGGCTGAGGCCCGCGAACAGCGCGACGACGATCCCGTAGTAGCCGTCGCTGCCGGTGAACCCGGTGAGCGAGCCGTCGGTCACCATCCGGTGGCTGATGCTGCCGAACACGAGCATCGTGCCGGCCAGCCCGCACATCGCCCCGGACAGGGTCAGGGCCAGCATCGTGGTCCGCTTGACGGCCATCCCCGCGTAGCTGGCCGCGTCGGTGGACAGCCCGACGGCGCGGATGCGGAACCCGAACCCGGTCTGCCGGAGCAGTACCCATGCCGCCACCGCGACCAGCACCGCGATGACCACGCCCAGGTGCAGCTGGGTGCCGGGAACGATGATCGGCAGCCACGAGTTCGGCGACAGCAGCCGGGTCTGCGGGATCCGGCCGACGACCGCGAACGACTCCGTCCTGTCGATCATCGGGCCGGCCAGCAGGTAGTTCATCAGCTGGACCGCAACCAGGTTGAGCATGATCGTGGACAGGACCTCGTTGACGCCCCGGTAGGCCTTGAACGCGCCGGGGATGGCACCCCAGATCGCCCCGCCGGCGGCCCCGGCCAGCAGCACCAGCGGAATGAGCACGAAGCCCGGCAGGTTCGGCAGCACGAGCGCGGTCGCGGCGCTGGCCAGGCCGCCCATGACGAGCTGTCCTTCGCCGCCGATGTTGAGCACATTGGCCCGGAACGAGATGCAGATGCCCACGCCGACCAGCAGCAGCGGCACCGCCTTGACCGCGGTGCTCGCCAGCTGGTAGGAGCCGCCGAAGGCGCCGCTGATCAGCGCGTGGTAGCCGGTCAGGGGATTGGCGCCCATCGCCGCGATGATCACGGCCCCGATGACCAGCGCCCCGATGGCGGCGGCCGGCAGGATCAGCCAGCGATTGAACACCGCCCGCCAGCCGCCTAACGGCGCGGCTGCCGCCAGCGCCCTGCCGCGGGACGCTCCCTCGGGCTGGCTCATCGCCCCTCCCCGGTCCCCCGCGGCAGCAGACCCGCGGGCTGAATGCTGGCGAGCTTAGGGCGCGGGCATTTCCGGGAGATTGCGGGAGATTACGGGCGTTAGGCCGCTGCCCGCAGGACCGGCCGCGGGGAATCTCTGCGCCCTCGCTTCTGGACCTTTGACCCTAGGCGGCAGCCCCGGAGAAGATGTTGGGTCGCTCAAAACGGAAGGGAGCGCGCGGTGAAATTCGTCCTCAACGGCACTCCGGTCTCGGTGGACCTCCGCGGGGACGAGCATCTGCTGGAAGTGCTGCGGGAGCAGTGCGGGGCGCTTTCGGTCAAGGACGGATGCGCGCCAGAGGGCTCGTGCGGGGCGTGCACGGTACTGTCCGGCGACAAGGCGGTCGTCGCCTGTGCCCAGGCGGCCAGGCGGTTCGAGGGCCGCGAGATCGTCACCGCCGAGGGCCTGGGCGAGGCCGAGCGTGCCCGGTGGGCGGACTGCTTCGTGCTGGCCGGCGCGTCGCAGTGCGGCTACTGCTCGCCGGGAATCGTGATGAAGGCCGAGGCCCTGCTGCGCAGGGAACCCGAGCCGGGCCGGGACCGGATCGCCGCCGCCCTGGCCGGGAACCTGTGCCGGTGCACCGGTTACGCCAAGATCCTGGACGCCATCGGCTTCGCGGCGCGGGCCCGGCGCGGCGTGCCGCTGCCTGCCGCCGATCATTCGGGCCGGGTCGGCTCGCGCACCGCCCGCTATCAGGGGACCGAGCTGGCGCTGGGAGACAAGGCCTACGTCAACGACCTCACCATGCCGGGGATGGCGTTCGGCGCGATCCGGTTCGCCGACCATCCGCGCGCGGTGATCCTGCGGATCGGCACCGAGCGCGCCCGGGCCTACCCGGGGGTCGTCACGGTGCTCACCGCCGAGGATGTGCCCGGCGAGCGCGTTCAGGGGGAACTGGTCGCGGACTGGCCGCAGCTGTACGCGGCGGGTGAGACCACCCGCTACGTCGGCGACGTGCTCGCGCTGGTCGCGGCGGACAGCCGCGCGGCGGCGCGGGCGGCGGCGGCGCTGATCGAGGTCGACTACGAGGTCCTGGACCCCGTCACCGATCCATCCGCCGCGACGGAGCCCGGTGCGCCGCAGTTGCACCCGCATGCGCCCGGCAACGTGCTGTCGGTCTCGACGGTCAAGCGCGGCGACGCCGACGCGGCGCTCGCGGCCTCGGCTCACGTGGTCACCGACACCTTCCGCACCCAGTTCATCGAGCACGCGTTCCTCGAGCCGGAGTCCTGCCTGGCCTACCCGGCGGGACCGGGCGTGCATTTCTACACCCAGGGCCAGGGCATCTGGAGCGACCGGCGGCAGGTCGCCGGGCTGCTCGGCCTCCCGCAGGACGCGGTGCGGGCGACCCTGGTCAGCTGCGGCGGCGCGTTTGGCGCCAAGGAGGACCTGAACGTCCAGGGACACGCGGCACTGCTGGCCCTGCGCACCGGCCGGCCGGTCAAGCTCACCCTGTCCAGGGCGGAGAGCCTGCGCTTCCACGTCAAGCGGCACCCGCTGACGATGACCTACACCCTCGGCTGCGACGCCGGCGGGCGGCTCACCGCGGTCCGGGCCCGGATCACCGGTGATACCGGCGCGTACGCGAGCGTCGGCGCGAAGGTGCTCGAGCGGGCCGCCGGCCACAGCTGCGGCGCCTACCGGGTACCCGCCGTCGACGTCGAGGCCCGCGCCGTCTACACCGATAACGTGCCGTGCGGTGCGATGCGCGGATTCGGCGCCAACCAGGTCAATTTCGCGATCGAAGGCCTGCTCGACCGGCTCGCCGGGCTGACTGGCCTGGACGGCTGGGACATCCGCTGGCGCAACGCGCTGCAGACCGGCGACATCTTCGGCACCGGCCAGCGGCTCGGCCCCGGCGTGGGACTGCGCCAGACCCTGCTGGCGGTCCGGGACGACTACAAGAACGCCCGCTACGCCGGCATCGCGTGCGCGGTCAAGAACACCGGGATCGGCAACGGCCTGGCCGAGTACGGCCGGGCGATCCTGCGGCCGGAAGCCGACGGGACGGTGACCCTGTACCAGTCCTGGACCGAAATGGGCCAGGGCCTGTACACCGTACTGGCCCAGATCGTGTGCGAGCAGCTCGGCCTGACCCCCGACCGGGTTCGGGTGACCACCGACACCGAGCGTGAGCTCGACGGCGGCCAGACCACCGCCTCCCGCGGCACGGTGCTCGGCGGCCGCGGGGTTATCGCCGCCGCCGCCCGGCTCCGCGACCGGCTCGCCGAGCTGGACGGGCCCCCGCCCGGCGATGGCGGCCCGAGCCGCGAGCAGCTCGCCCGGCTGGCCGGTGAGGAGTTCTACGGCGAGGTCGTTATCGACTGGACCACCGCGCCGGGCGCGGACGTGGCCGAGCCGGTGACCCATTTCGCCTACGGATGGGCCACCCAGGTCGCCGTGCTGGCCGGCGACGGGCGGATCGCGAAGGTCATCGCCGCGCACGACGTGGGCAGGGTCATCAACCCCACCCTGCTTGAGGGCCAGATCGAGGGTGCCGTGCACATGGGCCTGGGGCACGCGCTGTCCGAGGAGTACATCGTCGAGGCCGGCCATCCGGTCACCACCACGCTGAAGTCGCTGAACATCATCCCGCCGGCCGGCATGCCCGAGGTCGAGTGCCGGTTCATCGAGGAGAACCAGCCCGAGGGCCCCTACGGCGCCAAGGGCGTCGGCGAGATCGGCCTGGTGCCCACCGCCGCGGCGGTGGCCGGGGCGCTGCACTCGTTCGACGGGACGTGGCGGACCGTGCTGCCGATGAAGGATTCGGCTGCGGCCCGTGCCGCCACGCCGCGGCTGGCCAGAAGCCGGTAGTGACCGCCGACGAGCCGGCCGTGCCGTGACCGCCGGCGGGCCGGTGACAGCGAACGGGCCAGTAACAGCGAACGGGCCGGTGGCGCCCGGCCAGACCATGCTCGCGCTGTGCGGCGGCACGATCGTGACGTCCCTGGACCCGCCGGAGGTCACCGACGCGGATCTGGTACTGGCCGGGGACCGGGTGCTCGCGGCCGGCACCGCCCCGCGCGGCGCGGTGCGGCGCGATGCCACCGGCACCCTGATCGTGCCCGGCGCGGTCTGCGCGCACCATCACCTGTACTCCGCACTGGCGCGGGGGATGCCGTTCCGGCTCGCGGCGCCGGCCGACTTCACCGAGATCCTGCAGCGGGTGTGGTGGCGGCTGGACCGGGCGCTTGACGAGGCGTCGATCCGCGCCTCCGCACTGACCGCCGGGCTTGAGGCACTGCTGGCCGGGACGACGACGATCGTGGACCATCACGCGTCGCCGAACGCGATCGACGGGTCGCTGGACATCATCGCGGACGCGCTCGCCAGCCTGGGGCTGCGCTGCGTTCTGTGCTACGAGGTCACCGACCGGGATGGCTCGCGGCGGGCCCGCGCCGGGATCGCCGAGAACCTGCGGTTCCTGGCCGCAAACCGGCCGCTGGCGCGCGGCATGATGGGCGCGCACGCCTCCTTCACGATGTCCGACGAAACCCTCGCGGCCTGCGTCGACGGCGCCCGGCAGGCAGCGGTGGGTATCCACATCCACGTCGCGGAGGACGCCGCCGACAACCGCGACGCGCTGGCCCGCTGCGGCCGCACCGCCGCCGCCCGGCTGCATCGTGCCGGGGTCATCACCGGGCAGGCACTGCTCGCGCACTGCGTGCACGTCACCGGGCCGGAGATCGAGCTGGCGGGCAGGGCCGGCGCCACGGTCGTCTGCAATCCGCGCAGCAACATGAACAACGCCGTCGGGCACTCCCCGTTCACCCTCCGGTCCGGCCGGGTCGCCCTCGGCACCGACGGGATCGGCGGCGACATGATCGCCGAGTCGCAGGCCGGCTTCTTCCGGGCCAGGGAGGAGTCACTGGCCGTGCCGCCCCGCTGGCCGCTAACCCGGCTCGCGGCCGGGGCCGCCTTCGCGGGCCGGGCGTCCGGCGAGCCGCTGCTCGGCACGCTGCAGCCGGGCGCTCCCGCGGACCTGGTGATCCTGGACTATCCGGCGCCTGCTCCGCTGACCGCCGCAGGGCTGGCCGGGCACTGGATCTTCGGCCTGACCGCCCGCTGCGTCCGGGACGTCTACGTTGCCGGGGACCGGGTGGTCGCCGGCGGCCAGTCCACCCGGCTGGACGCGGCCGCGCTGGCGGCCGGGAGCTCGGCGGAAGCCGCGCGCCTGTGGGCGCGGCTTGAGGGCATTGCGCCGCATACGTATGCGCCCGGCGGACGGAGGAGCAGATGAGGGTCGCGCTCTACCTGCAGGACAAGCACTCGATCGCCGAGAGCATGGAGTACGCCCGCTACGCCGAGGCACGCGGCTTCGAGGCGGTCTGGCAGGCCGAGAGCAGGCTGGCCCGCGAGGCCACGGTGCCGATGGCCGCGTACGCCGGCGTGACCAGCCGGATCAAGATCGGCTCCGGGGTGGTCTCGATGTGGACGCGCAATGTCGCGCTGCTCGCCGCCACGTTCTCCACCCTGGATGAGCTGGCCCCTGGCCGGGTCATCCTCGGGCTCGGCGCGTGGTGGGAGCCGCTGGCCGCCAAGGTAGGCGTGGACCGGCGCAAGCCACTGCGCGCGATGCGGGAGATCGTCGAGGCCACCCGGCAGCTGCTCGCGCTGCAGCATGTCACCTATCACGGCGAGTACGTCCACCTCGACGACGTCGCGCTGGACATCGTGCACGGCGACCGGTCGCCGCGGCAGGTGCCCATCTACATCGGCGCCACCGGCATGCGGATGATGGAGCTGGCCGGGCAGATCGGCGACGGCGTACTGCTCAACTACATGGTGACCCCGCAGTACACCGCGCGGGCCCTGGAGGCCCTGAGCGCCGGCGCGGCGCGGGCCGGGCGAACGGCCGGCGACATTGACCGGCCGCAGCTGATCGTCTGCTCGATGGACCACGACCGGGATCTCGCCCTGGACCGCGCCCGCGAGCTGCTCACCCAGTACCTCGGCCAGCAGCCGCACATCATGGCGGCCAGCGGCGTGGATCCGGCGCTGATCGAGGCCATTGGCAAGGTGCTGACCTGGCCGGCCGGCCCGGAGGAGATCCGCGCGGCCATGAAGCTCATTCCCGACGACGCGGTGCAGGCCGTCTCGGCGACCGGGACGCCGGAGGAATGCCGGGCCAAGGTCGGGGAGTACATCGCCAACGGGGCGACCTGCCCGGTCCTCTACCCGCTCGGCGACGACGTGCGGCTCATGATCGACACCTTCGGCGCGGGAGAGGCACGGTAATGCACGCTGATCTCGTCTTCCGGGCCGCACAGCTGGCCGACGGAGAGCAACTGGTGCGCACCAGCGATGTTGCCGTAGCGGAGGGGAGAATTGCCGCCATCGGCGAGCGGCTGCCGGTTGAGTCGTGCGGGGAGGAGGTTGACGCTCGCGGTCTGCTGCTGTGCCCGGGATTCATCGACATGCACGCCCACTCGGCGCTGCACCCTTTCCTGGATCCGCGGCAGGCGCCGAAGGTGGCCCAGGGCTTTACCACCGAGGTGATCTGCCCAGACGGTCTGGGTCCCGCGCCGGTAACCCCGGATGGGCGTGCGGAGCGCCGCCGTTACCTGTCGGCGCTCGAAGGTCCTGGCCCCGAAGAGTGGCCGTGGGGCTCCCTGGCTGACTACCTGGCCGCGCTGGAGGCGACGCACGCCGTAACCAGCCTGGTGGCAAGCGTGCCGCACTCAGCAGTGCGGGAGGTCGTCCTCGGGCCCGCCAAGCGCCCCCCTGACGACACTGAGCTGCGGCGAATGCAGGACGAGGTTACGGCGGGCTTCAGGGCCGGAGCCCGGATGCTTTCTTTCGGGCTCATCTACGCACCAGGCCTGTACGCCGATACGGGCGAACTCATCGCCCTGGCACAGGTCGCCGCGGACGAGCGTGTCCCGCTTATGCCGCACGTCCGCAACGAGGGGGCCGGAGTGCTCGACGCTATCGGGGAGTTTGTGCGCATTGCCGAGCGCACTGGGGCGGCCCTGCACCTGTCTCACCTCAAACTCGTCGGGTCACCCCATCTGCTGGACTCTCTTCTGCTCCTGATAGCCGATGCCGCGCAGCGCATCGATCTCAGTTTCGACCACTACCCCTATGGTGCGGGAAGCACCCTGCTCAGCGCCTTGCTGCCGCCGTGGGCCTTCGATGGAGGCCCGGCGGCGATCCTGGGCCGGCTACGCGACAGAGCCGAACGGCTGCGGATCTTGCGGGACATCGAAAACGGCCTGCCGGGGTGGGAAAACCTCTTCGCCGCGTGCGGTCCGGCCCAGATCACGATCACCGAGGCGGGCCGGCCGCGTGCCGCCGATGTCGGCATGACTATTGAGCAGATAGCCGCCGAGCGATGTGCCGAGCCATCAGTTGCGGTGCTGGACCTTCTCACCGACACAGATCTGAATGCCGGCATGGTCGATCACTACGCCACTGAGGAGGTAGTCCGGGCGATCTTCACCCTGCCCGGGGCGCTCGTCGGCTCCGACGGGATCTTCAACGCTCGTCCGCATCCCCGCCTGTACGGAACCGCAGCCCGGGTGCTAGGCCGCTACGCGCTGCGGGACGGCTTGGTCACGACCGAGGAAGCTGTGGTGAGGCTGACCAGCCGGGCCGCGGACCGGCTGGGCCTGCGTGACCGCGGCCGCGTCGCTCCCGGGTTGCGCGCCGATCTCGTCCTGCTTGACCCGGACAGCTTCATCGACACCGCCACCTATGAGCGGCCCTGCCAGGCACCGCCAGGGGTGCGCCGGGTCCTGGTCGCCGGGCGCGACGTCCTTGAACCGGACCTCCCTCACCCACAGTGACGGCCGCAGCGAACGACGAGCGAGGACAGCGGGTCTGCGGCCCTCGCCACGGTAGCCACGGGCCGACCGAGAGTTCCCGCCATGCGGCCGGTGCCCTGGCGCGGGCGATCACAAATCCCAGGGCGCACGCGCCCGACCTTGACGGGACCGATAACGGCGGCCGCAAGGTCACCAGCAACAGCCGCCGGCCAGCCCGGAAAAGGGACGCAGGACTCCCCCGAACCGGCTCAGCACGGACGTGCGTGAGTGGCAGATGCGCGGCCTCGTAACGGGCGCTGTGGGTGCCGAAAACCTATGCCACCAGGCGATACTCATGAATCACGCCGCCGACGCGGTCACGTCGCTGAACCCGGATCCGATCAAGGTCGGTGACGTTGCCGGGCAGCCGGCGCAGCGGCGCGGCCTGTTTCAGGGCTCGGTGCGGCCGGTGGGTGTTGTAGAAGTCTTCGTACTCCCGCAGCACGGTCATAAGGTGGCGTTGGTTCCATACCAGAGTCCGGTCGAGCAGTTCGCGGCGGCAGCTGCCGATCCACCGTTGCATGACCGAGTTCATTCGGGGCGCCTGGATGGCGGAGCGGACGATCCTGGTGCCCGCGGCACGGAAGACCTCATCGAACGCGGTGGTGAAGCTGGCGTCCCGGTCATGAATCATGAACTTGACCCGCGTCCCGGCGTCCGCCAGGTCCATGAGCACGTTCCGGGCCTGCTGCACGACCCACGCCTGGACGGGATGCTCCGTGGCGCCCAGGATCCGGACGCGGCGGGTACCGTGCTCGATCACGGCAAGGACGTTCACCTTGGCGCCGTTGAGGAGGTCGGCGGTGAAGAAGTCCAGGGCCAAGATCCCCTGTGCCTGTGATCGCAGGAACTCGGCCCACCCTGGACCGTCGCGGCGCGGCGCCGGGTCGATCCCGGCGTTCTTGAGGATCTCCCAGACCGTGGACGGCGCCACGGTGATGCCCAGTCCCGCGAGCTCGCCGTGGATCCGCCGGTAGCCCCAGGACTCGTTCTCCCGGGCGAGCCGCAGCACTACCGACCGCACCTTGCGGTGCGTGGCTGGCCGCCCGGACCGGCCACGCTGCGACAGGTGCCCCCACCGGCGGCGGACGATGTCGCGATGCCAGCGCAAGATAGTGCCCGGAGTGACGAGCAGCCGCATCCCGGCCAGCCTCCCGGCCGGCACCGTCCCGGCGAGCAGCGCCAGCCACGCCCAGTCCGGCCACGCCAACCGGGCGCGCGCCTTCGGCCGCTCACGCTCGGCGACAGCGAGCTGATGGCGCAGCATCAAGATCTCGGCATCCTTCCACCACGACTCCCGGCGCGACAGCCTGAGCAGCGACATGACACGGGACACGACCAGGAAGACCAGCTTCAAGCCCATAAGCCGAAGATCATCCCACCTCCGGCCGAGCCAAGACCGGCCCGGCCGACGCCGAGCCGCTTGACCGAACCGACCGCGATCCTAGGGCATCTGCCCAGGTGGCATAGGTTTTCGGCACCCACAGCAGCAGCTCGCGAAAGGCGAACATCACGCTGGCCCGCTTGACCAGCGAGGTCTCCCGCCAGCCTGGCAGCGCCGCCGCTGCGGCCGCAGCCGCGGCCGCCACCTCGCCTCGGCCGGCGAAGTCCACGGTGCCGGTCACCTGCCCGGTCGCCGGGTTGTAGACATCGCCACGCCGGGCGGCCTCCCCTGACCACGGCTTGCCGCCGATCCAGTGCGATATGTGCCTCATTGCCCGTTCCGTTCTCCTGTGTCCCGTGATCATGGCTGGTTCCGGCGGCCCCCCGCGGAGAATCCCGCGCGGTCAGCCGCCGGGCGATCTTCTCCGCCCGCTCTACCTGGTTGCGGATTAGGTACAGCGCGGAGGTGTGCGTGACGCCGGCGGCGAGCTGCCGCTCGAGCGCCTCGCGCACCTCGGCCACGTCGTAGCCCAGCATGCTGGTGCGGATGCCGCCGAAGAAGTCGAGGTAGCTGCGGCGCGACGCGTCAGTGACGCGGCTGCCCTTGCCGCTGACCAGCTCAACCGCGGACCGGTACATGCTCAGCTCAGCGCCGCGATGATGTCGGCGCCGTAGGCGGCCATGGTGGCTTCGGGCTGGTCGTGCATCAGGTAGACGGCGAACTGGTCGACGCCGAGGCCGGCCAGCTCGCGCAGCCGGTCGACATGCGCGGACGGCGGCCCGGTCAGGCAGAACCGGTCCACGATGTCGTCGGGCACGAACTCGGTGTCCGGGTTCCCGGCCCGCCCATGATGAGAGTAGTCGTAGCCCTGCCGCCCGGAGATGTAGTCGGTCAGCGCCGTCGGCACCGGGCCGTCGATGCCGTACCGGCGCACCAGATCCGCCACGTGGTTGCCCACCATCCCGCCGAACCAGCGGAGCTGATCCCGCTGATGGGCCAGGTCGGTGCCGACATAGGCGGGCGCGGCCACGCAGATGGTGACGGCATCGGCGGGGCGTCCCGCCGCCCTGGCCGCGTCGCGCACCGCGCCGATGGTCCACCGGGCGATGTCGGGGTCGGCCGTCTGCAGGATGAACCCGTCGGCCTGCTCGCCGGCCAGCGCAAGCGCCTTCGGCCCGTAGGCCGCCATCCAGATCTCCAGCTTACCGTCGCGTACCCACGGGATCTGCACCACGGTCCCGTGCAGCGTCGCTTCCCGGCCCTCGGCCAGGTCCTTGATCACCCGCATCGCCTCGGCCAGCGTGGCCAGCGAAGCCGACTGCTGGCCGATGACCCGCCGGGAGGAATCGCCGCGGCCGATTCCGCAGATCGTCCGGTTGCCGAACATGTCGTTGAGCGTGGCGAACAGCGAGGCGGTGACCGACCAGTCGCGGGTACCCGGGTTGGTCACCATCGGGCCGACGACCAATGCCGACGTCGACGCGAGTATCTGCGAGTAGATGACGAACGGCTCCTGCCACAGGACATGCGAGTCGAAAGTCCAGCCGTAGCGGAAGCCCAGGTTCTCGGCCTCGCGCATCGCGCTGACGACACCGCTGGCCGGCGGATCAGTCTGCAGAACCAAGCCGAAATCCATCGGTTGTCTCCCCGTTCCTTGCGCAGCGGCCCTACCGGCCGTTCAGCTCCGCGACTGCCCCATCAGCTCTGCTACTGCTGCATCAGCTCAGATACTGGCACAGCTCCCGCTGCAGGAAGCGGCCGTGGCCGGTCACGCCGTGATACTGGCCGGCGTCGATTATGACCCGGCCGCGTGACAGCACCGTCTGCACTCTCCCGGTGATCTCCATACCCTCATACGCCGAGTAGTCCACGTTCATGTGGTGGGTAGCGACCGAGAGCACTTGGCGGGCGGCCGGGTCGTAGACCACGATGTCGGCGTCCGCGCCCGGCTGAATCGTGCCCTTGCCTGGATAAAGGCCGAACATCCGCGCGGGCGTCGTCGAGGCCACCTCGACCCAGCGCGCCAGGGAGAGCTCTCCGCCAGTCACGCCCTGATGCAGCAGGTCCATGCGGTGCTCCACGCCGGGAATCCCGTTTGGAATCTTGCTGAAGTCGCCGCGGCCAAGTTCTTTCTGCTCGGCAAAGCAGAACGGGCAATGATCGGTGGACACGACCGACAGGTCATTAGTGCGCAGCCCGCGCCACAGCGACCCCTGGTGCTCCCTGGGCCGCAGCGGCGGGGAGGCGACGAATTTGGCGCCGTCGAAGCCGGGCCTGGCCAGATCTTCGATCGACAGGTACAGGTACTGCGGACAGGTCTCGGCGAACACATTCTGGCCGGTGTCGCGTGCCGCCGTGACGGCATCCAGCGCCTGCGCAGCGGACAGGTGCACGATATACAGCGGCGAGCCGGTCACCCTGGCCAGCGCAATCGCCCGCGAGGTGGCTTCGGCTTCCAGCTCGGGCGGCCGGGTCAGGCCGTGCTGGACCGGGTCGGTCTTCCCGGCCGCTACGGCCTGCGCGACGAGCTGATCGATCGCGATGCCATTTTCCGCATGCATCATGACCAGCGCGCCGGTCTGCGCGGCCTGCTGCATCGCGCGCAGGATCTCGCCATCGGTCGCGTAAAAGACGCCGGGATAGGCCATGAACATCTTGAAGCTGTTCACGCCGGCCCCGATGCAAGCGTCCATCTCCTTCAGGGTCGCATCGTTGACATCGGACACGATCATGTGGAATCCGTAGTCGATCGCGCACTGACCGTCCGCCTTGCGGTGCCAGTTGTCCAGCGTCGATAGCAGCGAGGCGCCCTTGGCCTGCACGGCGAAGTCGATGATCGTCGTAGTGCCGCCCCAGGCCGCCGCGCGGGTCCCGGTCTCGAAAGTATCGGCGGCGAACGTACCGCCGAACGGCATCTCCATGTGCGTGTGCGCGTCTATCCCGCCAGGCAGCACGTACTTGCCCGCGGCGCTGATCACCCGGTCGGCACTCGCCGCCCAGGAAGCGGCAACCTCGGTTCCCGGCGCGGCAAGCGCGGCAATTCGCTCACCGTCCGTCAGCACGTCCAGCGGTGCGGCGCCGCTCGCGCTGATAACCATGCCGCCGCTGATCAGGATGCCCTCACTGCCCCCGGTCTGCGCTGCCTGCGGTCTGCACTGCCCGACGGCCTACGGCTCGGTCAGCGGCCCGTAGGCGTCCGGCCGCCGGTCGCGGTAAAAAGCCCACAGATGGCGGACTTCCTCAAGCTGGTCCATGTCCAGGTCCCGGACCACGACGTCGTCGGCGGCATCCAACGCGCCGTCGCCGATCAGCTGGCCGCGCGGATCGGCGAAGTAGGACTGGCCGTAGAAGTCATCGTCACCCAGCGGCTCGACGCCCACCCGGTTGATCGCGCCGACGAAGTACTCATTGGCAACCGCCGCGGCCGGCTGCTCAAGCCGCCACAAGTACTGCGCCAGGCCGCGGCTGGTGGCCGACGGGTTGAACACGATCCGCGCGCCGGCCAGGCCGAGGGCCCGCCAGCCCTCCGGGAAATGCCGGTCGTAACAGATATAGACGCCGATCCGGCCGACCGCGGTGTCGAAGACCGGATAGCCCAGGTTGCCCGGCCGGAAGTAGAACTTCTCCCAGAACCCCGCGACGTGCGGGATATGCGTCTTGCGGTACTTGCCGAGATAGCTGCCGTCCGCGTCGATCACCGCTGCGGTGTTGTAGTAGAGACCGGGCAGCTCCTCCTCGAACATCGGCACGATCAGCACCACGCCATGCCGCCGGGCAACCTCGCGCATCAGCTGCGTGGTGGGACCGTCCGGGATCAGCTCGGTGTAGGAGTAGTAGTCGCTGTCCTGCACCTGGCAGAAGTACGNNGCGCGGCCGCATTCGCGGTCACCCTGCGCTTGCCGTCCAGTGCCGACAGCACGAGATAGACCGCGAACCCGGCCGCGAATCCGACCACCCAGCCGTAGTTGTACAGCGGCTTTAGCAGCGGGATCAGGCCATCGGCAGGGAACGGCCCCTGCCCGGGCGCCGAGTATGCCCCGCCGACCGCCAGCCCGGCGCCGACCACCGTGGCCGCCACCGCGGTCCAGCTCCAGCCGGCCTGGTACCAGTAGCTGCCATGCTCCCGGTACAGGTCGGCCAGGTTCAGCTGGGTCCGGCAAAGCACCCAGTAGCCGGCCACCAGCACGCCGGAGACCGCCGCGATCAGCCCGCCGTAGAAGCCCAGCCAGGTGTAGATGTACACGTGCGGGTTCGACAGCAGCCGCCACGGCTGCAGCGCGACGCCCACCACCCCGGTGATCAGCCCGCCGACGCGGAACGAGATCAGCTTCGGGGCAAGGTTGGAGAAGTCGTAGGACGGGCTGACCACGTTGGCGGCCACGTTGACGGAGACTGTCGCGCCGAGCACGGTCAGCAGGCCGAGGATCACCACGGCGGGGTTGGACAGCTTGGCGGCCAGCTCCACCGGGTCCCAGATCTCCTGGTGGTACACCGCCTGGGCGCCCGAGGTGATCAGGATGGCCAGCAGGCAGAAGAACGTCATCGTGGTCGGCAGGCCGAGCACCTGACCCAGTTGCTGGCTCCGCTGGCTGCGGGAGAACCGGGTGAAGTCCGGGATGTTCAGCGACAGGGTGGACCAGAACGCGATCATGGCCATCAGCGACGGCGTGAACACCCGCCAGAACCCTGGCCCCCAGCCCAGCCGCGATGGCTGCGACAGCAGCGGGCCGAAGCCGCCGGCCTTGGCGGCGATCCAGACCAGCAAGGCTACGAACACCACGAGCACCGCTGGCGCAGCCCAGTTCTCGAACCGGCGGACGGCGTCCATGCCGCGCCAGATGATGCCGACCTGGATCACCCAGAACACCGCGAACGAAAGCCACAGCGTCCACGGCTGACCGCCGACGTGCGCCGCGTTGACCCAGCCCTGGCCGGCCAGCTTGCCGACAATCACATAAACGCCCTCGCCGCCGAGCCAGGTCTGGATGCCGAACCAGCCGCAGGCCACCAGGGCTCGCAGGATCGCGGGAAGGTTCGCGCCGCGCAGGCCGTAGAAGGCTCGCGCGAACACCGGGAACGGGATCCCGTATTTGGTCCCGGCGTGACTGTTGAGCAGCATCGGGAACAGCACAATGACGTTGCCGATGGCGATTGTCAGCAGCGCCTGCCAGGGGCTCATCCCGAGCACGATCAGGCTTGCTGCCAGCGCGTAGGTCGCCAGGTTGTGCGACATGCCAACCCACAGCGCCAGGTAGTTGTAGGTCGTCCACGTCCGCCGGCCGACCGGCACCGGGGCCAGGTCAGCGTTCGCGAACCGCCCGCCAATGGCCTCCGGGCCGACCAGCTCAACCCGGCCGTCCGGGCAGGTAACCTGGCCGGGAACGCCGACTGAAGCGTCGGTGGAGGCCATCGCTGCTCCCTGTGCTTCGCTACGGGCTCTACATAACCGTCTCCCTTGACGACCAACCAGGCCGCCATTCGCGCAGCCCGCTGGTTCTGATGCTACGCCGTCGGCCGGCGCAGCGCTAGCGTCGTATTAGTCATTGGCTAGCCAGGCCATTGGAGCTGCATTTAGCGGCGCGCCATACTGGCCTCGCCGGAAAGGGCGGCCAGCACATCTCCAGGGCAGAATACGGAGCGAATATTCAGGAACCGATGCCCATGCGCAGCCGACTGTGATGAGATCCTCACGATGGTGCACCAGGCTGCTCCGATCAAGGGACCACCTGGCACTACGCGGGACTCAGATCTCCGGAAATTCGTGATGATCAAGACCGCCACCTGCGGGAACGCGATCAAGGCCTTTGCGGAAGCTTGTTTAAATCGCCGAAGCCCTCTGCCGATGAGTAACATCAAGATTCTTCACTTAGCGGTGCCCCGCAGCGAAGAGCTTGCTGTTCGCCATATCCCGGAACCTCCTTCGGAGGGAAGATCAACAACTTGGCGGACCATCGAACCGTTTCGCATAGCAACTTCCGGCGGCCTGAGGCTGCGACATAGCCCGTCACTAGCCCATTGTAGACGTCGTCACCAGGATTTAACGCAGCTGTAACAAGGTCACTTTACGGCCGGTCATTCTGGCATTATCAAGTGTGGTCCAGCGCCCGGCGGCAGGTGATCTCGTCGCCCGATCAGGATGTTCACGCCTGCCATTTGGCCCCCGGCTCCCCCGACGCGAAACCCCGCCGGGCCGCCAGAGCCCACTGACGCTGTCTTGGCGACCGTCACATCGGTGCCGACCCCGTACAGGGCGTGCAGGACCTAGCTTAACTTTTAACCTAGATTCCACTCATATCGTCTGATGTGGGTGTTATTCGCTCATATGTCCGACTGCTGTATGCGGGCCGGCCGTTTCCTTCACTCTTGGTGTTGCGACACATCCGAAGAGAGAGGAAACGGCCGTGCGGCCTACCTTGCCATGCCCTGGTGCAGGGCTTCCAGTCCTTCCGGGGATTCCGGCCCCGGAGGAGCGCGGGCGCTCGCGGGATCTCGGGGCGCTGAGGGAGTTCCGGCAGCGGCTGCTCTGGTGCCTGACGGCACGGGGTGACGCGCTGCTCGACCTGGCGGACGCCGTGCTGTGCTCGGACCGTCCGGTGACCTCGCTGGTGCAGCTGTCCCTGGAGCCGGAGTTCCGCCGCGGCCACGGCGCGCTCTACGATGCCCTGGCCGCCGGGCGGGTTGACGACGAGCGGCTGTTCTCCCTGCTCGCGCAGGTGCTGCCGCCGCTGGTAGACGGGGACGAAGCCCGGGCATGGGCTGCGGGGCACGACGTCACCGGCTACGCCCTGCTGGACCGCGCCCTTTCCGGGCTGCCGGAGGGGCAGGCCGCGCAGGTCCGGGACGCCTGCGGCCGCTGGCGGCGGGTGCGGGTCGCGGTCGACGCGACCGCTTACCCGAGGCCGGACGCGTGGTGCTCCCCGGGCCGGGAGCACGTGCACAACGGCGCGTGCCACTGCCGGGGATCCAGCAAGACCGCGCCCGGCTGGGAGTACCAGCTCGCCGCCGTGACCGGCCTCCTGCGGACCGCGTGGGCCGGAGTCGTCGACATCCGGCGCACCACCCCGGCCGCGCGCACGGCCCCGACGGTCGCCCAGGTCAAGAGCGTGCTGCGCCGCCTGCACGCCGCCGGGCACGTCGGCGGGGCGGCACCGCTGTTCGTCTTCGACGCCGGCTACAGCGCCGCCGCCCTCACCGACGGACTGGCCGGCTGTCCCGCCCACGTCCTGGTCCGGCTCCCCGCGGGCAGCGTCTTCTACCAGGACGCGGTCACCTGGCCCGGCAAGAACGGCCGGCCCGCCCGCCGGGGGCCGGAGGTCCACTGCCTGGAACAGGCAGAACTGGCAGCCGCAGCAGAGGGACGCGGCCCGAAGGGCCGCAAGAAGCCGCTTCCCCCGACCCCGGAGCCGGACGAGGCCCTGATCCTGCCCGGCACCCCGCTCTACGGCACCGTCCGGGCCGAGGCCTGGCACGATGTCCATCCCCAGGTCCACGGCGACCGCGGCTGGTTCGCGGGAAGGGAGAAGCTGCCCGTCCTGCGCGGCACCCTCGTCCACGTCACCGCCGAGCGCCTGCCCGACGGCCGGGACCCGCACCGGCAGATGTGGCTCTGGCACGCCGGCCCCGGCCCGCTCTCGCCCGACGAGCTCTGGCGCGCCTACCTCGCGAGATTCGACATCGAGCACGCCATCCGCACCCTCAAGGGCACCCTCGGCCTCACCGCCGCGAAAGTCCGCACCCCCGGCCAGGCCGACTGCTGGGCAAGGGTCGTCATCGCCGCCCACGCCCAGCTCCTGCTCGCCCGCCCCCTCACCGCCGACCTGCGCCGCCCCTGGGAGAAGCACCCCGACCCGGCCCGGCCGCTGTCCCCGGGCCGGGTCCGCCGGGGGTCCGCAACATCCGCCCCGAGATCGGCACCCCCGCCCGTGTCCCGAAACCCTCCCGGCCCGGACCCGGCAGGCCCAAAGGAAGCAGCAAGGGACCCGCGACCCGCTACCTTCTCCCGGGCGAAGCCGACATGCCTCGCACCACGAACACGACCCCGACCAGGCAAAAGGTTAAAAGTTAAGCCTAG
>PMWT01000108.1 GCA_003166025.1 Acidimicrobiaceae bacterium | reverse complement strand
GCCGTACTGGTCGAAGCGGACTTTGTCCCGGTCGGCCCCGGCCACCATTTCCTCTATGAAGCGGCCCTCGTCCTCGGGCAGGTCCTCGGCTTGGGCCGACAGCCGGTCCAGCCAGTTGGCCTCCGGTTTGCTGAGCGAGAACTCCTTTTCGGCATGGCCCTGGCGCAGGGCCTCCAGTACGGCCAGGGCCGCCCTCCGGGTGCGCAGGTAGGCGGTGGGCTCGGCCACGATGGCGGCCGCCAACTTCAAGACCACGTCGGGGCGCAGTACGTAGGCCTGGGGGTCCTTGTCCATGTCGCTGCCCACCAACCAGTCCCTCAGCGTCGTGGCCCCGCCGGCCTGGGCCGCCTGGTTGAGCAACCGGGTGGCATAGGCCAGCTGCTCCATGGACACCGTCGGGGCCATCCCGCCCAGGAGCTTGATGTTCTGCACCGACTCGTTGCTCCACAGGTCGGCGGTGGCCTTGGCGATGTTGCCCAGCGGGGACAGGTGGGCACAGGCGGCCTCGGCCCCCTCCATGGCCATGGGGTGGCCGGTTATGGCCTTTAGGTACACGTTCTCATAGGCGCAGTCCTTGCCCGGGCCCACGGCGCCGCGTTCGTAGGCCACCAGGCTGCGGGGCACGGTCATGACCCGCACCACCGCCGCCCACACCTTGGGGATGTGGCGGGTGTCGGCCAGGGCCATGGCCGTATTGCCGAACCCGCAGGCACTGTCGCCCGCGGCCAGGGCCCCGTGGCCGGCGGCCACGCCCACGATCATGTCCCACAGGTAGCCCATGTCCCGGGCGGCCAGCACGCCCAGGGCGAACACCGACCCGGCCAGGTCGGCGTTCAACAAGGCGTCGTCGTGCAGCTCCTTGCCCCCCGTGCTCTCTATCGACAACAGGTCGGCGCCGGCCTGCGCGCACAGTTCGAAGCTGGAGACCATCCGGTCCCACTTGTCACCTTCGCGCAGCACCGGGGGGCGCACGAACTCGCGGATGTCGTTGGGCGTCACCCGCAGGGCGTTGGCCAGCCCGTCACTGGCGGCGTAGCGGTCCAGCGTCTGGCGCAGCAGCGCGGTCACCTCGGCGCCCCATTCGGGCTCAAGGGTGAGGTCGGGCAGCAGCTCGAACTCCACCACCAGGCCGGGCACCTGCAGGGCCACGGCCCGGGCGCACGCCTGGTCGATCATCCCGGTGTACTCCCGGCGCACGTCGACCATGGTGCCGGCGTCTATGTGCATGGGCGGCAGGGTGAAGTTGAGCTCGGGGTAGACCGTACCGTCGCCCAGTACCAGCCCCCGGCCCACCTTCAGCGGGCGCGGGCAGCGCCCGAACACGAACTCGTCCAGACTGGTGATGGCCAGGCCGGTGTAGCGCTCCATGGTCAACCTCTTTCCTCTGCTCGTCCCAACTCGGTCCCAAAACTCAACGCGGCGGCAAAAACGTCCGTGAAGGACCTGTTCACCGTCAGTTCCACATAACGCACCCGCATAGCCAAGCGGTCCGCCACCGCACGTCGTTCCCTCGACAGCAGCAGTTGCTCCGCCCCCCGGCCGGCAGCGTTGCCCACCTGGTGGTAGCGGTGCCTGTCGACGTCCACCAGGAGGCCCACCCGGATGGCGCTTTGCAGGTCCAGGTAAGTCCCAAAGGCGCCCGCGACCACGACACGGTCCAGGTTGGAGGCGCAGAGCCCCGCCTCTTGCAACAGCAGTTCGGTGCCGGCCCGGATGGCGCCTTTGGCCAGCTGGACCTCGTTCACGTCGGAACGGGTGAAAACGACGTCGCGTCCGTGCCCCGTCCGTGCCGCCGGCACCAGCAGGCAGGTGGGCTTGCCGCTCGACCGGCTGACCAAGGGGTGGTCCTTGGCCAATGACCCTCGCTCGTCGATGATCCCGGCGTCCAAGGCCGCGGCAATGGCGTCGACGATCCCCGAGCCGCAAATACCGACCGGGGCCTGCGCCTCCACGGTCTGTACCTGAAAAGCACCGTTCCGAAAGCGAACATGCTCGATGGCGCCGGGCGCGGCCCGCATCCCGTCGTGGATGTGCGCTCCTTCGAAAGCCGGGCCCGACGCCGTCGAACAACTCCAGATGACCCCTTTGTGGGCCAGGCTGATCTCGGTGTTGGTGCCGATGTCCAGGGCCAGCACCGTCTCTTCGGTGTCGGCCAGGCCCGTGGCCAGGAGCATGGCCACGTGGTCCGAGCCGACATAGGCGGCGATGTTGGGCGGCAGGTAGACGGCGGCGCCGCCAGCGAGGCGAAGGCCGATCTCGGCGGCCCCGGCCACCACGGCGTCGCTCACGGCCGAGATGTAGGGGGCCTCGCCTAGCTGGCGTACAGGTAGGCCGGTCACGAAATGGTGCATGACCGTGTTGCCGACCACTACGGCATCGACTATCTGGTCGCGCCGGGCGCCGGCCTGCGCGCACAGGACGCCCACCAGGTTGTCGATCTCGCCCACCAACCGCTCGTGCAACAGCCGCGCCGCGTCGGGCGAAGTGTTGGCGTACGTGACCCGGGTCACGACGTCCTCGCCATAAACGATCTGGGGGTTCATCGCCCCGGCCCGGGCCAAAGTGTGCCCGCCGGCCAGGTCGACCAGGTACGCCGCGAGCTTGGTCGTGCCCGTGTCCACCGCCAAGCCGAGCAGCGGTTCCTTCGGCGGTCGGATGCAGACAAGGTCCCCGGTGCCGTCGGGCCGGCGCCGCACGGCGGCTCGGCCCTGCCAGTGCTGGTCTCGCAACCGGTCCGAACTGGACGCCGCTACACGCAGTTCGACCGAAGTCCCCGGTGCTCCCGCCGCCGCCAGGCCCTCGAGCAGCCGCCTGGTGTCGGCCCGTAAGTCTTCGAGCGACGGCGGCGCCAGGGCCAGATCGATGGCGATGACGGCAGGGTCGAGCTCGAAGTCCACCGACAGGCCTTCGGTCTGTAGCCGCTGCGGCGTGCTCAGTGATTCGGGAGGGATCTCCAGGCGCACCGCTCCGACCACCCTGGTCTGGCAGGCCAGGCGCCATCCCTGGGCCCGCTCGGAGCCGTCCAACCAGGTCCTTTCCTCTTCCGTCTCCTCGCCCAGCCGCCCGTCGACGGCTCGGACCCGGCAGGTGCCGCATGTGCCCAGGCCCCCGCACACCGCCACCAATTGCACCCCCGCGAGCTGGGCCGCCTCCAGGACGGTCGAACCTGGCGCCACCTGCACCCGCCGGCCGACGGGTTGCAGGTCCACGTTGACCAGGCCCCCGCCCGGGGCGCGGAGCAACGGCACTTTCCCGACCCCCTACTCTCTGCCGGTTAGGCGCGCCGGCCGCCTAGGCGGCCAGCACTTCCCTGACGACGCGGACGGCACCGGAGGCGTCTGTGGCATAGCCGTCCGCCCCGATCTCGTCCGCATATGTCTTGGTGATGGGCGCACCGCCGATGACGATGGACGCCTGGTCCCGCAGCCCCGCGTCCGTTATGGCCTGGATGATCTCGCGCATGTTGGTCATCGTGGTCGTGAGCAGGGCGGACATCGCCACCACGTTGGCACCTTCACGGACGGCCTGGACGAACCTCTCAGCGGGGACGTCCACGCCCAGGTCCATGATCTCGAAGCCCGAGCCCTCGAGCATCATGGCCACCAGGTTTTTGCCGATGTCGTGGAGGTCGCCCTGGACGGTACCGATGGCCACTGTGCCCGCAGCCTCGACGCCCTCTTCGAGTAGGTGGGGCTTGAGCACCCCCAGAGCGGCGGTCATCGCCCGGGCCGCCACGAGCATCTCGGGCACGAAAATCTCGCCCTCCTCGTACAGCTGGCCCACCTGCGCCATGGCCGCGATCAGGCCCTCGGTCAACAACCTGCCGGCCTCCGTGCCCTCAGCCAAGCCCTGTTCGACCTTGGCGACGGCCGGCTTCAGCTGCCCGTCGACAACGGCCTGGCGAAGCTCATCGATTACAGTCATCTGGTCTCTGCTCCATTCTCGGTTATTCCCCGTAACATCTGGTTACTTCGGCCGCCATAGCCGCCCACTCCCATAGGCGATGGGGCTCGTAGCGCAACGTGCTGATGTCCTTCATTATCACTTCGACCACGCACCCGTGCGCTTTGGCCTTTGTCAGGACCATTTCCAGCTCGTCGCGGGCTTTGTCGAGGTGCCAGGTCTTTTCGGCGAACACAGCCGGGTTGGGCTTGTAGGAGAACACGTACCGGTTGCCCACATTGGCCACGGCCTGGTCTATGTCGACCCACGGGCTCATCGAGACCTTACGCAGGTTGGGTATTTTCTCCAGGATCCCCATTTTGCGGTGCAACGGGTCGCAGCACCCGTAGTAGTTGAGCCCGAAGCGGCTCAGCCAGCGCACCTCGTACTGCATGGCGAACTCCCAATGCATGCGGGGCGAAACATCGGAGAAAATCTGCGCCGCACCGCTTCCCCACAGGTCCTTGGCCCTTACGTGCCCGGGGTCATAATCGGGCGCCGGCAGTTCGTCAGTGTACCCGAGGCCGCCCGAACCGATCCGGTAGTAGGTGTTGTTGAGCCTCAGCAGGTCCTGGTCCTCGAACTGGTCGAGCATGCTTAGGTAGGCGTTGACCAGCCTGTCTATGGCCTTGTGGACAAACTCGGGCCGGTCGTACAAGTCGGTGAGCAGCTCTTGCACGCCCCACCACCTGATCATCTCGTCCCATGGTGCAAACCAGAAGCAGAACCCGTTGGCGCCCCGGGTCTTGACATCGATCGTCCCGGCGAAAATATCCTGCAACTGCTGGTAGTGCTGCTCCGAGGCCCTGCGGTCGTGCGTCACGACCGGGACCTTAATTTTCTCCAGGTCGTCCTCGTCGCGTATCTGGATGTTGAAATGGCGCGACACGATCGAATTTGCTTCGTCAGTGACTGCAATATCGACGTCCTCGGCAATGCCGAACGCAGTGTTGTACACCACGAGTGGGGAGTAGACGGCCGGCTCCACCACCATGTCCGCCGGCATGTGCTCCCACTGGTAGATCAGCTTGCGCAGTTCCCACTCGTGGTAGCGGCTCCATTCGGTCGTCGTCCGCAAAGTCAGCTCGTCGTCGACGCCCATCTCGTGCCAGGGGATCTCGTCGATCCACACCATGGGTTTGACCTGTCTCAGGCCGTTAAGCGCCCGCCACATGTCCGCCTTCGCATCCTGCACCGGTAGGGCGGCATAGGTGGCGAGCCGCTGGCCCAGCTCGCGCAGGGCCCTCTTGTCCGACGCGCCAAGCTCTGCGTCGTCCCTCGCGACGGCGCCTCTGCGTGCTGGGTCAACCAACCAGTTTCCATCTTGCATCGAGGCTGGCCTCAAATCCGGCGCTGCGGGGCCGATTTGCCCGGGCGCATACTAAGTCAAAGACGCCTGGGGCGCGGGCCGATAGGGACCTTCGGCACTTCTATACTCGCGTCAAGGCCCAAGGACGTCAGCCCCCGTGGGCCATCGGGACCGATCGACGAACAGAGATAACGCGAGATGCGCCGCCTTCCCCCGCACCACGTCCCCAGGCCTCGCCTCACCGATCGTTGTGCCAACTACCAGGTCATCGTGGTCGAAGCGGCCGGCGGGTACGGCAAGACCGTCCTCGGTACCGAGCTGGTCGACCGGTGGCGGGCCGTAGGCATCGACGTCCAAGTCGAACACGAGGGCATGGCAGCTCCGCTGTTGGCGGCCCGGCTGCGCGCCGCCGCTCTGCATGCCGGGTTCACGGACGCGGCGGCCGCGGCCGCCGTGTCCGGCCCCGGTGACGACGCTTTCGGCGCGGTGGACACCCTGGTCCGGGCCCTGGCCGGGGAACCCTGCGCATTTGTCATCGATGACGCCCATCACGCCCGGCCCGACGCGGGGGCACTGATAGACCACATCGCCTCCCGTCTGGAAGCCGAACATCGCCTCGTCGTGCTCGCCCGCCACCTCCCCCGGGGTGCCGAGCGGCTGCGCCGGGCCGAGAACCTCCACCTAACTTCGGCCGACCTCGCCATGACACCTGACGAGACCCTCGAACTCTGCCGCAGCGGCTTCGAGCTGAAGATCGGCCCGCACACGGCCAAAGTCCTGGACCGCGCCACCGGTGGCTGGACGGCGGCCACCGTCCTGGCCGCAGCGCGGGCAGCTCGTACCGGCGAGGCCCTCGGGGACATGGCCGAGGCGGCGATCGGGCCAGGGCACCCGACCGAGGCGGTAGCCGCCATCCTGGACGAAGCCGTCGTTGCCCTCGGCCCAAGTTCCCGCCGGGGCCTGGCCCAGGTCGCCCGCCTGCCTTTGCTGGACGCCGGGCTGGTGGACCTGGCCGCCGGGGAGGACGGGTTCTTCGAGCGCAGCCTGAGCGCCGACGCCATGCGTTCGGCGGCGAAAGAGTACGGCCGGCGCGGCGAGCTGGAATGGGCGCTCCAGCTGCTGCTGGCCTCAGGCGACGCCGGCGAGGCGGCGTCCATGCTCGCCGCCACGCCGCCCGAGGTGGTGGAGACGATGGACGCCCTCGAGCTTGGTGCCGTGTTCGACCAGCTGCCCCTCGAGGCGGTTGACGCCCACCCCAGCGTGCTCCTCGTTGTCGCCCGGGCCTGCCGGCTGGCGACCCGGTTCGACCAGGGAGCGGTCCTCCTGGAGCGGGCGGGAGGACTGGCGGCGCGCTCAGGCGACTCGGCCCTGCAGAGGGCGATAGCGGTCGAGGTCGCCCACGACCTGCTTCGCGAGCTGAGGCACCGGGAGGCCGAGGACGCCGCCCGGTGGCCCCCAGGAAGTAGAAGGGGCCTTATGAAACTTGGACTGCACGTTCCCGACTTCACCTGGCCGGCCGGCCCCTCCCGGCTCGGCCCCCAACTCGCAGAGGTGGCCCAGGCCGCCGAGGAGGCCGGCTTCGACCGCCTCTCGGTGATGGACCACGTCTGGCAGATCGGTCACATCGGCCCCCCCGAGCACGAGATGCTCGAGGCTTACACCACTCTCGGCTACCTCGCCGGCCAGACTCGGCGCATCTCCCTGCTGACCATGGTGACCGGTGTCGTCTACCGCAGCCCGGGGCTGCTGGCCAAGATGGTCTCCACCCTCGACGTGCTCTCGGGCGGCCGGGCGTGGCTGGGGATCGGGGCGGCATGGAACGAAGAGGAGTCGCGCGGCCTCGACCTGTTCTTCCCCCCGATGGCTGAGCGGTTCGAACGCCTCGAAGAGGCCCTGCAGATCTGCCTGCAAATGTGGAGCGACGACGATGGTCCCTTCGACGGCCGCCACTACCACCTCGCGCGTACTCTCAACCGCCCCCAGCCGCTTTCACGTCCCCACCCGCCCATCCTCATCGGTGGCTCAGGTGAGAAAAAGACGCTCCGGTTGGTCGCCCGCTACGCCCAGGCGTGCAACCTTTTCGGCGGCGGGGCCGACCTGGCCCATAAGTTCGACGTGCTGCGCGCCCATTGCCAGACCGAGGGGCGCCCCTACGAGGACATCCAAAAGACGGTCGGTTACACCTTCGACGTGGGGGAAAAAGGCGAGCGGGTGGGCCAGGTCATCGAGGAGCTGAAGGACCTGGCCGCCCTCGGCGTGCAGGTGGCCCACGGCCGTGTCCAGCGGGTCTGGGACCTCACCCCCCTCGAGGTGATCGGCAAAGAGGTGGTCCCGGCGGTGGCCGGGCTTTAGGACCACCGCCCTGGTACGGTGCACCCCGTGGGCGGCAGGACCTGACGGCGAGCGCCCGTGACCATCGCCATCGCCCATCGGGGCCACCACCTCGAGCACTTGGAGAACACCCTGGAGGCCTTCGCCAGCGCTGCCGCTCTCGGCGCGGACATGGTCGAGCTCGATTGCCGGCTGACCGCCGACGGTCACGTCGTCGTGCTCCACGACCGGGCCCTGGCCCGGCTGTGGGGCGTGGCTAAACGCGTGAAGAGCGTGGGCTGGGACGAGGTCTCCAGGATCGAGCGCAACGGCTTGCGGATCCCCGAGCTGGCCGAAGTGCTGCGTGCCATCGAGCTCCCGGTCATGGTCGACGTGCCCAGTATGGAGGTGCTGGAGACGTCTTTCGCCGTTGTCGTGGCGGCGGGGGCCGTAGACCGCTGCATATTCGCCGGGCACACCGGGGCCATGGCCCGATTACGCCAGATGTCGCCGTCAGCGCGCATCGCCCTCAGCTGGGACCGGCCCGAGCTGCCGGGCCCTGAACTGCTGGCCGGCACCAAGCCCGAGTGGTTCAACCCCCGGTGGCGCCTGGCCCCGCCCAGCGTCGTCGACCACATGCACGAGGCCGGCATCGGGGTGTCGGTGTGGACGGTCGACCGGCGACGGTACATGAAGCGGGTACTTAGGGCCGGGGTCGACGCCGTGATCACGAACCGGACAGAGCGTCTCGTCCCCCTGCTGGCCCGGCGGTCGCCATGACTATCCTCAGCCCGGCCGAGCTCTCGGCGCGGGCGACAACGGCGTTCGAGCTGGCCCAACGGGCCACCGCCCTGGTCGCCGACCCGGATGGCCGGCCCGCCCGTTCCCTAAAGGACGGTGTGGCCGACTGGGTCACCTCGACCGACCTCGCCGTCGAGGGCCTGGTGCGCGACGTGCTCGGCCAACGCTTCCCCGACGACGCCATAGTGGGCGAAGAGCTCGAGAACGCGCCCTTCGCGCCCGGGCGCCCGGTCTGGTACGTGGACCCGATCGACGGGACGACCAACTTCGCCAACGGGCTGCGGTGGTGCTCGTTCAGCCTCGCCCTGGCCGACGGGGCCGGGATGGCCATAGGCATCGTGGCCGACGTATGGCGCGCGGAGATCCTCAGCGCCGTGCGCGGCAAGGGCGCACGCTGCCGCTTCAGCGCCGAGCGGGCGCTCGGCGGTGGGCCGGTCCCCGGCGAGGGCCCCGTCCGCTGCCGCCGGGACACCAGCCTGGCCGGGGGCGTCGTGCTCACCGAGCTCGCCGGCACCGTCCCTTGGGAGGGCATGACCGGACTGGTCGAAGCGCTCGGCCGGCAGGACTGCGCCACGCGCATCCTCGGCTCATCTGCGCTGTGCCTCGCCAGCATCGGGGCCGGACGGGCGTCCGCCGCCGTCCTCGGCCGGGCCAATCCGATAGACGTGGCCGCCGGTGCCCTCATCGCCCGCGAGTCCGGCGCCGTGGTCCGCGTGGCCGCGCACGTCGACCGCGTGCTCGATTTCGGCCAGGGCGGGCCGAGCCCACATGACCTAGGGCCAGATGACCTAGGGCCAGATGACCTAGGGCCAGATGACCTAGGGCCAGGCCCGGCGCTCGTGGCCACCGCTCCGGGTGTCTATGCTCAGATCTTGCGGACTCTCCGCGCCCCACAGGAGGCGGCGGGATGACTTTGCTTAACGCCAACACGATGGGATCGTTGGGCCTGAAGGCCCAACTCCCCCTCTATGACCGCAGCGCCGTAAGTGCCGGGATAGTCCACGTCGGCGTGGGCGGTTTCCACCGGGCCCACCAGGCCATGTACATCGACGACCTCCTCAATAAGGGCGAGGCCCTGGAGTGGGGCATCTGCGGGGTCGGGCTGCTCCCTCGCGACGCGCACATGCGAAACGTGCTGCGGGCTCAGGACTGCCTGTACACGCTCGTGCTCAAATACCCCGACGGCAGGTGGGAGCCCCGGGTGATCGGGGCCCTCGTCGACTACCTCTACGCCCCGGACGACCCCGAGGCGGTCATCGAGAAAATGGCGAGCCCTTCGGTGCGCATCGTCTCGCTCACGGTGACCGAAGGCGGTTACAACATCGACCCGGTTACCCACCAGTTCGACCTCAGCGTCCCGGCCGTGGCCGCAGACTTGCACAACGACCAGCCGGTCACGGTTTTTGGCTTTGTCACCGAGGCACTCGCTCGCCGGCGGCGGCGAGGGGTGGCGCCCTTCACGGTCATGTCGTGCGACAACGTCGCCGGCAACGGGCACGTGGCGCGCCAAGCGTTCATCGGCTTCGCCCGGGCCAAGGACCCCGACCTGGCCGACTGGCTAGAGAACTGCGCCCGGTTCCCCAATTCGATGGTGGACAGGATCACGCCCCAGACCACCGACGAGGACCGAGCGGCGATCACCGAGCGGTTCGGCATAGTCGACGGTTGGCCGGTCGTCGCCGAACCCTTCTCGCAGTGGGTCCTCGAGGACAGTTTCTCGATCGGCCGGCCCCGGTACGAGGACGCCGGCGTGCAGGTCGTGGACGACGTCGAGCCCTACGAGATGATGAAGCTCCGTCTGCTCAACGCCGGTCACCAGGTACTCGGTTGCCTGGGCCACCTGGCCGGCTACCGGATGCTCCACGACGTGGCCCAGGACCCCCTGTTCGCCGACCTTCTGATGGGGTACCTGGACCACGAGGCCACACCGACCCTGCGCCCAGTGCCCGGGATCGACCTGGCCGCCTACAAGCTCGAGCTCCTCGTCCGCTTCTCCAACACCAGCACGGGGGACACCGTCGCCCGGATATGCACCGACGTTTCCGATCGCATCCCGACCTTCCTCGTCCCCGTGGTACGGGACCAGCTCGCTTCGGGGGGCGAGGTGGGCCGCGGCGTGGCTGTGGTGGCGGGATGGGCCCGTTACTGCGAAGGGACCGACGAGCAGGGCCATCCCATAGAGGTCGACGACCGCAGGAGAGACTCGCTTGTGGCCGCGGCACGGGCTTACGGCGACGACCCCCTGTCGTTCGTCCGACAACGGGACCTCTTCGGCGACCTGGCCGATGACCCGCGGTTCAGCCGGCCTTACCTGGCTGTCCTCGCCTCGCTCCACGACCGGGGGGCCCGCTGGACGATTGCCAACCTGGGCACCCTGGTTTAGGTGGGCAATTTCAGCCGGTGTGCCAACCTTGGCCCGGGCCCAACAGGGGCTCGGGCCAAACAGAAAAAGGACGATCCCCGATGAAAGACGGTCCCCGATGAAAGCAGTGCTTTATGACGCGCCCCGGAGCTTTGCCGTGCACGACGTGCCCAGGCCGAGCCCGGGGCCCGGCGACATCTTGGTAAAGGTGCTCCAGAGCGGCATCTGCGGGACAGACCTGCACATCCATGAAGGCAATTTCTTCGCCGAGTTCCCCCTTATCCCCGGCCACGAAGTGGTCGGCACGGTGGAGGCCGCCGGATCCGAAGTGGAGGGGTTCGTCTCGGGGGAGGCCGTCGCCGTCAACCCGAACATCAACTGCAGGCACTGCGAGTACTGCCGCAGCGGCCGGGCGCTGCTATGCCCAAACCTGAAGGGAATGGGGACAAACTGGCCCGGGTCCTTTGCCGAGTACCTCACTGTCCCCTACCAGTTCGCCTACTCGGTGGAGGGGATCGACCCCGACGTGGCCGTGTTCACCGAGCCGGCGGCCTGTGCCATGCACGGGCTCGAAAGCCTGGGCCCGCGTCCCGGCAGCACCGCTTTGATCTTCGGCGCCGGGCCCACGGGGCTGCTACTGGCCCAACTGCTCGTACACGGGGGCGCAGCCCACGTGACCGTCGCCGCCCCGACCGAGTTCAAGCTCGACCGGGCCAGAGCGCTCGGCGTGGACGAGACAGTCCTACTCGACCGCGAGGATCTCGGGGCCACAGTGCGTAAGCTCCGGGAGATTTCGGGCGGCGGCTTCGACCTGGTGGTCGAAGCGACTGGTTCGGCGCTGGTCGGAGAGCAGTGCGTGCCGCTCACCCTTAACGGGGGGACGGTCCTCGTCTTCGGCGTGACCCAGCCCAGCGACCGCGTCAGCTTCAGTCCCTACGACGTGTTCAGGCGTGAGATCACGATCAGGGGCTCTTTTGCCGAGATCAACTCGTTCGCGGCAGCGATCCGCGCCTTGCGCTCCGGCCGCCTCCGCACGACCGGGCTCATAACTCACCGCTTCACATTGGACGACTACGGCCAAGCGCTGAAAACGCTCCAGACCGACAAGTCCGCCCACAAAATCGTAGTCACCGTCTGAGGGGCACCGGTCAATGGTCCCCCCGGCACGCTGAGGACGGGCTGTGTGCGGCCGCACCACCTCCACCATCCCCCGCGACACCCTCGCCCGGGTGCTCGAGGTGGACGAGGTCGAAGCACCTGAGCTGCCGATCAGCTGGAACGTCGCACCGACCCAGCCCGTCTATACCGTGGCGGTGAGCTCGGGGGGCGCCCGCAGGCTGAGGGCACTGCGCTGGGGCCTCGTACCGAGCTGGGCCAAAGACCCCCGGGCCGGGAGCCGCTTGATAAACGCCCGGTCTGAGACGCTGGCCAAAAAGCCGGCGTTCCGTCCCCTGCTCAGGGCGCGCCGGGCGCTGGTGCCGGTCAGCGGTTTCTACGAGTGGCGCCGTCCTCAGCCCGGCCAGGCGGCCGGGAACCAGCCGTTTTATTTCCACTCTGTCGACGACGAGCCTCTCGTGCTGGCCGGGCTGTGGGACCTGTGGCGCGACGCACAGGGCGCAGCCCTGCGCACCTGCACGATCATCACGACGGCGGCCAACCGGACCATGGCGCCCGTGCACCACCGCATGCCCGTAGTGGTCGGCCGCGACGATTGGCAGGAGTGGCTCCGCCCCGAGCCCCTGCGCCCGGGCCGTTTGGAGGAGCTACTCGCCCCCGCCCCCGAAGGGCTCCTGGACGCTTACCCGGTGGGCACGGCCGTCAACAAAGCGAGCAACGACGGGCCGCAATTGCTGGAGAAACTCTTCTAGGTGCGGGCCGCCGCGTTGGCCGTCGTCCTGGCCCTCACCACGCCGGCGGTCGCCACTTCTCCCGGCCCCGCCGCCAACTGGAAAGGCGACGGCGAGCTCGCCGTCATTTCGGACGGGCGCCTCTTCCTGGACGATAATGACGGGCGCTCGTACGTGGTCGCGGGCCCCGGGGCCCCCAGCCAGCCGTCTTGGTCCCCCGACGGCAAGTGGGCGGCGTTCCTGCGCACGCCGGCCGGCACGCCGCTCGAGGCGCCGGTGGCGGCGCTGTGGACGGCCAAGGCGAACGGCACCGATGCCCATCGGGTCAGCGCGCCGGGAGCCGACGTGACCCAGTTCGCATGGGGCCCGGCCGCGGCCGAGGGCGGAGAGGAGCTGGCCTTCTCGACTGTTCCCCTGCCCTCGTACCCCCCGCCTTCGTACACGTCCTCCGGCATCTATCTGGCGACCGCGTCGTCCCCCGCCCGTAGGTTCGCCACCTACTCGAGCTTGATCGACTTCAGCTGGGCCCCTTCGGGGACTGCCCTGGCCGTCAGCTACCGGACGGCTACCGAGCCCAACCAGCCCCAGGCCGAGAAAGGCTTCATCAAGATTTCGCCTGTCGACGGCCAGGCCGGGCGCACCGTGTACACGCTGGCGGACTACGGCTACGCCGTGCTGGCCGGATGGTGGCCCGACGGCAAAGGCCTATTGTTTTGGAACGACCCCGCGGGTTCGGCCAGCATCGCCGCTGACGGCCTGGCCCTCGACAGTCTCGAGCTTTCCGACCTGAAGCTCCGCTCACTGGCGACCACCCTTGTCTACCAGGACTGGGTGGCATGGTCGCCTGACGGCAGGACCGTGGCCGTGGTGGCGGGCGGCGACCGCGAGATCTGGTACTCGGCCAAGCACGTCGAGCTGTGCGCCATGCCCGCCGCCACCTGCCACGCTGTCGCTCTCCCCTCCGACCCTCTCCCCTCCGACGACATCATGAGCCTCGACCCGGCTTGGTCCGCCACGGGGTCGTTCCTGTACGTCCTGGCGCCAGCGGTCGGCCCCGGCCCGGCCTCAGGACCGACGACGAAGGGAGGTGGTTGGGACCCCTCCGGCCCGTGGACCAGCCAAAACGTGGCCGCGTGGTATGGCGCCCAGCGCTTGTTCAGCACCGGGCCGACCGGCGCCGGCGCCCAGGTCCTGGCCGGAGCGGGCGTCGGCGCTCACAACCCTGCCCCCACCTCCCATGGCCTGCTGTACGTACAGGACGGCAACCTGCGCTACCTCCCCGCCGGCGGCCGCCCCGTGACCGTCGCCTCCGGTCTGAGCAGCCCGGGGGCCTATGCCAACAACTACTACGGGTACATCGCCTGGTCCGAGGACTTCGCCTGGGACGGGCGCAGCACCACTGTCGGCTCGACCCGCACCTCGGTGCGCAGCGAATTGGCTATGTAGCACTCGCGGTGCGCCACTTTCACGAGGTGCCTCACCCGCTCTTCGCTCGTCCCCACAGCCACGTGGATGGTCGGGCGCAACACGATCGAGGTCAACCGGGTAGGGGCGTCGTCTTCGGCCATGATGCCCTCGCCTTCGTCCTCGTAGCTCAGGACCTCGACCCGGGCGCGGGCGACGACGGCGAGGAATGACAGGAGCTGGCACGAGCTTGCCGCCAGCACCACCAGCTGCTCGGGGTTCAGCCGGGCGGCGTCGCCCCGGAACGCCGGGTCGGCGGAGAGGGCGACAGCGACCTCAGCCGGTGGCGCCCATCCTTCGTGGGCCCGGTCATAATGCTCATAGCCGGCTCCCGTCGACCCTGTCCAGCGGCATCGCACCGAGTAGCGATGAACAGCACCGTGCTCCACCTGTCCGGGAGCCACATTTCCCCTGTCCGTGCCCATGCGACATCGTACGCCGAGGTCCCCGGCCGCCGCCCCCGCTGCCGCCGGGCAACCGGTCCGGTCGCTCTTGTAGGTTGTTGACGTGAAAGCACGGATCTTCGTCGAGCCGCAAGAAGGTGCCACCTACGACCAGCTCCTGGAAGTGGCCCGGGTAGTCGAAGCGACCGGCTTCGACGCCTTGTTCCGCTCCGACCACTTACTGACCATGAGAGGTAGCGGCCTGCCCGGGCCGACGGACACCTGGGCATCTCTGGCCGCCCTGGCCCGAGAGACGAGCCGTATCCGCCTGGGCTCGATGCTCACGTCGGCCACCTTCCGCTTGCCCGGCCCCCTGGCCGTGACTGTGGCCCAGGTGGACAATATGAGCGGGGGCCGGGTGGAGCTCGGGCTGGGAGCCGGTTGGTACGAAGAGGAGCACCTGGCCTATGGCATCCCCTTCCCGCCGGTGGCCGAGCGTTTCGAACGCTTGGAGGAGCAGTTGGCCATCGTGACCGGTTTGTGGGAGACCCCGGTGGGCGGCAGCTTCTCGTTCAAAGGAAAGCACTACCAGTTGACCGGCAGCCCCGCGCTGCCCAAACCGCTGCAACAGCCCCGCCCCCCGCTCATCGTCGGCGGCTCTGGCACCAAACGCACACCGCGGCTGGCGGCCACATTTGCCGACGAGTACAACTTGCCCTTCCACGGCCTGGCCGATGCCGGGCCACAGTTCTCCCGGGTGCGAGCCGCCTGCGAGAAACTGGGCCGCGACCCCGCCGGCCTCAGGTTGTCAGTGGCACAGGTCATCTGTTGCGGGGCCGATGAGGCCGAGGTCCGCCGGCGGGCCCAGGCGATCGGCCGGGAAGCGGCCGACTTGCGGGCCAACCAGGTCGCGGGGACACCTGACGAGGTCGTGGAGCGGCTGCTGGAATACCAGGCTGCCGGCACCGGCACCGTCTACCTCCAGGTCCTCGACCTCGACGACCTTGACCACATACGCCTGCTCAGCGAAAGCGTGCTGCCCCATCTCACCTAAACGGGGGCTGTGAGAGAGGCGCCGCGGGTGCTCGGGTACGGTAGGCCCATGCGATGGACGGTGCACGGCGAGCGGAGCATTTACGAAAGCGAGTGGGTCCGGCTGTGCCTGGCGGACGTCGAGGTGCCGGGCATGGCGCGCTTCGAGCACCACGTCGTCCGTGTGCCCTGTGAGGCGGCCGGCACCGTCGTCCACGACGCCGCCCGCGGCCTTTTGCTCCTGTGGCGCCATCGGTTCATAACCGACACCTGGGGATGGGAAATCCCCGCCGGTCGGGTCGACCCGGGCGAGAGCCCCGAGCAGGCGGCGCGCCGTGAGACGCTGGAGGAGACAGGGTGGCTCCCGGACCGGTTGTCCCCCCTGCTCACCTACCAGCCGACCAACGGGCTGTCGGACCAGAGGTTCAATCTCTTCCTGGCGGACGGCGCCGTCCACGTGGGCGAGCCGTCCGACCCGGGCGAGTCAGAGCGCATCGAGTGGGTGAGCATCGACGAGGTGGCGGGCATCGCCCAACGCGGCGAGATGATCGACGGCCTGTCGCTCACCGCCGTCCTGTACGCCTTCGCTTTCGCCGGTTTGCGCTAGCCGTCGACAGCTAGCGACGTGCCTTAACGCCCCGGGCCGGCCGCTCTCACCTACTCTTCAGCAATTGGGCGCGTACTTTCAGCAAAGGGCCAGGTTGCGACCACTAAGATCCGTATGGGTGAGGGTGTTTGTGCGGACGTCGACGGTCCTGGGCGCAGGTCGCGTCAGGGTGGCTTGAGCAGCCGCCGGACGATAGATGGTCCCGGCTTGAGGCGCAGGCTCGTCTTAGGAGCCGGCCTGGCATGTCTTTTGCCCGCCCTCGGCGCGGTAACCGCCCTGTCGACCTCGGGGCCCACGCGGGCCCGGGTCATAGCCGCGGCCGCCTCTCCTTCAGAACTAGGCCGCTGGGGCGGCAAGGTGAAAATCACGGGCAAGGTCCAGGACGCCACGACCTGCCAGCTGAAACTGCTGTCCACGCAACCTCTTCCGGTCGTGTACAGCGGGGGAAGCAGACCGTGCTCCTCGGCCTTCACCGCCAACGTGGTCATCGGGCCCAATCCTTCGAGCCTGCGCCGCACTATCGCGTTCGCCCTGGTGGCGCGCAATTCGACGTCGACGTTTACCAAGCACTTCTTAGTGGCCCTGGCGGGACCGTCCACGACGACCACGACCACGCCGAGCGCGGCCACCACCGTCCCGGAGTTGAGCGAGACCCCGGCTTCGCAATGGACGACGAGCCTCTTCGACAGCAATGTCCAGACATGGCCCGTCGATGCCAGTTCCGCGCAGTACGTCAGTGATTTCGTCACCGACTACCAGACCGACTATGGCTCTGTGGGGGTCGACACTCTGCCGGTCTACACCGTGCCGCCGGGCGAGCCGAGGGTGACCGTCTCGGTTGCGGCCGGGTGCAACAACTTCATCCCCGATACCGGCAGCACGATCCCCATACCTGCGTATGCCGACTTGAACGGTTCGTCGGACAACCCGCTGGTCATCTGGCAACCCTCGACCCACACGGGCTGGGAACTGTGGAAGACTGCCCGCCAGTCCGCCACCAGCTATTCAGCATGCTGGGGGGGCAAGCTCGACACCGCGACTTCGGACGGCGTGTTCCAATACCCCTACGGCCTGTCCGCCACCGGCATCAGTTATCTCGCCACTGCTATCACCGAGGCAGACGTGGCTTCGGGCTCGATCGACCATGCCATCGCCATCACCCTGCCCCGGTGCGATTCCTCTGTCTACCCCGCCGACCGCACCGACTGTGGGGACGATGTGGGCCAGCCCGGCGAGGGCCAATGGTTCCGTTTTGCTGCGGGGACGCAGATGCCCTCGGGGCTCACGCCCTTCGCCCAGATGGTCTTCCGGGCCATCGAGACCTATGGGGCTGTCGTCACTGACCAGGCCTGGGGCGTCTTCCTCGAAGCCGAGCAAACCAGCGACTGGGCGGCCGAGGGCCGCACTGGCATCGACCCCATAACCGCCAGCTGGGACGGCCTCGAGGCGTACCAGGTAGTGGCATCCCTGCCGTGGTCGGACCTGCAGGTCGTCGACCCTCCGTCCAGCTAGGCGAGCCGGGCGCGCCCAGCGCGATCAAGAGCCTTTTTTTCGACTGCCAAGGCGCTAGGGTTGGGTCGTGGCCGCCTTCGGAGCGGACCAGAGAGTGCCGCGACCAGCCCCGTCCTGGTGGACGAACGCGCCGTACCGGTGGAAGCTGGTAGCGCTCTGCACCGCCCTCAATCTCGTCGAGACAGGCGTAGTCATGGGCCTGGGCCCGGGTTCCCGCCCCGACCTGGCCCCTCAAGCCAGTGCCATCGCCCCGTTCGGGGTCTTCTCCGACCTGCGCTGGGTCAGCGTCTACAACAACTCATGGGTGGCCCTGGCGGGCGAGCTCGCCGGCGTGCTGGTCATCCGGGGCGCCGTGACAGCCCTTTCCATCGCTTTGGCCTGGCCGGCCAACCTACGACGCCCAAGTGTGGGCAAGCTCATGCGCCGCAGCCTTTTCGCCACGGCCATGGCCGCCGTCCTGCTCTCGCCCAGTGTCACTCTGCTTTTCGGCCTGGCCGCCCTACCCGTGTCCTGGTTGTTCCTGGCGGCGGTGCCCGCCGCCCTTTTTGTCGCCTTCATAATCCACCCGGCGGCCGTCAGCGGGGATTGGTGGCAAAGACTGGTGGCTCCGCGCGCCGTGGGGTGTGTGGCTTTGTCGTTCCTGGTCCTCAGCCTGGAGGGCGCGGCGATAGACGCGGCGCCCTCCGCACTGTGGCCCGTGGTGGTCGCTCTCGGAGGTCTGTTCAATGCCTGGTCCTGGGTAACCCTGGTTCGTTCCGTAGCCGACCGCCGCCCTGTCCGGCACGCCGTCCCTGTAGCCGCCATCGCCGCATTGGCCCTGGTAAGCACGGTCGTCGCCGGGACCGTGATCGGCTTCGGCCAAGCTCGCAAAGCCGAAGCGCGCGCCCTGCAGGCCCGGACCACTGGTCCGGCCGAGCCGGCCTACGGTCTGTCGGTCCTGGTCGTTTCCGGGTACGGGTCGACCTGGTCGGGGGCACAGGCGCACCCGGTGCCGGGGAGCTATGCGGAGGAGCGGTTCTCGTACCGGGGCCTCGACTCCCAGGGCATGCCGCGCCCTTATGACAGTTCGGACACAGCCAAGCCGCTGGCGGAGCTGGACCGCATGCTGGTGGAGCAGGTGACCGCCCTCGCGGCCAGGACGGGCGGCCCCGTTGACGTGGTGGCGGAAAGCGAGGGGGCGTTGGTGGCCAAGACGGCGTTGCTAGCCGACCCGGTCACGGCGGTACAGACCCTCGTACTGGCGAGCCCCCTCCAGGACCCGGGCCGCGTCTGGTACCCGACCATCGGCGACCAGGACTGGGGCGTGGGCACCAACGAGGCCATGCGCCTGATCAGCGACGTGCTGGACGGCGTGTCCCCGATAAACCTGTCACCTGACAACCCGTTGTTCGCATCGATCGATGACCAGGCACCGGACCTGGAAAACGCCATGGCCTGCCCCATAACCGGCATCCGGCAGTTCGCCCTGCTCCCGCTGGCCGACGCCACGGTGAGCCCGGCGGACGAACCGCTTCCCTTCCCCTCCGTGGTCCTAGCGGCGTTCCACGGGGGCCTCATCGAGAGCCCTTCCGGCGCCAGGATAATCTCCCGCGTCTTGGCCAACCGTCCTGTGGGTGACAACCGGCTCCTGGTGCTCGCCGACGAGGCCATCAGCTACGCCGCTAGTGCATGGCAGGTGCCGGCGCTCGAGCCCCTGGACTTCCCCAGGGCCTCCCGCGGGGGCGGCTACGGAGACTGCAGCCAACTAGCCGCCGAACTCCGCTCGGCCATGTTCCCGCACCTGTCGACTACGGGAGTGCGCTGAAGCCTCGTCGGTCGTCAGATTTCGACAACAAGTTCCCTGATCTGGGAGCTGCGTTCAGTGGCCCCCGTTGCCCCAGCCCCAGCTGCCCTGGCCGCCGTTGCCTTGGCCGCCGTTGCCTTGGCCGCCGTTGCCTTGGCCGCCGTTGCCCCAGTTGCCTTGGCCGCCGTTGCCTTGGCC
>PMWT01000012.1 GCA_003166025.1 Acidimicrobiaceae bacterium | reverse complement strand
TCTATCCCGGGAGTCCTGGATTCCGGGGCCCGACGACGAGCCGTTAGAGACCGTGGCGTCGCCATAGAGGTAATTGCCGGCTGAAATTAGGGCGTTCTCGCCCACCTCGGTGCTATAGGTACCGACCAGGGTGGGCGTAGGGTTCCGCACCCCCACGGGGACTTTATAGAGATTGTAGGGGGCGTCGGCGCACTCTTCGCCCCAGTACTGGTTGTAGTAACCGTCACCTACCACCCACAGATAGTTGGCGTCGACGGTGACGCCGATGACGCACTGGCCGCCGGAGAATGCGGCACTGGGCAGGTACTGGGTGAACGAGCCCGTGGCCACGTTGAACTCGAACAGGCCGCCGTCGTAATTGCCGGTAGTCATATAGATGTTGCCGTCGGGACCTATGGTTATCTGGCCGTCGTAGCCCGAGTCGAACAACGATGACGTGGCCCCAGTGGCGATAACAGTGCGCTCCACGTAGTTGTTATAGCCTGACGTGCATACCGAGTACAGGGCCACCCCGTCGGTGGCCAGGCTGCTCTCGTCCATGGTCACGTCGGCCGGGTTGGTGCTGTCGGCGCAACCGGAAACGCCGGCTTGGCCGGCCAGGGTGGACACGGCTCCGGTAGCGAGGCTGACCTTGCGAATGCCGAAATGGTCGTCTACGTAAAGGTTGCCACCGACCACGACTTCGGCCCCGGGGCTGGCGAAACTGGCACTGGTGCCTGTCCCGTTGACCGTGGCCGAGGTGCCGTTACCGGCGAATGTGCTGACATCACCGTGCTCGACGGTAAGGGTCTTGGTGGTCGTGGGCGACAGCCCGATGGGCAGAGGGGTGCCCGCCGTGACTTCACGTATGTCGAAATTGTAGGTATCCGCCACCCACAGGTTGGTCCCGTCCGGAGCCAGCCCGCCGACGTAGTCGAACCAAGCGTTCAGCCCGGTCCCGTCCTGCAGGCCGCTCGAGCCCGAACCGGCGATGTAGGCCAATGCCCCGGTGGCTTTGGAGATCTGAGCCAGTTCGTCCGACGACGTCTGGTTGTACTGGGCATCGGTGTAGAGGTAATTGCCGGCCGAGACCAGTACCGACTGCGCCACCTCGGAGCTGTAGGTGTCGACCAGGCTAGGCGTTGGGCTTTGCTCCCCCCACGGCACTTCGTACAGGTTGAAGGGGGCGAGGCCGCACTCCTCGCCAGACTGCCCGCCGTACCAGCCGCTGGCCGTCACCCACAGGTCGTTGGCGTCGGCCGCGATACCGTAGGCGCACTGGCCCGGGAACGCAGAGCTGGACAGGTAACTGGTGACGGTCCCGCTGGTGGGGTCGACCTGGTACACGCCCGCCACGGAGCCGCCGGAGGTGACATAGACGTCGCCGTTGGGCCCGACCGTCAGTTGTCCGTAGTTCACTGAGTTCACGTAAGCCACCGTCGAGGTGGCCCCAGTGGCGATGTCGGTCCGCCGAAGGTAGTAACCGTAGTTGTAACACAGTGAGTACAAGGACACCCCGTCCGAGGCCAGGCCGCTGTCCTGCATCGTCACTTGCGCTGGGTTGGTGCTATCTGTGCAGCCCGTAGTGGAGGCCTGGCCGGCCAACGTGGAGACCGCTCCGGTGGTCAGGTTGACCTTGCGAATGGTGTTGTAATCGTCTACGTACAGGTAGCCGCCGACCACGACATCAGACTCGGGGTCGCTGAAGCTGGCACTGGTGCCGTTACCGTCGACGTGCCCCGAGGTCCCCGAGCCGGCGAAGGTGGTCACCTGTCCGGGGTCAATGGAAACGGTCTGGGTGGCGCTGGGCAAGATGCCGACGGGCAGCGGCGTACCGGCTACGACCTCGCGCACGTCGTAGTCCTGCCAGTCCCCCACCCAAAGGTTGGTCCCGTCTGAGGCTATGCCGGCGACCGAGCCGAACCAGGCGTTGAGCCCCGTACCGTCTTGGTGGCCTTGGGCGCCCGAGCCGGCCATAACCACCATTGACCCGTTGGTCTTTGAGATCCGGGCCACGTCTACGTTCGCCGTCCCTCCCACGGCACCAGCGTCTGCGTAGAGGTAGCTGCCGGCCGAGAGCAAGGTCTGCTCTCCCATCTCGGCGCTATAGGTGCTCACCAAGACAGGGGTCGTGCCCTGTTCGCCCACGGGGACCTCGTACAGGCTGTAGGGACCACCGTTACAGTTCTCATCTTCCCCGTTCCAATAGCCAGCGGAGGCTATCCACAGGTCGTTGGCGTCGGCCGCGATCCCGAACGTGCACTGGCCGGAGAACGCAGTGCTCGGGAGGTACTGGGTGACGGCCCCCGTGCTCAGGTCGACCCTGGTCACCCCCGAGTCCCTACCACCATCGGTGATATAAGCGGCCCCATCGGACCCAACGGTCAATTGTCCGTACAGAAAGCCGACATTGGCGACGGTCGAAGTGGCCCCGCTGGCAATACTGGTGCTGCGCAGCAAGTAGCCGTTCGAAGAAGCGCACAGGGAGTACAGGTTCACCCCGTCGGTGGCCAGACCGGATTCGTCCATCGTCACCCGATTTGGGTTGGTGCTGTTCGTGCACCCCCAGCTCGGGTATTGGCCCGACAAGGTGCTCACCTGGCCGGTGGAGAGGTTGACTTCCCGTATCCCATAGACGTCGTCAACGTAGAGCACGCCCGCCACTACGACATCGGCAACGGGGCGTTCGAAACTGGCCTGGGTGCCCTGCCCGTTCACGAAGCCCGAGGTCCCCGACCCGGCATAGGTCGTGACGGCACCCGGGTCGATGTTGACTGTCTGGGTAGCAGCCGTTTCCAGCGCGGTGGCCCCCACGCTGACATCGGTACTAGCGCTCGACTGGCCACCAGGGCCGGTGGCGCTAAGGGTCACCGTATAGAACTCGGTACTGGAAGACGTATTGGCCGGAAGAGCGGGGTTGGTGGTGTCCGGCGACGAGCACGCCCCGTTGCTCGGGTAACCCGCCACTGCTGGGCTGATAGACCAGGTGCACTCCGAACCGTTGGTGACGCTGGCCGACACGGTGGCCTGGCCGCCGGCCGGCAGCAGGCCGGGAGGGCTGGCGACCAGTCCGCTTATGGCCGGCGCCGGGGTGTAGGTGTACTGGTCGGCGGGCGACGTAGAGGACGTACCCCCGGGCGTGGTGACGGTGACGTCGACCACACCGGCTTGCTCCGCGGGGGCGGTGGCCGTAATGGACGTGCCGCTCGAATAGACGCTGAAAGATGTTGCTGGCACACTGCCAAAATCGACGGCGGTGGCACCCAGGAAGCCGTTGCCGGAGACGGTCACGCTGGTGCCGGCGGCGAGAGGCCCTGCGTTGGGGGTCACCGAAGTGACCCCAGGGGGGCCGGACACCGTCACGGTGGGCGAACTGGCCAGGTTGGTGAGGGTGCCCGACGAAGTTGACTTCTCCTGGGTGGTAAAGGTCGACGTCCCCGCGCTGGAGGGGGCCAGCGCCGACGAGGCCCCGCCCCCGGCCCCGTAGGTGACCGTGAGGGTAGAGCCGGAGGTCAAGGTGACACCCGAGACCGTTACGACCTGGCCGGCCGCCGAGACGGTGCCGGTCGACGCGGTGGTGTAACCGGCGGTGCCCGACGACGTGGACGGGGCCGACCA
>PMWT01000160.1 GCA_003166025.1 Acidimicrobiaceae bacterium | reverse complement strand
TGGAAATGACAAGAAGCTGCGAAGGCACGCCTGCGGGCTCTGTCGGCACAATTGGTGGGATTCTGGCGGAACGGTCGTCCACCTCACGGAGGCCCTCAGCGCCATCAAGGACGCGATTCGAACACCATCGCCCCGCGTCTTCCAGAAGTCGCGCCCCCTCGTCAGGCAGCGCGTCCTGGCGCTTCCCGAAGCCCGCCCGGCTCCGACGGCCCAAACCGAGCTGGACGCAAGCTCGCTCGTTGCATTGCTCGAATTAGTGGGGCAGGCGATCGCAGCCGACCTTGTACTGTTTGGCTCCCCTGGCCACGCGGCGTGGGAGATAACTGGCGCTCAGGCAACGGGTCGAAGGAGCATCCCCATAGATGGCGGCAACGCCGAACCACCTGCACTTCCCTCCTTAAGCGGGCAACGACTGGTGAGCGCCATAGCCCAACTATCGAAGCCCACGGAGCTCAGCACAACATCCCTGACAGAGCTCTGCCCAGGCCTGCCCCGTATAGGCATCCACCGCGTCGTCGGGGCACCAGTCCATGATCGCTCGGGCGCTTTGACAGGCGTAATAATTGCGGGCTATCGCGCCCAGCCCCACCTCGGCACGGTGAGCACCTTGGTGGCGCCCGAGACAATCGCTTGCATGGGCGAGCTCCTGGCCACAGTGTCGCGTCGTCTTCCAGCTACTTTACGACACCCGGAGGTCACTCCCGCCGGACCAGGGACCGGGCCCCAAAGCGGCCTTCTAGCCGATCCGGACGACCTCCTGCATACCCACCAGGTAGCGGCCCTCTTCGCCGTCAGCCCTCGTACCATCAACAATTGGGTAGCGGGCGGCACCCTGACGGCTTCACGCACTGCGGGTGGCCACCAGCGCTTTCGCAGGGGTGATGTGCTATCCCTGCGGGAGGCCCTGAGGGTCGGAAAGCATGGCCCAGCTGCTATTGGCTCAAAGCTCGCAAAATGAGCAGCCGACCGGCGTTGCTGCGCGACGTACAGGCGGGCTAATTTAATCGCCAATAGGGCGCACCCCACCGACATCCCGGCGGAGGGGGCCGAGATGTCGTCACAGGTACATCGCCGGACATTTGCATCATAGGCCCGACTTCCGGTGCGGTTTACACCAAGTGCAAGACGGCAACGTGATGACCAACTACAGTTGGGTGCAACTTGGCACCGGCCAGCAAGGACAAGCAAAGGTGCGATATGCATTTTGCGGGCGGCACGAAGGGGTGCAGGTCTGCTTAGCATCGGCGATGAACACTTTGGCCAGCATCTTGGCTATTGCCATCTTGCCCAGCCGCTCAGTGGAGCTGAACAAGTCGTAGGCGGGGACGGGTGTAGTTCCCCGATCCGCCGGCGGCCCTCACCCGGGGCCGGCGCACCCCGGCGCTCCGGCTGCCCAGGGTCACCGACCCATCTTCGGCCCCGTGGCGCAGGGTGGCCAGAGCTGCCGGGTGGCGAGCCGTCACGGGAGCACGACTGTGAGCCCCTCTGCAATAGCCTGCGAAGGCCGAACACAAAGGAGCAGCCAACGGCCCCTCGCGCGGTTTGGGAATTCTGCAGTCCATCGAGCGCGCCCTCCCCCAACCGTTGCCGACGCGTATGCGCTATTCCCCGTGAAAACCGGACACATCGGCCGATTTGTGGGCCATGATTGAATAATGCGCCTGGCTACGTTGTGCGTAAGCAGCTCGACTTCAACCCCTCTGCCGGATGGCGATCACTCAGCCCCGCACCGCGGTCGAGGTAAGGGGTACTCTACGGCCACGATCCCGGTTAGCCGTTCGGTACGGCCGAATAGCTTCTTGACCTCGAGCTCTCTGGCGCCCCGGGCATGAGGCCTACCTGGAAGGTCGTAGGGGTCGAGCCGATCTTCACCGTTGCGGACATCGACGATTCGGTGAGCCACTACGAACGGCTGGGCTTTACGACCTCGCGCCGTAACACAACATACGCGTTCGCGCACCGAGACCGCCTTGTGATCCATCTGGCTCAAGCCGACCGGGAGTCGCCAAGAGCGATCGGGTCGATCTACTTGCACGTTGACGACGCTGACGTCCTTGCAGACGAATGGCGGAGGGCCGGTCTCAACGTCGTTGGTCCCAATGATTGCGACTACAGTAAGCGAGAAGGGTCACACCGAGATCCGGACGGCAATGTTCTTCGCTTCGGTTCACCACTTCGACCAAGACGTCTGAACTGACCCCTAGCTGGCGGGCTCGGCCGGCAGTCTACCCATCAAGTCCTGGCGGTCTTCAAACCTGCAACGCAAGTCGTGCCCAGCCCGAGGAACATCACTCGCGCCGACCTTAGCTCTGGTCGCGGTTCGCCGAAGCCAGCGATAAGGCCCCGGAAGACGTTGGAATCCGAGGTCCGACCGGAAGCTGAGAACTTGCTAGCTTGGTTCGACTCGGTATATGCCTCCAACGGCCTCAAGCTCGTCGTCGGACAAGGAGAGGAAACCTTCGACGGCGCGTGGCCAGAACTGGCTTCCGCTCTTTCTGTGGATTTCGCGCCGGGCGTCGATGATCGAAGACGCCTCCTGGTGAAGGCGGTCCTTGGTTATGGCGTTGAAGGCGTCGCAGAGATGTAGGATTCGGGCTCCAAGGGGGATCTCATCACCGCTCAACCCGAGCGGATAGCCCTTGCCGTCCCAACGTTCGTGATGGGCATGGACAATGTGGCACGCTTCAGCGAGAAATGGGATGTCCTTCAGAGCATCTCGGCCCGCCTCTGGGTGTTGCTTCATGAGCTCCCACTCGGCGTCGGTGTAGTCGCCGAGCTTCATGAGAAGGCTGGCGGGCATCGTCAGTTTGCCGATGTCGTGCAGGACAAAGCCATACGCGAACTGCGGATCACCGGCGTGCTCTGGCGCGACAACGGCCGTTAACATCATCGCATAGCGGCACACCCGCTGTAGCTCGCCCTCAGTACGGTCGTCGTTGGCAGGACCGGCGACGGCGTAGCCACCCAGGCCCGGCGAGTAGGTTTCAGGGAGCCTAGCCAACGCCGCAAGGAGTTCTCGTGAGCTTTCCGTCTCGGCAATGTTGATGGCGCGGAAATCAACTTCAAGGTTTAGGTGTCTTTGGAGAGCGGCCATGGCAAGCGATAGGTCCTTGGAGGCCGAGTCGGGGGCGATCGCTATATCCGTTGAGCAAAGGCCGACTGGCGCAGCGGGCGGGTAGCTCAACACGGCAGTGCTCATCGTTTCTCCCTGGTACCTCTAGTTGCTGAGATGACGATGTTTCGCGCCCCTCTGTCCTACTTTTCGACAGGTTGCCGCCCGGGCTTGAACACTGAAAGTGCTGAATGGTGCACACTCTACGTGGCCGCCCGACCGCTCGGGAAGGGGAGACCTCTTTTCGTCCATTGGCGGCGCGGGAACTGGTGGGGCATACGCGAGTGGAGCTTGCGGCCTTGCCCGCACCTTAGATCGTCGTGCGAAAGGGAGTTCGGCCAGCCCCTACCCAGACAAGCCCATCGGTGGGTACGCCACTATAAGTGGGGGCATGACTACAGGGCGTGGTGTATGGGGTCGATAGCAAAGGAGACAGTTCCCGACAAGCAAGCCGGAGGAAGCGCCAACGTTATGGGTTTTCGAGTAGTGCAGCACAGAAGTAGGTGGGGAGTGCTCGCGGCGGTCGCTGGCGCAAGTGCCCTTTGCTGGTTGGCGCCGCCCGTGCAAGCGCAAGCTACCAACATGGCCTTGGCTGACCCGCCGTCTAACGTCCCCGCCACTCAGGCTATGAGACTTGGCTGCACCGGTGGGGCCGACTTGCGGTGCCAGAAAGCCGTCGTGCGAGCTATCGACCAAGCACGCAGTGCCGAGGGCATCGTCCCGCTTGTGCTGCCCCCCGATTACGACGCCATCAACGTCAGCCAGCAGCTGCTCGTACTATCTAACCTCGAAAGAGTGGACAGGTCATTGCCAGGTTTCACCGGGTTGTCCCTACGTCTTGACGCAAGGGCACAGGCGGGCGCAAGTTCCAATAGTGACCCCGTCGGGCCGCTTGGCACGGCCTGGGGCTCCAACTGGGCCGGAGGCGAGACATCCGCTCTACTGGCAGATTTCGACTGGATGTACGACGACGGCGTTGGCTCTCCAAACCTGGACTGCAATAATAGTTCGGCCCTGGGTTGCTGGGACCACCGTCGGAACATACTTGCCGACTATGGGCCCCATCCCGCGATGGGTTCGGCTGCCACCAAGGTCGACGGCGTGACGTCAATGACCGAACTGTTCTCCTCCGCAGCGTCGACGGCGGCCACGTCGGTCCTGAGCGGACGCATGGCCTCGTCCTAAGCCTGCGGCCCGCTCGCCGGGACCACAGGTTTGCCCGGTGGCACCCCGCCAGGCCACCGTCCGCGAGGCCCTTTCGCGGTCTCAACCCCCAGTCACACGGTCAAAAACTCAGCCGCAAACGGCCCCATTTGTAGTTCCAGGAGCTCAATATGACTACCCCAACGACCAACAACCATACCGACTCGCTCAAAACACCGTGCTCGCATAGCTCCGCCGTCGTTTCTATAGACGTCGTCACTGGAAATGACAAGAAGCTGCGAA
>PMWT01000096.1 GCA_003166025.1 Acidimicrobiaceae bacterium | reverse complement strand
AAGTTCTTTATGCGCTGCCCGAAGGCCCTTGTTCTTCAAGGGGAATCCGAGCAGATCGACGGTGTTGCGCTCGCCGACCCGGGCCGAAGCCCGCGACAGAATTCCAATCGTCGCCGGGACCGGACCTGTGCCCCCGGTGCCCGGGACAGGAACATTACGAGGCCCAAGGGAGGGATTGGGGCCCGACGGCGCGCCTGCGATAAGGCCGGTGGCGAAGCGCGCTCGACGCACGAGTACGTGCAGAAGGGCGCCTGCCTTTGCCAGCTCGCTACATAGGGTTGGTCGTCACGGTCATCGGTGCCTCGGTGCAGTTGGCAGCCCATTCCCGGGTGCCGGCCGCCCTGCTTGGCACGAGTGCGAGCAGCAGTTTGACGAACCTGCAAGAGCCACCCCACAACGGTGGTAGCGGCGTCCCGTTCACCGAAACGAACAGGTCGTAACCGCACGACTGCGCCTGGAGTAGGTAGGCGGGCCGGTCGTGGCCGAGCGGGTGGAGAGATATGGAGTAGAGCTCGACACCCTCCATGCAGAAGAAGTCCGGGGCAGGGGGAAGAGAATTGAGCGCTCCCACGAGGCGTCGGGCATCAGCTCCGCTCAGTTGGGTACGGACGGGCCTGGCGAACGGGCCCGTACTGAGCTGCGCGTACGACAGGCTCCTGAACGCGGTGAGCTGGCCTACGTAACTTTCCGGCACAGTCTCCACTGGCAGGCGTTTTGTCACCCATGACGCCTCGGTGTCAACGAGGAGCAGGTTGTCGCCATGACCAAAGGGAGTGACGCTGTACTCGACTGTCGCCGTGTAACCACTGCCTAGCGGCGTGGGGACGGAGTACTCGACACCACTGGTCGCCACGTTGCCCTCGTCGGGGCCGCCGCGCCTGAACCCGAAACTGCCCACGACCCTGTGCCTGTTGACATAGTCGGCAAGCGCAAAGAAGCTTTCAGATGGGCGACCACGGCCCCGAAACCGCCGAGGACGACTTCCGGTCGAGATCGGAGCGCCCAGCTCAGCGGCCAGGGCGCTGAGCGACGGCCACCGCCGGCGTCCGTCCCGGGCGCCCACCAGTAAGTGCCGCCAAACAGCCTCGACTGCTGGCATCATGCTCGCTGCTGTACACCGTTTCCATACTTTAGTGGAAATGTGCAGTTCGCCCGAACTCACGCGAAGTCAGGTAGTTATTGTTGAGTCAACCCTAAGCCACGGCTCCAGAGTGCGCTCTAAGGTCTTTATGGTGCTCCAAGTAGAACTCGGGAGAGCGGTACCCGGCGTTGAGAGCCGCCGTGGCGGCCACTGCGCCGTGACGAGCGGCGTCACCGGTCCCGCGGGAGAACGAGGCCACCTGGTCGGGTGGGACAGGCCGAGCCAAAAAGAACCCCTGGCCCTCGTCGCATCCGAGCGCCGTAAGCTCCCCGAGTTGGCGGTCCGTCTCGATGCCCTCGCCGACGACCGACATCCCAAGGGCGTGGGCCATGGCGATGATGGCATTAATGATCTTACGGCCCCGGTCGTTGCCGGTTATCTGCTCGACGAAGCTGCGGTCGATCTTCAAGACGTTCACGTTCAGGCGCTGCAGGTGGGCGAGCGTCGAGTACCCGGTCCCGAAGTCGTCCAGGGCGAGGAGCACCCCGAGCTCGGACAGCGCCGCCAAGGTCGTAGCCGCGTCGCCGAGCTCACCAATGATTGCCGTCTCGGTGATCTCCAGGCAGAGCTGGGACGGCACGATACGGTGTTTGTTGATGGTGGAGGCGATGCGGTCGACCAGCGTCAGGTCCGAAAGTTGCTGCCCTGACACGTTCACCGAGACGATGAAGTCCGCTGGGTAACCCCCCTCGCCCGTCCACTGCGCCAATTGCCGGCATGCCTCGTCCAGCACGAAAGTGTCGATGGCGCCTATTAGCCCGCACGTTTCGGCCATCGGGATGAAGTCGCCCGGCAGGACGACCCCGCGTTCGGGGTGGCGCCAGCGGACGAGCGCCTCAACGCCCCGCAGCGATCGGGCTCCCAGTGCGAACAAAGGCTGGTAGAGGAGGAAGAGCTCGTTGTCGGTGATGGCCCTGCGCAAGTCGAAGTCGAAATTGTGGTTGGTGGCGACGCCGGCGTGCCGGTCGGCGTCAAAGATGCGGAAGCAAGCGCGGCCGGCGCCTTTGGCCTCGTACAAGGCGATGTCGGCCTGCCGCAGGAGCACGCCCGGGCGGGCCAACGGGTCGGCCGTGACGACGGCGCCGATACTGGCGGTGACGGTGAGGTCGGCGCCCTCCCACACGAAGCGCTCGCCGATAGCTCGCACCGCTCTACTGGCGATCAGGCGTGCGTCGGCCTCGGCACGCAAGTTGGAGTGCAGCAAAACGAACTCGTCCCCCCCGACGCGGGCCACCGTGTCACTGCGCCGCGAGATCCGGGACAGGCGCCGGCCCACCTCGGCCAGCACCGCGTCACCGGCGTCGTGGCCGAACGAGTCGTTGATGGCCTTGAAGTTGTCGAGGTCGACGAAGAACAACCCGACACGGCCATGGTTGCGGTCCAGGGCTGCCAGGGCTTGGGACAGGCGGTCCATGAGCGCCAGCCGGTTGGCCACCCCGGTGAGGCCGTCGTAAAGGGCCTGGTGCCGGAGCTGCGCTTCGGCTCGGTCGCGAGCCAGCTCAGCGAGCTTCTGCAGCGTAATGTCCCGGACCAAGAGACAGGCACTCCTCGGAAGGCTCTGCGAAGCAGCGATAGGAGTGATCCTGCCCTGGAACCACCGCGTGCCCGCCGGCACCTTTAGGCTGTACTCATAAGTCTCCGAGCAACCCGTCTCGAGAACATGGCCGATGATCGAGGTCAGGCGCAGGCCGACCTCGTCGCCGAGGAGCTCGCGAACTGTTCGGCCGAGCAGCTCGCTCCGGGGCGCGGCCAGCAGGGTGTCGTCGCCGGTCCAGATCCCGAGGTAAGTGCCGTCCTCGTCGAGCTCGAACACAAGGTCATCGAGTGAGGAAAGGAGAGCCTGGAGGCGGGCTTCACTATCGCGCACTCCGGTGGCCCTTCGAGGCGCGCCAACGTCCACCGCCGCGCTGCTCTGCCCGGTCAAAGGGGTGAGGTGCTCTCGGTTGGCTACAGTGGTCCTTCTGGCCATCAGGACTTGTATCGGCGGGTGCAGCCAGCTCCTTGATTTCGGGTTGTCCCTGAGCGGAAACCTGGTACCGGCTAGTCGTCGTGGCGCTGACGCACCGCTCTCGGCCTCGTTATTGTCGGAACGGACAATGGTGACCTGAAATCGAACGGAAAGGAGCGGAGCAGTGCCAGCAACCTTCGGGCTGACGCGAGAAGGGCTCGGCATAGAGCTAGCACCACGAATGATGCTCGGGCTCCGGTGGGGAGCAGCCTTGACCAGCGTCGTGAGCGCTTCCTTTCGCCACAAAGGGCCATTGACTTCAGGCCGATCAAAATCCAAGATGTAGTCGGGCCAGACAGCGGTGAGGCGCAACTCGTGCAGCTGCCTTTCCCACTCAGGGCCCTCGACTAATGGGCCCAACTCGAGGACATCCAGCGTCTGCTTTATCCAGACAGCCAGGTCAAGTGGAGATGCGAGCACTTGTCGGTAGTCATAGTAGATCGGGACAGCGGTCAATATCTGGGATGCCTAACGCAAGAAGCAATGCGCATAGGGCCATCCTGCCACTGCCGAGGGGTTGGGTGAGCTTCTTCTAACATCGCACCCACGAGCGGCACGGCTCGCTGCTCCAGTTCCAGCCGATGCCAGCCGGACAAACGGGGGGCGACAGGGCCGACATGTTCTGGCATGAGGTGCTAAGGGCGCGACGTTCCATCGTGGAAGTCGCCAGTACAAGTCCGGTCACCTCCACAAACAAGAAAAATCAGGGTCAGGTGCGGAAAGCTAACAAGACAAAGACCCTGTTCGGTCGTGGTTATCCTGCAACCGGAGCTCGGGCACGTCCGGTCATAGCCACCAGACCCAGGACTCGCCCAACGGCGGAGGTTCTTCCAGGAAGTTCTTTAGAGCCGCAATGAGCGACCCGGGGTAGCTCGACCGCGCCCGGTTGAACTTTCTAGGGTGTGTCAGGACAATCCCGGCGTGGGAGCGTCCTTCAGTTGTCCAGCGAGTGCCCAATAAGCAGAAATCGGCGATGTTCTCGGTGACGACGGCCCGTCCTTCCGACGCGGCAAGGGCCAAGAGATCTTCGTCGCTAATGTTGCCCGACCGTTCTCGAGAACTGGCGGCGACCACGTCGAGACCGGCCTTGGCGAGCTCCGCGGCAATCCTTGGCGAGTGGTGCTCGTCGAGTAGGAGCTTCATTGCGCCAAAAGGCGCTGTTGACGCTCCCATAGTGCCAGGCGCCGGTCGGCTTCTTCTCGGTTGAGGGCGATGCGACCGTCGACCTCAACGGTGAACTCTGCGTAGTACGCCATTGCGGCTCGGACCTGGGCGACCGACAGGTCGAGCAAATCGGCGACCCGTTCTTCTCTTTGCCCCGGCGGGATGTCGCTATCGACGACGGCACTTACCACCTCCCAGACGTCGGGCCCGTTCACAAGCGCCGCGCGCCGGCCAGATGGCCCGTCCCGGAAAACGATCAGCGGGTGGGACTCAGTACGCAGTCCCTCGTCGATGAGCAGTTCCGCGAGTGCCGAAGCGGACGTGCCCTTCCGCGCAGCCGCGTCGCGCAAGCGCCGGTGGACGTCAGGATGGGTGAAGCGGATCGACTGAACGGGCATGGCTACATTGTAGCGATATGTAGCTACTGCCGAAGGCTGCCTCCAGGAGGTCCTCGGGCAGAAGTTGGTGGCTTACATGACCTCAGTCCGAGACCCGAAGGGTGTCGGGCAATGGGCCCGGGGCACTCAGGTGCCGCGTTTGGAGGCCGAGCGGCGGCTGAGGGCTACCTACCAGGTACTCCAGCTCCTGCTGACAGTCGACAGCCCCCACGTTGCCCGCGCGTGGTTGATCGGCATGAACCCACAGCTCGACGATGAAGCCCCTGCCGACGTCATCCGAGAAGGTCGGCTCCGAGAGGCCTTGGTCGCCGCACAGGCGTTCGTCTCGGGGGGCTGACTCGGCGTCGGGCCGGGGAGGCCGTCCTGGTGTGGTGTTGCTCGCCGACGTCCGCTTCGAGCCCGGGACGGTGGCGGCTTGGCTGCGCGCCGCGTTCCGGAAATGGCTCGGGCTCAGGGCCTCCCCCGCTCGCCGGCCGCCGAGCTGGAGCTGGCCGGAGCCGTGAGGTCCGCTGGCAGGGAGGGTGGTGGCGCGGTGAGCGGCGCCGAGGACCGGCTTCGCTTGGACCGACCCGAGGCGGCGACGACTCCAGTGCACCGGTCGCAGCGTGGACGGAGTTGAAATATCAAGCGCGTTGGCGGCCTACTCGACCAAGTAGTGCGTCGCCCAGCTGGCGATACCAACCAAGTCACCGCCGCGCTTGCCCACCAGGGCGAGCGCTATGTCGTCCTTGCCGATGTCCGCCGGGGCCTTGCAACCCTCATTGGCACTACAACCCCGGCGTGACCCTCGGGTCGGCCCGAGTCGCTCGTAGCCACCGAAACTGTGACGACCGGCAAGGACTGCGACGCTTTGTTCGAACGGAACGTCGGCGTGGTCGACCCAATGCTGGCGCTATATTCGAACGCTAGGATGTGGAGTGGTGTTGATCTGTTCGTCTGGCCAAGCCAGGACCGACACTTTCACCGACTTCGGAGTTCGCACTTCCGGCGGCATCTTCTCTCAATGAGGAAGTGCCGTCCATGCAGGACTTTCGACACGCCACGCCTGTCTGCCAGCCAGTTCGCGCCCGGGGCGGGATCTCGGTCATTTCTTCATCAACCTTTGGCGGACGGGGCCCGATTGGGAGAGTGAGCTCGCCGTCTAGGGGTGGCCCGCTCAGCGATAAAGGCAGCCCAGGGGAAATCCTGGTACGCAAAGCTACGAGCCTAAACCGCGAGTGTGGCACGGCAGTCGGGTTACCCAACGAGCAGACGAGCACTAGGTCCCATTTGGGGCACCAAGTGGGCGCTGGTTCACGCTTCACCGTCCGGCTCATCTTATAAATGTCACAAGTATCGATTCGTCTGCGACCTTATCGAAGGAGTCAATGATGGTACGGACCTGACGAAGATAGCCACTCGAAGTTGCCTGTTTCTCCTTCCCTCGTTGCGCTAGGAAGAGCGCGATGGGTTATACCAGGCGAGGGGGCTTTAGCAGCGTAACCCAAAGGCACGCGGGGTGCTGGAGCGCGCGAAGTGCCCTAGTTGCCCTGCTCTTTCGCGCTCGGACCTCGCGCAGGGAGCTGGGCCCAGTCCTCAAACGAACCGATTCAGGGCTCAACTGAAAGGATAATCCGATGTCCGCCACCGATCTGCCCGTGAACCTAAGGGCGACACGAGAGGCCTTGGCCGAACTAGCAAGAGAGGTGTTGGCCGACCTCGAGTACATGTCGCGCTCTCATATGGGCGACCCTGAAACACCAAACTCGACTCGGCCAACGGCGACGGGACTACGGTCTCGGCCCCGGACCATAGGGAATACGCGCTCACATATGGACGGGATGCTTGACGTTCCAAGCGGGACTGGGCACGCGAACGAACGTCTGCGCGACCAAATACACCACTCGGGCTGGTAGATCTCCTAGCAAGCGCTCCACCGGAGCACTTCGTAGCTCGCCAATGCCTCGATCAGGACCGCGAACTGCCGTACCGACGCCAAATATGTGACAGCGTCGGCGTTGGGGGCCCTGGCAGAGCTCATTGCTCAGCTCGACTGGCGTTGCCAGACGGCACTGAGGGTGGAACCGGTGGCGGCCGCGTTGGTCAGCGGCATGGCCACCGTCGTTTCCACCAGAGCCGGTGCAATGAGGAAAGACGCTGTCCCGCCCGCGTATATTGCCCCTGTCAGGCTGAGCTGGCTGCTCTGGGCCGTGAAGTTGCAAGGGGTGTAAAAGGCCACCGTGGGCCCGGAAAAGGTGGGGGCGCCGCTCACGGTGATGCTGCCGGCCGGGCAGGAAGTGGCTGTCCCGTTCACCGAGTAGGGGACCACGTAATAGAGGTTGTGAGCACCGGTTATCTGGTTGCCGTTGGGGTTCTCGAAGGTGATCGAACCAGTGGTCAGGATCATGAGGTTGTTGCTCAGGGCGTAGCTGGTACCGTTGAAACCCGAGCCGGCCCCGTTGAAGTCGAGGTCAGAGCAACCCGTCACGCTCACGATCCAGCCCTGTGACCCGGTGACGGGAAAGTTGGAGTACGTCTGGATGTCGTTCAGGGCTTGCGGGCAACTGGTGGCCGATACCGATCCCCAACCCGTGGGGGCCAAACCGTTCCATGTCAGCTCCGGGAACGCCTGGGCCATGGCCGAGACGGTTGCCTTCACGGTGGGGTCATTTTGGGTGCAGGTGCCCGAAAAGACGCTGCTGCATTGCGTTGAGCCCCCGCTGAAGGTGCCCGCGCCGCCGATGTCAAGGTTGCCGGAACGTTGGTTCACAGAGTTGTTGACGACGGCGGTCGAAGTGCCGTACACGGTGCCGCTCACCAGCCAGCTGCTGGCCGAGAAGGACAGGGGCCAAGCACTGTACAGGTTGCCGGTGATCTGGCACTGGTTGGTGATGGACCAGGTCGAACCAGTGGCTGGGGCAGTCGGGACGACGACGTTGCCGGTGATATTGATGCCGTTGGAACAGGGCAGGGCCCCAGAATTGGTGGAATCGTTGGTGTACATCTCGGGATTGGGCCCGCCAATCGAGACGCTGCCGTTTTGAAACGTCAGGCCCGCATTCCCGAAGATGGCGTCACCCATGGAGGCCGTGGTCCCGGCCCCAACCGAAAGGAGCTCCTGTTCGGACTGGTTGCCTAGCACATTGGCTGGGGCCGACGTCCCGACCACCGTCAACAGCGCCGAGTGAGCCGCGGCACTCGGGCTGGTGCCGAGGGCGGTGGCGGCCGTGGGAGGGTTGGAGGCGTAGTAGACGAGTTGGCTGGTCGGTGGGATGGCCAATGGGTTGGTGCTGGCGACGGCTCCCACCGGTGCCACGATGGAGGCAGGGTCGGCCGTGCCACCCACGGGCGGCGGGGTGACAGACCACCCGAGCTGGGCCTGGCTGGGGAGGCTGCCATTGACAGCGACGAAGTTCTTTACCTCGGCCAACACCGAAGTCAGCCCCGAAGAGGCCACATCAATGGCCTGCTGCTGCTTGCGTGCCTGGCCAGTGGTGGTGATGGAACCGTTTGCGACGTTGAATAGCCCGGCGATCACGATGAGGCTTATGAAGATGGCCAGCATGGCGGTTATGAGAGCTATGCCCCGCTCATCAGCCGAGGCTGTGCCCGGCCCAGTGCTGCGGCCGGTCTTGGCTAGGGCGGGTACGGGGCGGCTGGGCATCCAATGCCGGGTGAGGTTATGGCCGGTCATGGCGGAACCTAGGGGTAACGAGCGGCTCAACATGTCCCTGTGGTCCTGTTAGGTGCGACCACGGTATCGGTGAGGTTCAGCGCCGGGACCGTCGTCCCCTTCGAGGGTGGGCCGGCAATAGCGACTGTGTAGGTCACGGCGGACAGCCCGCCGCTGGGGGTTGTGACACTGAAGGACCCAGAACTCAGGTCTGCCACGATGACCGGGTTAGCTGTCGGGCGAAGGGCTCCCGGGGCCCAGGACAAACGGCCCAGGGCAGACGGGTTGGTGGTTATCTCCCATTCGACGCAGACCTGGTCGCCGGCGCCGTCGCTCTGGTTGAGCACGATGAAGGCGGAGGCGGCACAGGCACTGCCGCATGTCGAGGGCGCCACCCAGGTCCCTGCCGTTGTGTACACCGAATAGAGGGCCCCTTGGCGGACGGACATGTCGAGCTGCTGCTGGGTCAGCCCGGCCGTATCGGAAATGCTGGCACTGGCCTGGGCCGAGGTCTGGGCGTGGACCATCGTATTGATCATGCCGAACACGCCCACCAGGACCAGGGAGAAGATCGCCATGGCGATTGAGAGCTCGATCAGGGTAAAGCCACCGTCGCGTGCGCCGCTCTGGGTGGCGGCCCCTGGGTGGGCGATAGCGAGCGGGGTGGCCGTGCCTGGCGGACAAAGGGCCCGGCGCGACGGGTCTGTACCTGCCGGCGCCATGTTCGACGATGTCACGGCCGAAGGTTGCCCACGCAAGGAACAGCCCGCTCTCAGCAGGTGGTTGAGGTGCACAGCTCCTCCTCGTCCACGATGCTCCGGGCGGCGGCGCTGACCGGGTCCCAGGTGACCCGGACCTGGAACCACTCGGCCGCGGCCCCGTCGGCCAGGGTGTTGACCACAGTCGAGGTCACGATCTGGTAGTACGTAGGTCCTACGAGAGGGTGGCACGTAGCTGGGGCGCCCACGGTTGGGCACGGTTGGTAGCTGGTCAAGCTGGCCGGAGGCTGACTGCTAGCCATCTGTAGCCGGGCATCAACCAGCGCCACGGCCGCCTTTTCTTGTCGTCCCTGGGCCACCTGGTTCAGTGCGGTTACCGCATATGAGCAGGCCGGCGGCAAGGCTATGGCCAGCAGGGTCATGGCGATGAGTACTTCGATGAGCGAAAAGCCACCCTCGCGGGCCCGGTGTCCACCCCGCTCTTGGCGCCAGGCGCGAAAATGGCCAAGCGGCCCTGAATGGCAAAATGAGCTTACTTCCTGATGTGTCACGCCATGGGCACTGCGGTGCCCAGTACCCTGCGCATACGCGACTTCAAGTGGTGCCGGGCCGGCGACGGCCTCGGGAGACGAGACCAGAGGCGCTGGTGCGACCGGCAGTGGTGCGGCCAGTGCAGGTACAGCCAGGGCAGGTACAGCCGGTACCGAACCTGCCGTGCTGGGCTTGCTGCGGCATTGCTTGGTTGGCACCAGGGGCCTCGGTTGTCGACAGTGGTATGCGCGCCGCGCCTGAGTGGTTACCCTCACGCGGCTGACAAGTGCTTATCGACCGGTCGGCGACACCGTGTTAATCCGCCGTACAGGGCGGGGGTTCGCCGCTCCGGCCTGAACCTCTGGATAAGGCGCGGGCGGTCCTCAGCTGGCTAAGGCGCTACCGCGCCCCAAACCTGGGCGAGATGGGCGGCAACCAAACAGCAGACAGCGGCAATGTCTAAGGCATAATCATCTAAGGCACCATCATCTGGGGCACCCTCATAGGTGACCTCCTCTGTGCCCGCCATCACCCTGGGGCCGGACGTGGGGGGCTCGACACACTCTTCGCCCTTTTCGGCGGTGCCCATTGCAGCCTCCTTAACCGCGGGGCGATACTCTTGGAAGGCACCGGGGCCGCCCATGTACCGAGCTCGTACCATCCCGTGATCGAACGGCTCGTGGGTGGCAGCGTGCCGGTGGTCCTCGCCAGCCGTTGCCGTGATGTCGAGCGCGACCCGGCAAGCCGGTCGCCGGTACTCTACGCCGGCGACCTCACCGGCGAAAAGGCATCCATCGCGCTGAGGGTCGGGCTGGGGCGCCACGATGACCTGGCACAGCAATAAGCGCCCTTCTGAAACTCCGGTCAAGCGGCTTGGCAAAGCTCTGACCAGCCGCTATCCACGACAACGGGGCGTACAGCAAAGTTTCGAGTCGCCCTCCGACACTCGACTCGGCGGACAGCGACGGCGGGGTCAGCTCCCTAGCGTCCGACGAACGTCCTTCATGAGCAGGGCAAGATGTAAGTGTCAGTGGGGCTCGGCCCAAACTTTCGTCCGCTCGGGCTGTCCTTTACGGCCGTTCCTCCCACGAGACCGATGAGCCAGCGCAGAAGGGCCAAGCCGTCGCCCCCGCGCAACCCGAAGCGACCTGCGTGTGGCGCGAGGCTGTGCCGTCATGGTCGCGTCATTGCAATCGCCTTGGTCATGCCGTTTACGTGCTGGGAGCTCGCTGGCGTGCTGTCGGCGCCCCGAGCCCTGGCCGCCGTATCGGCGACCCCGGGTACGGCTAAATGCGGGGTTGGCAGCAATACGCCCCCGCCGATGACCTTGACCGCGACGAGCTTCGTTCTCTGTTGGTCGTACGGGTCACTGGCTCAGGACCACAAGGCGCCCATCGCTGAGTCATCGCCCGTAGTCGCCAACCTTGACAGCGAAGGGCCGGCGGTGGTGGTGGGGGACCGGGCGGGGTACCTGTACGCCTACCATCTCTCCGACGGCACGGCTGTCGCGGGTTGGCCGGTCTATGACGGAGGGACGCCCATCGACTCGGCTCCTTCGGTGGCTGCCCTGGGCGGGAGCAGCCTGGAGTCGGTGTTCGTGGGCACCGGGAACGCGAAGTACCCCGACGTGGGAGGGTACGCGGCCTACGAGCCGGGCGGCCAGCAACTGTGGCATACGGCGGTGCAGGACCCGACCACCGACAGCCGGCCGGCCTACGGCGTGCAAGCATCTCTCACTGTTGCCGATCTGCAAGATGGCACTGACGTTTTCGCAGGTTCCTTGGACCAGGAGTCCTACGCCCTAGACGCCACCACGGGGTCTGTCCTGACGGGGTGGCCGTTCTTCAGTGCCGATAGCGTCTTTTCGACCGCCGCCGCTGGCGACCTCTATGGCAACGGGCAGGAAGAACTGGTGGTGGGCGGGGCCTCGACTGCAGGCTCCGCCATGGGCCAGAGCTATTCCAATGGCGGCCATGTGCGGGTGTTGGACGCACAGGGAGCGCTCATCTACGACTACGACACCAACCAGGAGGTCGTTTCCTCACCTGCGGTCGGGGGCTTCCTGGCTAACGGCGCGACGGGCATCGCCGTCGGTACCGGCACCTATTACCCCGGCACGACCGACACTGACACTGTAAAGGCCTTCACAACACGCCTGGGCCTCGTCTGGTCAGACACCCTCGACGGGCCCACGTCGTCGAGCCCGGCCCTGGCCGATGTCGAGGGCAATGGGCAGCTCGACGTGGTCGAGGGCTCCGAGACCGGTCGGCTCACGGGTTCGGTCTGGGTGCTGGACGGGGCAAACGGGAGCACAGTCTGGGAGGTACCGGCCGTGAGCCGGATCATCGGTTCGGTGGTGGCCGCCGACCTCAGCGGCAGAGGTTACCAGGATCTCCTGGTGCCGACCGTCCACGGCGTGGAGGTCCTGGACGGCCGGAGCGGGTCCGAGGTCACAGTGCTCGGCCCGCGCCTCGGGTTCCAGAACTCACCGCTCGTCACCGAGGACCCCAACGGCACGGTGGGGATCACCATCGCCGGCTACAACGGCGACAACGTCGGCGTGGTCCAGCATTACGAGATCCCGGGCTCGAACGGAGCTCTCGCAGTCGGCGCTGGGTCGTGGCCCATGTTCCACCACGACCCGTCTCTCAGCGGGGTGAGCTCGGCCTTGCCCGACTTGGGCACAGTCTCCCCCACGGCGCTGACGGCGCAGGCGGGCAACGCCGAGGTTTCTCTGTCGTGGGTCGCGCCCACGGGCGCAGGTACGTCCTCGGTCACCGGCTACAACGTGTACGAGGGCACCGCACCGGGGCATGAACCGGGTACTCCGATCAACGCCGCGACGCCCGTTGCGGGTACCAATTATCTGGTCACCGGCCTGTCTAATGGGCAGAGCTACTACTTCGAGGTGACGGCCATCAACTCGGCCGGCGAGGGCGCTCCATCGACCGAGGCCAGCGCCACCCCTGAGCTCGCGCCGGTAGCGCCGGGGCCTCCTGCAGTCCCGCCCATCGCCATAACACCGCCATCCACGACCACGACCACCGTTGCGACCACAACCCCCACGTCAGCCCCTACGACGACGACCCGTCCCCCGTCCTCGGCTACGAGCGTCCCGGTCCCTCAGATAAGCATCGTGTCGTCCGAGACCAAGGTGATGAACGGTCACCTACCGGTCAAGCTGTCATGTCGGGTCGGTACATGCTCGGGCACCGTCACGGTCATTTTGGTCAAGGGCCACCAGGCCGTCGTACTGGCCGGGGCCACCTACAAGTTCCTTGCCGCCGGGCGGACCGATGTTGTCCAGCTACGGGTCACCGGTGCTGGCTCCGCTCGGTTTTCGGGTGGCAAGACGGTGAAAGACAGGTGCATCGCGACGGCGCACGGAGGACTGCCAGCAATCAAGATGATCCGCATCTCCTGAGCTACTGTACGAGCCTGGCGTCGTCCACGGGTGTCGCCGGCAAAATTAGATGACGACGGTCCGGCAGCTTTGGATGAGCACCCACCGGCATAACTGAGCGCTGACGGGCAATGGCGCCGGCCCCAAGTGGTCCCCGGGAGCCGGCGCCGTAGGTGGACAGCAGTATTCAGGTGCGGGTTAGTTCGGCGACCGCCTTCTTGGCGCAAGTGTCGTCGACGAGCCCCTTGCGGCCCATGGGAGCCACGTGGCCAATGGTTCGTGCTCGCCTGGGGCACGAAGTGCGAGACCAAGGTGGTCACACCCTTGCGCGATACTTCGCGTCGATGTCTAAGGAGCTCGAAGACCTGGACGACGAGCAACGAGCCGCGGCGGAGGCCGTGACGGGACCAGTGTGCATCATCGCTGGCGCAGGGACCGGGAAGACGCTGACCGTGACCCACCGGCTGGCACATGGAATAGCCACCCGGCAGGTCGATCCCCACCGGGCATTAGCGGTGACCCACTCCCGCAAGGCGGCGGCCGAGCTAGGGGAGCGCCTTGGGCGACTAGGAGCGAATGCCGTCGATGCCCGTACGTTCCACTCGGCTGGATTGAGGGTTGCGAGGGAGTTTTGGAGGCTGACGGGTAGGCCGGGGTCTACGCCGATTGTCCTTTCCGACAAGGAAGAATGGCGCCTCTGGTGGGACACGCTCAGGGCCTTTGGCGGGCACGAGCCTGAGGTAGCCGAAGTACGTGATGTCCTCGACGAGGTGGGCTGGGCACGCAGTCGTTTGGTCGCCCCTGAGGACTACCCCAGTGCATCTTTGTTGGCTGGCCGCCATAGTGGCGTCGACGCGGAGAAGGTCATCCTGTGCTGGAACACGTTCGATGAGAAGAAGGCAGGAAAGGGCAAGGCGGACTTTGCCGACCTGTTGGAGGTAGCGGCCGACCTCATCGAAAAGGAAGCAGTCGTTGCCGACGCCGTCCGACATCGCTGGGCCCACGTCACTGTGGACGAGTACCAGGACACCGACCCTGCTCAGCAGCGTCTTCTCGACGCCATCCTCGCGGGTGGTCGAGACATCTGCGTCGTCGGTGATCCCCGCCAAGCCATCTACGGGTGGAAAGGAGCGGAGCCGAGCTACCTGACGGGCTTCACCGTCCGGTACCCAGACTCGAAGGTGTTCGACCTGACCCGCAACTACCGGTCCACACCTCAGATCCTGGGGTGGGCCAACCGGGTGGCAACGGCGGGCCGGGTCAAGGCGCTGGTGGCGACCCGCCCACGTGGCTCTCAACCCAGGGTCACTCAGCTCGATGACGACCAGGTCGAGGCGGCATGGGTGGCCAAGGAGGTCCGCCGGGCGCTGAGAGCAGGGACACCCACTTCCGAGATCGCTGTCCTGTACCGCTTCAACGCTACACAGGCTCGCTTCGAGGCTGCCTTCGCCCAGGCCGGGATCGCCACCGTCATCGCGGATGACAGCACCTTCTTTGAACGAGAGGAGGTGCGTGCCGTGCTGGTCCCGTTCGGCCAAGCAGCGCGCGCTCAGCGGGACAGCAACGGCTTGGAGCTCCTGAAAGGGGTCCTCGCCCGTTCAGGGTTCAATCGAGAACACGCTCCTGAAGGCCTGGGGGCAGCGCGTGCTCGTTGGGAGTCACTGGAGGCCCTTTTGGAGCTGGTTGAGGCACAGCGGGCTGGTGCCAGCGCAGACGCCGTCACCCTGTTGGCCGAGATCAACGGGCTGGCCCGACGTACGCACGGCCCCAAGGTGGGAGGCGTGTCCCTGTCCACATTGCACAAGGCCAAGGGGCTGGAGTGGGACGTTGTGTTCCTGGTGGGCATGAGCGAAGGCACCATGCCCTCGGTATACGCCGAGACCGACGCCGAATTGGCTGAGGAGGAGCGGCTCCTACACGTCGGGGTGACCCGAGCCCGAGCCGAGCTGCACCTGACCTGGGCGACATTGAACGGACGCGGTTGGACCAACCGTCCCAGTGCCTACCTGAGCCTCCTTAGTGGCGCCGCGGCGCCTAAACGCCAAGACAACGAAAAGGGGCTGCGCGTCCTCGCGACATCGGTCTCGGGGCCCGAGTGTGCCCAGTGCGCACAGCCCTTGAAGGGAATAGCGGCGCGCCGGCTCGGCGTGTGTGCCCACTGTTTGACGTTCGCACCCGGCGCGATTGGTGAGCGGGCTAGAGCCCTTGCCAGGGTTATCGACGAGGCAGCGCTCGAGGCCGGGTTGGACAGCAACGAGTTGGTCAGCCCCACGGCCATACTTCGCTTGCTCGATCAGAGGCCCGTAAGCGCTGAAGCTGTCGCCGCGACAACGGGGGTCGGGTTACGAGGCCATTGGGCCGACGCTGCCGCGGAGATCCTGCGGGTCTAGAGCAGATGGTCTGTGCGTGGCATAACCCCATCTCCTCCTCTGCCGTTTTCGTCGGTCCCACATAAAAGCACCAACTATCAGGCCTTGTCGCACTTGTTGTTCCCGTGCACACGAGGCGCCTGGCCTCGTTTTGGAGATCTGTCGGCCGCTACACGCCACGGAGAGCCTCTGAACACTCTGGGTCTCGTTTGTCTATCTCCGAACGCCTTTCTCGCCTCTACGGGGCTTACAGCGGCCTTAGAAAGGCTCTACGCAGCAGGCAGCCATGCGCCTTGACCATCGACCTGTCCAACAACGCTTCGGTAACCCGACGAGCTTGGACGAGTTAGTTCGGCAAAACGAGGGAAAGCACAGGGTCAATGCTACCGTCAACGGCTCGTAACCGCACATATCGAGTGTATGCCGGGGCCGAATTCGCGAATTAGGCGAGGGACACAAGCAAAGTGAAGATGGCTGAGGGCCTCGCGAAGGACTTTTATCCTTGGCTGAGGTCACAAGATCCGCTCCGCAAGGGCTTACTAGGTGCCGATAAGGAGGTATGGCCAACCTCTCGGAACAGCACAGACCGCACCATGTAGCGACGGCCCGGTGCCCGCATGCCCCAGAAGTGACTGTCATGGTGGAACTCGAGAGTGTTCGGGGCGAACGTCTTCAGCGGTTCTCGTGCTCGAAGTGCGCTCGGGGGTGGTGGGAAAGTGACGGCGGCGTCATCGACCTGAGACAGGCGGTTGACACGATGAGGGAAATGGCTCTCGGTCAGCACAAGCGAAGGACGCCTGTCATGACGTCAAAACGCCAGATGGCAGTGATGGCCGTAGCCCAGCGAGAGGCACGAACGCGGGCAAGGTCGGACCAAGAGAGCTTTGTAAGGGAGCTTTCGTGCCTATGACGCCTAACGGGTGTACAGACAGTAGTGACTTCTCCCCCGAGGTACCTAGCCCGGTGAGGGCGGTTTAGGAAGTATTCACCTTAATTGCTAACGAGGAGGAGGAACTTTGTCTGCTATCACCACAGTCGACGCCGGCCGAGCGGTGCGCGCTACGGTCGACGGGTTCGAGTCTCACCACTTCACGCGCCATCGCGCCAAGGACCTCCTGCGCCAGGTCGGAACGCGCCACGGCATCCCTACATCCGTGTTGGACGACAGCTACAAAGGCACGGTGCAGAGCATGGCCCGTGACCTCGAGGACAACATCGGGGTTTGGTGCCCAGTGTGCGGGCACAGGCTTCAGCAGTGCTCTTGCTAGACAGGGCGAAGCACCAAGACCACGGGTGGTGTCGCCAGCTTCGAGGTTTCTCAGCCGCGGACGCCGTGCACTTGAAGCCTTGTGTCCCGAAACTGGGCTGACAAGGGTTCCGTGGGTAGCTCTCGCTACTCCGGCACGGAAACGACGACCGTCCCAGTTCGGTGGGGAAGCGGGTAGCGTAGTCGCGCACCGTCGGACTGGTCCCCGCTGGGTCCACGATCTCTTGTACGGCGTCGCTGGACGGCCATCCGGTGCAGCCGTCCTAGGTGCGGAGGTCACTGTTCAGCGGGTCGACCGCCAGGTACTGAGGGCAGTCGAGGCCCGTGGCTACCGTCTTCAGCACCTGGCCTGTGGTCGGGCTGATCTGGGCCACGCTGGCGTGTTGGGGATCGGCGTAATTCTCTATGATGTAGAGCCTGCCGTGATCGAATACCGGCCCGCCGAGAAACGGCTGGGCGATCACCTCGTGGGCGGCACCGGCAGTCCCACCCGTCAAGCCAAAGCGGTACAGCCCTCCAGGAGAACCGGAGGTGGCTACGTAAGCGGTTGTCCCCGAAAAGGCGAGCCCGAAGGGGCTTATGCACATCCCTGCAGCTACGCCGAAGTTCTCGTCTACCTGATAGCCATCGAAGGGGAGCCCCGATACGTACGTGGACACCTCGTAGCCGTCTGGCGCCTTCACCGGCGCCACAGGGCAGGCGCTCGACGCTTGCTGCGGTATTCGGCCCGGAGCGGGTAACTGCACCGCCGCGCCGGCGCCTGCCGCCGTGAGGACCGAGCCCGTGTTCAGTAGTGGGACCAGCAACAGCCTGGCGGCGAGACGAAGCGCCTTTGCGGAACGTAGCTCGAGGTCATGGCCCCACTTTGCCCAAGTCGGATAGCTCTCCGCTGCAAGAGTGGCAGACCCTCCCCGAACTGTCAAGGAAGGGTGGATAGACGATGGTGTCTTACGGGTCCCGACTGCAAGGGGGCGGGGATGTCGACTTCGAGCCGTGTGCTCTTCGTTTGCCTCGCTATCGCCTGATTGGGGCGCAAGGGGCTGCACTGCGGGCGGTGGGCACGCACGCTTGTTTGCGGAAGCGCATGAAACCGCCTCAAGGTAATTGTTGCCCCAGCCGGGGCTCGGGTTTGGAATTACCGCCCAAGAGGAGCCGTTTAGGGCTTCTACAAGTGTTTGCTCGCCCCCGTTGCTATCCTCGTAGCCGACGGCCGAGCAGTGAAAGCTAACACTAGAAGATATGGGCCAAATGGCTCGCTGGAACTCCAGGAAATAAATACTGCCGTCGGCGGTGAAAGCGTCACTAATGGCGTTTACTACGACGATCCAAACCACTAAGATGTGGCCCTGTGCTTCAGCTTCACTCGGTCAATTGAGCTCTTGCAACGCCTCTCGCCCCAGAGCGGCCAACAGGGTGCGCGTAGCCGACCAGTGCTGTTGGAGCTCCTCGTAGGAGCAGCCGAACATACCAGCCGCTGCAGCCCGGCCCTCCGAAGACAGTACGTCGGCGCCGTCGCCCGCTCGGCCTCGGTCGTCAAGGCCGCGGATGAGGAAACCCAGTGTCCCCACGAGGAACCGCAAGGCGGCGGCGCCGGCGTAGACAGGGCCGGCCTGGTCCACGTCTTGCCGCCAGCCAACCTCGCGGAGGCCGTCCACGTACCCATCGAAAACTGCTTGACCCAGAGAGCCGGTGGGACGGTGCGGAAGAACGTGCTCCCGGCAAAGAGGGTGGCGGTTTCCTCACCGACGGGGGCAAGGCCGACAAAAGCCCAATCCATGAGCACAGGCTCTGAGCGCGGGCCGGTGCAGAGCACATTGGGCCGGAAGGCTCCAAGTGGCTGAGGACCTGGGGTGCTGCGGACATGTAGGACAAGAGGCGTTGCCGTTCTTGCCATAGTTCGAGCAGGACCTCGGGTACCTGCCCAGGGTAGAGCCGGGCCAGGACGGGGCGGCCCCGTTGGCTGGTGAACGTGGGGACCGCCGGTGCACTTTGCTCGACCCACTGAGCGAGCCAGTTGGACGAGAGGAACTCCTGCGAAGGGAGCGGAGCCCCCACGCAATAGGCGCCGTTGAAGCGCCCCAGGCACCTGGCGACCCTTTCGAAGTCGCGTATGGACCAGGCGCTCAGAGCATCGTTGACGTCTTCGAGCCACAGGATGGCCACTTCGTCTCCTAGGTCGACAGAGTAGAGCCGCGGCGCCCTTACCCCTCCAGGCAGGTCGTCGAACAGGCCAGAACGGTAGGCGAGGGCTTCTCGCTTCCAGTGGTCGGTCGAGCCGGCCGGTTCGCTGGCGCTACCGGTTGCCACCTTGACCACGGCCGACCACGGCCGAAGGCGCCCGCCTTCGTCGCGGGCGGTGCCGCTGACCCTCTGCACCTTGGCCGTGAACCCGAGACCTGAAAGCGGCTCGGCCCGCCAGTCCTCTAACTGTGCCTTGGGCTGGCCGAGCACTGCCCCCGCTATTTGGGCGATGGCGGCTTCGTCGGCCCACCCTCGGGGCTCGCATCCTGCGTACTATAAGGCGAAGCGCCGCCGGGTTCAACGGGCCGTTGCTGTTCATCGCAGGGGTGGGTAAAGCGCCCTGTGGTTCTTTGGAGGCTCTACGCCTTGGAAGGCACGACGGGGTCGGAGAGTGAGACTGCGGTGGGCCCCTGTGATCAGGGCGCGCATTCGGCGCGCTAGTGCGATTTGCGCGCCCCGCCTTGCTGGAGGCATCTGATGGTGGACGACAGCTATCGCACGACGAACGGCAATGTACCGTCTGTTCTATTGGCTGATCGTTGGTTATCCTAAATTCAGGAATAGCCCGAGGCTCCGCCCGAGCGGGTTCAGGTACCACAGAACGTGCGGTAGGGGCCGAAGCTCGGCGGGGCCGGTGCTACGTAGGGCTCCAGACCGAGTCGTTCGTTGAACGGCTCCGCGAGCACGCCAAGCAGTCGTCGGAACGGTCCCAGGTCGCCGTCGGTCGCGGCGGCCAAGGCTTCTTCCACCCGGTGGTTGCGCGGGGTGTAGACGGGGTTTACGTGGTCCATCGCTGCTGCGATGGTCTGTGGGCCACGGGTCTGGCACGACAGCAGTTCCCGCCAACGGACCGCCCACGCGTCGAAGGCGGAGCGCTCGACGAAGAGCGAACGGGCAGGTGCCGCTTCTCCGAGTATTGACGACGAGAGCGCCCGGAAGAACAAAGTGAAGTCGACTTTCTGTGCATGGAGCAGCGCCAGCAGGTCGTCGATCAGCTCTCCATCGCCGCGTTGGGCATCGCCGAGACCCAACTTGGCACGCATCCCATCACCCCAGTACCCGTGATAGCGGGCGGTGAAGGACTCGAGCACGTCGGTGGCCGCGGCAATGGCCGCCTCCGTGCCGACGTCGAACAGGGGCAGCAATGTCTCGGCCAGCCGCGCCAGGTTCCAGTGCGCGATCTGCGGCTGGTTGCCGTAGGCATACCGGCCTCTGTGATCGATCGAACTGAACACGGTGGCGGAGTCGAAGGCATCCATAAACGCGCAGGGCCCGAAGTCGATGGTCTCGCCGGAGATCGTCATGTTGTCGGTGTTCATGACACCGTGGATGAACCCGACGAGCATCCAGCGAGCCACGAGCGATGCCTGGGCATCGACGACGCCCTCGAAGAACGCAAGGTACTGGTTCTCCGCTTCGACTGCGTGGGGATAGTGACGGACGATCGCGTGGTCTGCGAGGCGCCGCACGAGCGTCGGGTCACCGTGGTCTGCTGCGTACTCGAACGTCCCGACGCGCAGATGGCTCGCGGCGACTCGGGTGAGCACCGCACCGGGCAGCATGGCGTCCCGCGCGATCTGCTCGCCGGTCGCCACCACGGCCAGCGCCCGGGTAGTGCGGATGCCGAGTGAGTGCATTGCCTCGCCGATCACGTACTCGCGCAACATTGGGCCGACGGCTGCCTTCCCATCACCAGTTCGCGCGAACGGGGTGGGGCCCGATCCCTTCAGGTGCAAGTCCCGACGGCGTCCGAGCACGTCCAGCACCTCGCCGAGCAGGAGCGCCCGACCATCGCCGAGGCGTGGCGAGAACCGACCGAACTGATGGCCTGCGTACGCCTGCGCCACCGGCGACGCCCCGTAGGCAGTGGCGTTGCCGACCAGAACGGCGACACCGTCAGGTGCTCTCAATGCATCGGCATCGGCTCCCAGCTCTGTGGCCAACTCCTCGTTGAGCACCAACAACCTGGGCGCCGGCGCCGGGGCCGCTCGCCACGGCTCGTACAAGCCCCTCAGGTCACGAACAAAGGAGTTGTCGAACTCGAAGAGTGGCCGGACCGCGACGCTCACCAGCACAAGGCTACCGGGGGGATTGGTGGCATCCGCGAGCGATGCTGGACGCCTCGCTATTGTCGAGCCTGTGGGTGGAGGACCGCTGGTTGGCGCGCAGGGACCGCGCAGGGACGATCTAGCAGCCATCCTGCGGTACGAGCGGAGATACGCGGCTTCGCCGATCTTGGAAGCATTGTTGGAGCAGCGAAGCGGCGGCGGGCCAGAGGCAGTGCGGCTCGCCGCGGACCGACTGCTCCGCGAGCACGCACGGTGGGCACTCGACCTAGACAAGCCGGCCGCCGCTCTCGTCCAAGTCGCCGGGACCGAGCGCGACCGGCGGCTGTTCCGGTCGTGGTCCCTGCACCCCGACGGCCGGACCTTCGAGGAGCTGGCTACAGAGGAGGGCGTCCCTCGTCGTCAGGTCAACAAGCTCGTGCGACGAGCCGAGTCGCGTGTCCGTGAAGGGCTCGCAACCTCGCCGGCGCCGTTACCGTGGGTCGTGTCCACGCTGCGCACCAGGCTCGGTACGGCTGCCACACAGCGCCAAGTCGCATCGGAGCTGGACCGGCTGGCCGCGGGCAAACCGCTCGTTCGAGAGCTCGTGACCTGGTTGGCCGGCCCGTACCTCCCGGTGCCCAACCGTCCGGGCTGGGTGGCAACCCAGCCCAAGGGGCTATTAGCCCGTACGGCCGCGTGCCTCGCCAGTGACGGCGGCGTCCGCCGCTTGGTCGACGTCGAGACCGAGCTGGCGGACCTGGGCGTGCGCCCTGACCACCTCGCAGCCTGGTTGCGGGCAAGCAGTGCGACAGTGGTACATGACGTGGCGGTGTCGACGAGCGGTCCCCTGGCGGATGTGGTCCTACGAATCCTCGATGCCCATGGCTCGGCCCGGAGCCGCGAGGAGATCGCCGCGGACCTCGCTGCTGCCGGGCGAACACCCGAGCCCCCCGTACTGGAGAGCGCGCTGCGAGAACGGCGCTTCACCCACACCTCCGACGGAGCCGTGAGCCTGGTCGAATGGGAACAAAGCCCAGCGGGGACAAGTACAGGAGCTGGTCGCCGCGGCCCAACCGTCGGCAACGCCCGGGTGAAGGTGCATACCCCCTGCGACCAGGCAGAGCAGGAGCGCCTGTGGCTTTGGGTGCGGGTCGACGGCGACGTGCTGCGAGGGTCGGAGGCGTCTGTGCCGGTGGCCCTTGCGGAGGGCCTCGGCCTGGCGCCACTGACGCGCCGCACGTTCTCCAGCCGGTGGGGCCCGGTCACGTTGAGCTACGACACGCTCCAGGCGACCAGGGGCCCTGTTCGTGCCGTCGCGCTGGCGACCGGTGCCAAAGTCGACGACACGCTCCTGCTGGGGTTCCGAAAGACCGGTGACCTGGAAATCGAGGTCAGGTGTAGCTCCGGCCGGACGGGGGCGATGGACGACGCCGCCGAGAAGGCACTCATTTTCCCCGAGATTGTCAGCGGAGGTACGCCGTGACAGATAAAGCTCGACCCGCCACGCTGGAAGAGGCGCTACAACTTGTTGAACGCGACGCCGACGTGGCGATCAAGGCCCTTGGTGCGGCGCTCAAAGCGGCGAAAAAAGCCAAAGCCGCCGCCTCTCTCGGCCTGGTGCGTGACCTCCAACAGGCCATGGACGCGGCCGTGGGTCTCGCCGATCAGGCGAGCGGGACGGTCCGGGACGTCCGCCAGGGATGGCAGTTCGACGTGGTCGAGTGGTTCACGTCGGGCGATTACGCCAAGGAACTGCTTGCCGCCGCGGCCGGGGCGGGTGTGCGGGCGTTCCAGTCCGATGACCGCATCCTCTGCTACCCGGCGATCGTCCAGGTTTCGCCGGCCGACGCCACGGTCGTCATCGACAAGAAGAAGGACCGCCGGACGCGGCCGTCGGTGGTGGTCGGCCATCTGGCCGCGCTGCAGGACCGACCCCCGAAGTTCAAGGCCGACGCTTTCATCGAAACCCTGGCCGCGGGGTACGACCTGGTGGTCGCCAGCAAGCACCTGAGGTCCGGTGCCCCTGCCCGCCTGGTCGACGTCCACTCTGTCCTGACTCTTCTCCCCGGGGCAGCCCGGGACTACAACCGCCAAGAGTTCGCCCGGGACCTGTACCTGGTCGACCAGAGCGGAAAGGTCGACACCAAAGACGGGCGGCGGCTGAGCCTGCCGGCAAGTGCCATGACGAGGAGCGGGCCCGTCCTCACCACTGTGACCCGCACCGGCCAGGCCAAGATCTATGCAGGCCTAGCGTTCACGGAGCGAAAGCTATGATCGCTGTCGACGATTACGTCGCCTTTCTCGAAAGCGACTACTTGGGCGGGTACGTGGAAGATGGCGGTGCGGCGCTCAAGTTCGTGGTACCGCCCGACGATCTGTCAGCGGCTGCGTTCATCGAAAGGTTCTCCGCGTCGGCGGAGCGGGCCGGCTTCGGCGTGGCCAAGGTCAACGCGGCCGAGACGCGCGTCCATCTGCTCGAGCAAGTCTTCTTCGCGGTGGCCCGCCAGGTGGATTGGGACGGGTTGGCCACCGTCGCCACGCGAGCAGCTTTGGCGTCCGCCGGCTACCCGGCGCCGGACGGGCCGGTGGCACTGGACGGGTTGGCCGCCCAATACCGCGTCGAGCCCGGGGAGCTCAAGCGCGACGTCGACCGCCAGCTCCAAGAAAGGGTCCACAGGGATTACGCCATGGTCCAGGAGCTCCGCACGGCCATGCTGAGACTGTGCCAGTCTCAGCTCCGCAGCGGTCAGGTGGTCGATGCCGAGCACACCGCCGTCTTGGACTGGCTGCGGGGAGACCTGCGCCAAATATCGGCTCTCAAGTCGGCCCTCATCTTCCGCCGGATCGGCCGTCACAATGCCCGTCACCTCCTGTTCTCGCTCGCTCACTGGTTGGCGGTTAACGAGCACGCGGGCCTGGCTATCGTGCTCGACATCCGCCGGCTCGGCTTCGCCCGTAGACCGGGCCCGGAGGAACGAAGTGGCCACTACTACACCAAGAGCGCCCTGCTGGATGCCTACGAGGTCCTGCGCCAACTGGTGGACAACACTGACGAAATGTCCAACTGCATCGTCGTTATCGTGGGGTCACCGGCCTTCCTGTCTGACACGCCCCGAGGGCTCGACGCTTACCAGGCGCTCAAGTTGCGCATCTTCGATGAGGTACGCGACCTTAACCGGGACAACCCGTTCTCCTCGCTCGTGAGGTTGGGGGCAGCGTGAGCGGCGAGCGTTCCGTCGGAAGCAGGCGTGCCCTCGAGGCCCTGAGGGCGGGCGTCCCCAACCGGGACGCGGTGGCAGCACTGGGGTCCATGCAAGTGGGCGTCGAGGACCGGTTCAGCCAGTTGTTGAGCGCCGTGCGAGCCCTTCCCGAAGCGCCGCCATCGGGCGGCATGTTGATAGGAGGAGGTTTTGGGACCGGCAAGAGCCACGTTCTCGAGCACCTGGCCCACTTGGCGCTTTCGGAAGGTTTCGTGGTTTCCAAGGTGGTGGTCTCCAAGGAGACACCGCTCTACGACCCGTCCAAGGTCTTCCGCGCCGCCATCGAGCAAGCCAAGGTGCCGGGGCGGCCCGGCTCGGCCATCGATGAGATCGCGGCCGGCTTGCTGGGCGACTCTCCTCGCTACGCCGAGCTGTACCGCTGGGTGCACCAGGACGACACTCCCGTGGACAGCCGTTTCGCGGCGACTTTGTTCCTGCATGAGTACGCCCGCGGCGACGAAGAGTTCAGCGACCGCATCGTGCGTTTTTGGGCCGGCGACCCCCTGCCCGTAGCCGACCTGCGCCGGCGGCTCAAGGAGGCAGGGGCAGCGGCCACCTACAAGCTGGCGGCGATAAAGGAGCGCGACCTTTCGGTTCAACGCTTCCGGTTCGTGGCCCGTTTGATGCAGGCCGCAGGCTATGCAGGGTGGGTCGTGCTCCTGGACGAGGCCGAGCTGATCGGCCGTTACACGTCGTTGCAACGCGCCAAGTCTTACGCTGAGATCGCTCGCTGGGTGAAGGGCGACCGCGATGACCCCTCAGCGCCGATCTGCGCCGTGCTCACCACCGTTGACGACTTCGAGCCTCAAGTGCTTGTCGGCAAGAACGACAACGAGCTCATCGGAAAACGGCTCCGCGCTAAGGGCACGGCGGAGGACGAGCTGTTGGCGGCCCAGGCGGAGACGGGTATGCGGATCATCGAGCGAGAGCAGGTCCAGCTCCAGCCCCCGGGGCGAGAAGAACTGGACCGCACCTACACCCAGCTGAAGCACATCCACGGCGAAGCCTATGGTTGGCGTCCTCCGGACGTGGCGGGCCTGGAGAGGCTTCCGTCCAACCGCATGCGGCAGTACGTGCGAGCCTGGATCAACGAGTGGGACCTGCGCCGGATCTACCCCACCTACCAGCCCGAGATCAGCGTAGGCGGCCTGGACGTGGACCTGAGCACCGACGTCGACCTCGAGGGCCTCGACGAGCAGGACTGAGCCTTGCTGGCGGACGACATCGCCCTTGTTCTTGCTGACGGCCAAGGAATAACCGCCGTCGAACTGGCTAACCGTCTCGGCGCGCCGGTCGGACCGGTGTCCTTCGCTTTGTTCGCCGGCCACGGGCGGTTCCGCTGTGACAGTGGGTCCCCACCTCGGTGGTGGCCAGCTTCCTCGCCACCGCTGCAGCGGCCCTCCCGGGGGGTAGCGGTCGCGCCGGGAACGCCCCCCTCGAGCTCGCTCCGGTTGTACCCCTGGCAGGCGGACGCCCTGAAAACCTGGGGACAGCAGGGCGGCAGGGGGGTGATAGAGGCGGTCACGGGGACCGGCAAGACGATGATCGGGGTCGCGGCCGCCCTTGACGAGCTCCGGTGTCGCGAGCAGGTGGTCGTGCTGGTCCCGACCGTCGAGCTGCAACAGCAGTGGGTGACCCAGCTCGAAGCGCGCCTGCCCACCTCGTTCCGGGTCGGCCGCATGGGCGCGGGGTCGGGCGATTCGCTCGTGACACACGACGTGCTGGTGGCCGTGGTCAACAGTGCTCGGGTCGCGGACGTGCGACCCATCCGCAAGGGCGGCCTGCTCGTCGCAGATGAGTGCCACCGCTACGGCAGCGACGTTAACCGGCTCGCGCTCGACGCCAGGTTCGTGCACCGACTGGGCCTCACTGCCACCTACGCCCGGGACGACGACGGCAATATGGCGTGGCTCGACCCCTACTTCGGGCGCACCTGCTTCCGGCTCGGGTACGACCGAGCGGTCGCCGACGGAATAGTCGCTCGGTTCACCGTAACGCTGATCGGTGTGCGGTTCTCCCGGGCTGAGCGAACGAAGTACGACGAGCTCACAGAACAGATGGGAGTTCTGAGGGCACGCCTGGTCCGCGAGCACGGCGTGCCCAAAGAACCTTTCGAGTCGTTCATGAAAGCATTGACAGAGCTGGCCAACGGGGGCGGGCCAGGAGGTGGGTTGGCACGGGCCTACCGCCAGGCGATGCTCGAACGCCGCCGGCTGCTCGCCGATACCCCGGCCAAAGACCTGGCTCTGCGGCAGCTGGCGCCCGCCGTGCGCACCGCTAACCGCGGTATCGTCTTCACTCAGAGCATCGCCACGACCGAGCGGGTGTGTTGCGTACTGGCCGGTTGCGGCCTCCGGGCAGTCGTGATGCATTCAGAGCTCCCAACCCGGGAACGCAGCGAGAGGCTCCGTCGCTTCGCCGCCGGCGAGTTGGACGTGATAGTCGCGCCGCGTGTACTGGACGAGGGTGTCGACGTCCCTGCCGCGGACCTGGCGGTGATCGTGGGCGCCAGCAGGTCGCGTCGTCAGATGGTCCAGCGGATGGGCCGGGTCCTGCGCCGCAAGCCCGACGGCCGCCACGCTCGCTTTGCCGTCCTCTTCGTCGAGGGTACGGTCGAAGACCCTTGCCTGGGTGCCCACGAAGCCTTTCTCGACGAGATCGTCGACGTCGCCGATCAAGTGTCGTATTTCTCCGCGGAGGTGGCAGCCAACCGCTTTGGCGCCGTGCTCGAGGCTGTCCAGCCATGACTTGAGGACATATGGCGGGCGGGCGGCTCCTCGCTCGGCCACGTTGTAGCCAACTGTCGACCCCGGGGGGCCCGCAATGCCCCCAGCCGAGGGCCGGGGCCATGGCGCCCGAAAGTGGGCCCTATCGAACAAGACGACAATGCCTGGGTGTCGAGAGCAGTCCGCACTGAACAGGAGGACCGGTTGGACGACCACTATCAAGAATGGGGGCGGAAGGGCGCCACGCTAAGCGACAAGACCGCTCGTAAAGAGTACGGCCTGACCGAGGACGAGATCATCGACGCGATCAACGCGGGCTTGCTCGATTACCGCGTCGGCTCGGTTTACGGGGCCCCGTGGTACAGGCTCCTTCGCCGAGAGGTCGAGCAACTAGTCGAGGTCAGGCGCGGCCGACCCTACCTCGACGAACGACGGGCAAAGACTGAGCTGGGGAAGGTGGACGCCGATCTGGCGCGGCTGCGGCGCGACGTGGCCGTCCTGGAAGAGCGACGCTCGAAGCTCCTTGCTGAGCTACGGGCTTCCTGACGTGAGCATAGGGACGGCTCTGTTAGGGCGGCTTGCCATTGCTGCCGGCAGGGGCAGGGGTTAGGCCGCGATCTGCTTGTAGCCGCTATCGAGCAAGCGGCGACGGCGAGCCGACACGTCGCCGGCGGTTCATTGCCGTCGACCCGGTCGACGAAAACGCCCGAGACTTCTACCGGCACTTTGGCTTCAAAGACGTGCCCGGTGACGAACGCGGCCGGATGTTCGTGAGGATAGACCAACGTGTACATCACCAGTGACACCTTCACTGGCGGTCGCTGCTCCAATGGTGCAGCACCCAGCAGCATCAGCGTCCAGTGGGATGTCCTCAATAGCGTCTTTACAGACAACGAAGCCGTGGGTTGGGTGCGAGGCTCTCCTCGAAGAAGTCGAGCTCCCCGAGATCGCCGCTGCCCTTGGTGTGCCACCCAAGGCCGTCGAACATTAGCTGACCGCTATCTGTGCCAAGCTTGGCCTCCGGTCCCGCCGCCAACTCCCCGCTGACGGTTTTGTGGACAGCCACGCGCCCTTAGCACGCCGCTCGCCACAGGTTAAATGCCCTGAGAGCGCGTTGCGTGCCGTCAAGACCGGTGCGGGCCACAAAGTCCGACCGAGCCCTCTGTCGCAGCCCTTTGGCCATCCGGCGCCAGTACGACTTACGGTACCCTGCCACGCGGTGACTAACGTGTCTTGCCCTAACTCGTGAAGACCGTCCTAGCAGTGGCACTCTGCGTCCTACTTGCTACCACCGGGAGTGGCACAGGGAGCTCGTTGAGCCCCACGGTCACGACCGTGCCCACGGCGACGCCCGTGGACATGGTTCCCACTGTTAGCTACCAGGACGACACCGCCGGTGCTCAGGAGCGTCATTCTGCCATGCTGGCGTACGTCTCCGGGCTCCAAAACGTCGTGCGCCAACTGCCCCAAGCGGGCGAGAGCTTTATTTCGCAAAGCGTGTGCTCTCCCGTTGTGGAGTACTGCACCCGGTACGTCCAGACCGAGGCCGACCTTGGAGGACCGGGCCGAGCTATCACCGTGTCCGACTACAAGTTCGACAACAGCCCGAAGGTGTTCGGCAACGGCGTCGAGTTGATGTACGTCCCCTCGACGGCGGACCATTTTGCGCTGTCCTTCGGTTATAGCGAGGACGGGGGCGGGATCGGCGGGGCCGGGTACTACATGGAGTTCATCTATCTCACTCCTGCTCTCTTAGCCGCCATAAAGGACGTTCTCCCCGTTGACTATTTCGACAACATGGTTTCGCCAGCTCTCTTGAACGGCAACGAGTTCTCCATAACCGACGCCCCGGAATACAAAACGAGCACAAACGAGGGGATCGGTATCCCCGGCGATGCCAGGACTGTCATCGCCTCGTTGGACGAGTTCATGGGCTCGGCGCAGAAGTTCCGGGCGCATGCGCTCCTACGCGAAGGCCAACTCTTGGCCCAAGTGGAGGCGGAGGTCCACGCCGGGCGGGTGACGAAGCCGGTGGACTGCAAGTACACCACGAACGGTGCCGCTCCGGTGTGCCTTTATACCGCACTGTCCAGCAAAGATAGGGCCGACGAGATCGCCCGGGCCAAGACGGCCATTGGCGCGGCCGAGTCGCTCATCGAGCGACGCTTCCAGGCCATGTACTCCGTGCTCTCTTCGCAGACTGTCTGGTCCACGTGCGCCGGTTGTTGGTCCGGGGCGTGAAAGTCAACTCGCGCCGCCACATGGCACTCGCTCGGTGGTGACGTCCGTCTCGCAGTGTGGACAATGGAAATAGGCTCGTCGTGATAGGACCACGTGGGATCAGAATTCTTCGCTGCTGCAGACCTATGCGAGGACGGTCCGGTTGCGGCCCTTGGTCTTGGCAGCGAGCATGGCCATGTCGGCGCGTCGCACGAGCTCGTCGGTCGCTTCGCCTGGTCGAGCCAGTGCCACGCCGATGCTGAGGGTGACCGCGACCCGGTCGGCCCCGTTCTGCGCCCAGGTGCTCGCTACCAGGTGCCGAGCGCGCTCGGCCAGGTTGAGGACCTGGTCGGCCTCGCCAGCGGTCGCGACGACGAGGAACTCTTCGCCGCCCCATCGTCCCACTGTGTCGCCCGTGCGGGTGCAGTCTCTCAAGGTGGCGCTGACCATTTGCAGGACCCGGTCGCCAACATCGTGGTTGTAGGTGTCGTTGACCTGCTTGAAGTGGTCGATGTCGGCGAACAACACCGCGTAGGCGTAGCCATAGCGAACTTGATCGCCGCGTCGCTGGCGTAGGACCTGGGTGAGCATGCGGCGGTTGGCGATGCCGGTCAGTGCGTCGGTGAGCGCCTGGCGTTGGACATCGTCGAGACGGTCCTTCAGCATCTTGTTGCGGCTGTCGTCGTGGAACACCTCAACGGCTCCGGTGATGTTCCCGTCGGGGTCGGCCAGTGCCGCAGCGCGCGCGGCGACGGGAACCCGGTGGCCGTCGCGGTGGTGGAGGAACGCCAGCATGTCGTGGGGCTGTCCATCACCGATGGTGGCCAACAGCGGGCAGCGGGACTTGCACAACGACGTGCCCTCGTGGTCGACGTGGTTGAGGATGCCGTCCCGGCAGCAGCGCCCGACCACCTGGTCGGCCGGGTAGCCGGTGAGCCGCTCGGCCGCCGGGTTCCAGTACGTTACCCGGCGTTGGCGGTCCACCACGTAGACGGCCTCGCTCATCGCCGCCAAGAGAGCCTGGGCAGACGGGACGTACCTGGCGGGTTGCGGGCCCATGACGATCACCTCGTTCGAGTCCCTCGGCACTATCGGTACGGCCGCGCAGAGTCGAAAGACCCAAAAGCTCCTCGTCGACTTCCGCTACACCCTCGGCGAAGCCTATGTCGTGTTCGCCGCCGCTAGGGGAGCTCCCCGCCACCCTGCCTCGTCCCCCAACCCCGGCGTGACCGTCGGGTCGGCTCGAGTCGCTCGTAGCCGCCGCTACCGTGATGGTTTGGTCCGCGGCTTCGTAACGTCGGAGCGCGTTACGCAATACCTGCCGTCGCCGGGAAATGACTAGCGTCGTCGACAGCTGCGAGGTCGGGCAGGCGGCGCACCGCAGACGGGGCGCGGGCGGCATTGAGCCGTCCTTCACCGGGAACGCGGCCCAACCGCCGGCCGTTGGCGGCGCGGAACAGCTCCTCGAAGTTACTCGCCGGCATGGGCCGGGCAAATAGGTAGCCCTGCGCCACTGAACAACCCAGACCTCGGAGGTGGCAGAGCCGGGACTCGGTCTCGACACCCTCGACGACTGTGGTGCAACCGATGGCCTTGGCCATGGCCAGCACGGCTGAGACGATGGCCGATTTCACCTGGTCGGTCTCGACACCGTCGATAAAGGCCCGGTCGATCTTGACGACGTCTGTCGGGAAACGAGCGAGATGGCCGAGGGCAGAATGGCCGGTGCCGAAATCGTCGATGGCCACGCTGGCACCCAACTCCCTTAGACTGGACAGGACCTGGTTGGTACGCTCCACGTCGTCCACCGCCAGGCTTTCGGTGACCTCGAAGCACAGCCGTGCCGCGTCCGCGCCAGTTGAACGCAGGACCTCGCCGATCCCGGCCAGCAAACCGGGGTCCTGGAACTGGCGAGCGGAAAGGTTGACGGCCACCGTCACCTCTACACCCAGGAGGTCTTTCCATTCCTGGACTTTCTGGCACGCCTGTTCGAGCACTGTCCTGCCCAGGGCGAAGATGAGGCCCGTTTCCTCCGCTATGTCTATGAAGGAAGCCGGGGCCAACAACCCCCTCAAGGGGTGCTGCCAGCGCACCAGAGCCTCCACGGAGACCACCCGGCGGTCAAAGGTGGAGAACAATGGCTGGTAATAGACCTCGAGATCATTGTGTTCGATTGCCTGGCGAAGTTCCATTTCCAGTTCCACCCGCTCGGCCGAACGCACGCCCATGACTGGCTCGAACACGCAGTACTCGCCGCTGCGCCCCCTGGCCTTGGCCTCGTACATGGCTACGTCGGCGTCGTGGAGCACGTCGTCGCAGGTCTTGGCGGGAGAGGTGAGCGCAATACCGATGCTCAACCGCGCCGCGACTTTGTGCCCGTCACGTAATTCAATAGGTTCCCGCATGGTCCGGAGGACCCGCTGGGCGACGGCCGCAGCATCTTCGGCGCTCCCGATGTCTTCGAGCAGGACAGTGAACTCGTCACCCCCGAGACGGGCGAGCTTGTCGCCCGGCCGGAGCGCCTCTCTCAGCTTCTCGGCCACTGAGATCAAGAACAGGTCGCCCGCCGAGTGCCCGAGACTGTCGTTTATTACTTTGAAACGGTCGATGTCGGCGAAAAGCACGGCGTGACGTGCCCCGTCTTGCCGGGAACGTTCCAGGGCGTTGGTCGGGTCGCTCAGGAACTGGCGGCGGTTGGGCAGGCCGGTGAGGGAGTCGTGGAAAGCCTGGTGGGTCAGCTCAGCCAGTCGCTTGTGCTCGCTGATGTCGCGGAACACCAAGACCGCCCCGACCGGTTCGCCCGCTTCAAGGTTGGGGGCCACGGTGCAGGCGACGTCGAGCGGGCTGCCGTCCGCCCGCCGAAAGCGTGCCTCGTAATTCGTCGTCGTCTCCCCCGTAGTGATGGCCCTCATGGCCGCCGCCCACAAGAAGTCCGGAGCGGCTATCCCTTTTCCTGGCCCGGGAGGAAAGGTCAGCTCCCCCCGGCTCTGCGCCCATGGCCCAGCCCATCATTGAAGCCGCCGCTTTGTTGGCGAACGTGATCTCGCCGGACAGGCTGAGAGCGCACACGCCCTCGCCGAGGCTCGATGTGATGGCGGCCAGGCGCTGCTTCTGGCGCTCACTGCTCTTGTAAAGCGTGGCGTTGGACAATGCGCCGGTCGCCACTGCGGCCAGCGCCTCCAAGAGCTTTTGGTCAGCGGCATCGAAGGGCTCCGTGCGGCTGCGGCCGGCGACGGTCAGCCACAATTTCTCACCCAAGAGCGTGACCGGGGCGCATGGCGCTTTGTCGGGACTGGGTTCTGGACGCAGGCCGACCTTGCTACAGCGCAGTAGTGAGCGAGCCGAGCTGAACAGGACGCCCAGGACAGTCTGCTCGTCCTGGCCCATGGAACGGTTGGCTTCGAGGGTAGCCAGGAACAGCCCTTCCAATCGAGCCCGGTCATGACGGGCGCGGAAAAAGCCCCCGAGGGTGTAACGCAGTATTACGAGGGGCAAAACGGCTAGGGGCAGAGCGTCAGGGTACGCCGAGACGAAGAGGGCGGCGGCGACCCCCAAGGCCACACCACAAACGTTGATGACCAGGCGCATGTCGAGACCGTCGAGGACCGCCTTTTTCCAGGTCATCCCAGTAGCCGACACGACTAGGGTCACCGCCGCCGTGTTGGTGACAAAAAAGGCCGCTGCCGCCAGAGCGGCGGCCGCGGCTTCGACGTAGGGGGGTTGGTGCCCGCTCCCACTGAAACGAGCACCTGCCCGAAATTGAACGCGGATTTCTTGAGGGGCCGGCGCATGAACGCCTGGGCCACGATCGTGGCTAACGCGAAGGTCAACACCGTGAAGCAGGGGCGGACGAGGAGCAGCAGCACGACGAGGACGCCTTCGTCGAGGTGGACGGCCTCGGACTGGTCGCCGACGTACATGATGAGCGGCCGCAACCAACTGAGCAACGCCATCGTCCCGAACACGCCCACGGCGAGGAACTGGCTGTCCCCGGGCAGGGCGTGACTACAAAGGTCGTGCACCGCAACGACGAGGATGGCTGTCCCCCCGGCCAGGCCAAGGCGACGAGCATCTGGACGCGGTTGAAGTGCTTCATGGCCGGCACCAGGGCTTGTGTCTGAGGGTTAGTTCCAGGCCGTCCCGCACGGACTGACGCCGACGGGCGATGACGCTACGACGGTGTTCGCTGCGGCCTGGGGCGGAGTACTTCCCCACGCCACCGATGAGAGGGCGGCGCTACCGGCAGTCAAGCCGACGGCACATATGACAACGGCTGGCACCAGCCTGAGCCGTCGCAGCATGGAACGCTTGGCGGGGACGGCAGCCTGGTCGAGGGCTTCGGGGCATTGGTCTGACATATTGACGATTCTCCTTCTGTCGGGCATCCAGACATTTGGTGCGACAAAAGCACTTCGGCGGGGGTTCGACGGGCTGAAGGCGAGGCTTAGAAGGCATCTCATAGAACATCGTGCACTTCCCGCTCTTCTGTCGTTGCTCTGCCCGCCGCCACCCGCAGCGCGGAGGGACCGCTAGCAGTAGGGCCGTTCCCCGCCTGCCAAGGTGCCGGGCCCTGTAGGGTCATATCAGGTGCACTTCGTGGTGCCCCACTGTTGCCCCGGTACCCGGTGACGCCTTAGAGCATCGCCGAGGTCGACTCGTGAAAGAACGCAACGTGGGTACCGGGGAGAACGAGGGACCGGCGGCCCGTAAGAGCCCCGGCCAAACCATCCACCCGACGAAGGAGTTCACATGCCCGATCCCTTGAGTTCGAAGGTGTACCTGGTCGGAGCCGGGATCGCCTCCCTGGCGGCCGCGACGTTCCTGGTACGCGATGCCGGTGTCCCGGGTGAGAACATCCACATCCTCGAGCAGCTGTCGTTAGCCGGCGGCTCGATGGACGGCTCGACCGCACAGACGGCACAGGGCGGGTACGTGACGCGGGGCGGGCGGATGTTCGAAGAGGAGTACTACGTCTGCTTGTGGAACCTGCTGGAGAGCATCCCGAGCCTGGAAGATCCGGCCGTCTCAGTGCGCCAAGAGTTCCTGACGTTCAACGCTGAACATCCCACCAACGCCAAGGCGCGCATCATTCTGAAGGACCGTTCCATAGCGGACGCCTCCCGGCTCGGCCTCGACACCCGCGACCGAGCTGACCTGACTCGCCTGCTCGCACTGCCCGAAAGGCTCATCGGAGCCAAGCGGATCGAGGACTTCTTCCAGCCGCACTTCTTCGCCACCAACTTCTGGTGCCTGTGGCGCACCACTTTCGCCTTCCAGAACTGGCACTCCGCCATCGAGCTCAAGCGCTACTTTCTTTGCTTCGTCCAGGAGTTCGACCGGATCCACACGCTATCGGGTGTGCGCCGCAGCAAGTACAACCAGTACGATTCGGTGGTCCGTCCGGTCCAGACGTGGCTCGAGCAACAGGGGGTGCGGTTGGAGTTCGGCGTCACGGTCACTGACGTCGATTTCGAGACAGCGCAAGCACGGCGGGCCACCCGATTGCACCTGGCCCGGGGCGCCGTGCCCTCGGAGAGCATCGAACTGGGCCACCACGACTTCGTGTTCATCACCAACGGGTCCATGACCGCCGATGCCACGTATGGGGACGGCACTACCGTCCCTGAACTTGTCCGGGACAAGCGCGACGGCTCTTGGCGGCTTTGGGAGGCACTGGCCAAGAAGGCGGACGATTTCGGCCGGCCGAACGCCTTCTGCGGCAACGTCGACGAATCGAAGTGGGAGTCGTTCACTCTGACCATGAGCGACCGCACCCTCCTCGACCGGATCCAGGAGTACACCACGAACGTCCCGGGTGAGGGCGCGCTCATGACGTGGAAGGACTCCAGCTGGCTGCTGTCGATCGTCGTGCCCGCCCAGCCGCACTTCGCCAACCAGGATCCCGGCACCTACACCCTTTGGGGGTACGCATTGTTGGGCGACACCGAGGGTGACCACGTCGCCAAGTCAATGGACAGCTGCACCGGGTCCGAGGTCCTCGACGAACTTCTCGGGCACCTGGGCTTCGAGGACATCGCCGAGCATGTCCGACAGACGACCAGGGTAACCACCGTCCAGATGCCTTACATCGACGCCCAGTTCCAACGTCGCGTCGCCAATGACCGCCCGCTCGTGGTGCCCGCAGGTGCTCATAACTTCGCCTTCCTCGGCCAGTTCGTTGAGATCCCCGACGGCGTCATCTTCACCGTCGAGTACTCCGTCCGCGGTGCCATGATGGCGGTCTACCACCACTTCGGTATTGACGAGAACGACATCCCACCCATCTACCACGGGCTCGCCGACCCGAAAGTGGCCTGGTCCGCCCTACGTACCGCCTTTGCGTGACTCGCCCCCGGCTCCGGATCAGGCGCGATAGCCGGTCCGGCAAGCTCTTTCCCCTTGACTGGGGTAGCGCCACCAGAGAAGGGTGACCACGACGTCATGGCTCACCGAAGCCATCAAGCTCTATGTCTCATGATGGTGCCACCGCCCGTAGGGGCTCCGCACCTCAGTCGCTCTCCTTGTTATCTCATCACTATGTTCAAGATGAGCAAGTTGGAAAGCACGGCCGTGGCGTACATGCCCAGTGCCACGAACACGAACGCCATGACACCAAACCGGGGACGGTGCCTGATAACCATGACGCCTAGAGCACCGAGGATGGCAAGTTTCACCCACAATAGGCTCGCGCTTGCTAGCAGGACCGAAGACAGGGGGTTAGCCTCGACGGCCCCGTGCGACAGCAGCAGATGGGTGGTGACAACGTCCGCTCCATTTAGTACGACCAGGCCGCCTACGCCTAAAAGGGTCATAACGCGTAGGCGGGACTGCGAGCCTGGCACCCCGGCGTAGTGGTGCAGGTGCGTCACCAGCATGGAATTGTTAGGTGTTTTGCGCGTTTGGGCAAATAAATGCTTGGGCGTACTCATCGTGCCCTTCATGTGCGGGTGGTGGCGCCTGTCGGTCCAAGCGTGGGTGGTCCTTGGCGGAGAAACTCGCGCGAAAGCGTTCCCGCCTTGGCAGGTCGCCGCAGTCGACCAGGCTCTTCACCCCCTCATTGAACCGAGCAGCGGGCGAGCCCCAAACGCAGGGCCTCGAACGTCTGAGACGCATCCTACTCTTACTTGACGGGTACTAGTAACGAAGTCCTGGAACTTGCCTCGGCTGTACTTGCTGTTGGTACCAGAGCGGACCTTCTTCACTACCCATGGCCCCGGGCACCTCGGCTGCGCCAGCGCTCTTGAGGTGCTCGCTTGAGCACTCAGGCCGGGGTGCTCAATTAGCTGGCCTAGGAAGCGAAAATAGCAAAGCGGCGATTAGCGCATATATCAAAGAAGGTCCTGGCCCTGCCCGCAATAGCTGCGGTCTTGGCATTCGGCTCAGTGGGCCTGGCTGCGGCTAATGCCCCCTTTCCAACGTACAAAAGTATGTGTTAGGACGAGCACGTGACCACGTACAGGCAAACTTCAACTTCATAATGTAGCTAGCCCGAACCGCTTGACCCAGGTGAAGATTGATCGCTCCAACATCGACTTGTGTTGCCCCAAACGGACCGGGAGAGATTTTGGCTATCAGAGAGCGCCGCCGTCGCCATAGTTGAGTTCATCACCGGAGCACTCGTGGGCGCCCCGCGCCAGGTCGGTCTCCCGCTGAGGGTCATGCTCCAAGCGGCTGCTTGCACCGGCATCCCGCGCCTGTGAAGATGTCCTGGACCGGGCCGCCCAAGCCCTGGTCCAGGTCTTTCGTGCTCTTTGGAGGTTTGTTGTGGGCGAGAAGTTGGTGGCCAGCAGAGCAGTGACAGTAGACCGTCGGCAACTGGACGTCTTGATCTCCCGGCACTCGGACGAGGAGTTCTGGCGGGTCGATGTACGCCATCCGGTCGGGCCCACTTCGACCCGTACCGCCCTCGACGGCGACGACAACTTTCTCTGCCATCTCATAACGTCGGCCGTGGCCGGGGAAGGCTCGGCCTGGGAAAGCCTGGCCCGCGTGGGCCATCGCCACTTCAGCCCTCCAAATTGGTAGTGCGCCCCTCCCCCCGGGTCATGGTCGCGCCGGGCCGTCCCGAGTACGCTCTCGATGCCGTTGTCCAGGGCGGCGGCACTCTGACCACCGACGGTCCGCTCGATGGCTTGGTGTGGACCACGTTCGACCCGCAAGCGCTGCTCGAGACGGTGGCGGCCCACCCAGAACTGCGCTGGGCCCAGCTGCCCATGGCGGGCATCGACCGGGTACTGGACGCGGGGGTTTTCGAGCGGCCCCATCCGAGCGGGCTCGTATGGACGTCGGCCAAGGGCAGCTACGCCCGGCCCGTGGCCGAGCACGCCCTGTGCCTGGCTCTGGCCGGGCTGCGCAAATTGCCCGAGAGGGCACGGGCGCGGTCGTGGGGCGAGCGGGCCGGGACCACACTTTTCGACGCGCCCGTCACCGTCCTCGGGGGCGGGGGGATCACCCAGGAGCTGTTGGCCCTACTGGCCCCCTTCAACGTTCAGGCCACCGTGGTCCGCCGGACCGCCTCGCCGGTGGCCGGTGCCGTACGCACGGTCACGACAGCTGAGCTCCACTCCACCCTGCCCGGCGCCCTGGTCGTGTTCGTGGCCCTCGCCCTCACGCCCGAGACTGTCCACATCATCTCTGACGAAGAGCTGGGCCTCATGGGCAGTAACAGCTGGCTGGTCAATGTGGCCCGTGGTCGCCACGTCAACACCGATGCCCTGGTGAAAGCCTTGTCCGAGTCGCGCCTAGGTGGCGCCGCGCTGGACGTGACCGACCCGGAGCCTCTTCCCGACGGGCACCGGCTGTGGTCCTTGCCCAACTGTCTCGTGACCCCGCATACGGCCGACAGCGAGGAAATGATCCAGGCTCTTCTGGCCGTCCGCATCCGGGAAAACGTGGAGCGTCTGGCTTCGGGCCTACCCCTCGTAGGCGTGGTGGACACCGCGGCGGGGTATTGAACCAGGTACTCGTCACCGACCTTCGGCTGGGGGAAATGCTGGCAGAGGGGGGCGAGGGCCGGGTTTTCGAGGTGGTACGGACGGGCAGTAGTGCTCCCGAAGACCCTGCGGCCGTGGTCTACAAGCAGCTGCGGCACCCTCGCCCGTTGACCGAGCTCAACCTCCTGTGCGCTGTGCCGACGTTGATGGCCGAGCGGGACGAGGGGGCGTGCCGAAGGGCCATCAGTTCTTCGGCCTGGCCGTCAGCGGCCGTTGTCGGGCCCGACGACACCACCGTCGCCCTGGGCGCCTTGATGCCGCGGGCCCCGGCGCAGTTCTGGTTGCGCCACCGTGATGGGCTTAAGCGCCTCGCCACGCTCAGCTACCTGGCCGGCGACCCGGACCGCATGACCGTGGCGTACGGCGTGGCGGTGCCCCCGCCCGGCGCCCCGGAGCGGGTCGCCCTGGTGTACGCGCTCGCCCGCTTGCTGGACGCGTGGCAGGGCGGGGCTGGGCCCCTGGTCGTGCACGGTGACCTCTCGGCGAAGAACGTCCTGTGGTCCTTGCAGCCGGCGCCTGCGGTCTATGTGCTCGACTGCGACGGCGCCGTTATCGGAGGTCAGCCCCTTGCGCCCCACTTGCCGCGGGCGACCACCCCAAACTGGGAGGACCCGGCCCTGTCGCCCGGCCAGCCGCCCGGGGAACCGGCCGACCGCTATGTACTGGGCCTGGCTTTCTTACGGCTGGTGGGAGCGGCCCACTTTCCCCTGCAGGGGCGCCAACGAGCGCACCCCCGCGTGAACGTCGACCTCGAACTGCCCAGATCTTGGCGCAAGTTCCCGGATATGCCCGGCCTCTGGGAAATGTGCGAGCGTTCGCTGTCGCTGGTCAACGCGGCTGAGCGGCCGGCGCCGGCCGAATGGGCGGCCGCGCTGGAGGACCTTCTCGATGTCCTCGGGGCGGCGGGGACAGCAGCCCGGGCCCGGGCGGCCCAGGGCGATGAACGGCCCGCCCGGTCATGGTCGCCTGGCCTGCCCGGTGTCGTCCCCGGCTCGCTGGCGCTGACGGCGGCGACGGTGCACGACGTCGTGGTGCGACCGGTGTTGCGGCACCGGGCCGTGGCCACATGGCAGTTGATAAGGCCAGCTCCGGGCTTGTCTGGTGCCGGGCGCGAGGGTGGCTCTGGGCTCTCGGCCGGGCTGACCCCCCGCCAGCTGGTCCGCCGGACGCTTGCAGCCTGGGCGGGAGCCCATGGGCTGGCCGTTCGCCTGCTCCGACTGCCCGGCCGGCGCTTGAACGGCCTGCGGCGGCTGGTTGGTATCGCGGTACTCGACCTTGCCGCCGGCTGCCTGGCTCTTTTCCTGGTGGGCATGGTCGTGAGCCCGTGGATCGGCCTATGACGCCTGGTCGTGGCGCGGTCCGGGGGGCCCCGACGTTGTCTTATGAGCGGGCCTCCGGTAGCCTCGGTCAGACGATGGCGAGCCAGTACCTCGGTACCGAAGAACGCTATGCTGTCTTTCCCTTCTACCTCTGCCTGGACGTCTCCCAGTCCATGGCCGGCAAGCCGATAGACGAGGTCAACGCCGAGCTCCCGCAACTGCGAGCCAGCGTGGGCCAGGACCCGGCCGTGGCGGAGGTGATCCGGTTTGGCATCGTCACCTTCAGCGACGTCGCCCGCACCGTCCTCGACCTGGCTGACCTGGCCCTCGTCGAAGCCATGCCCAGGGTGGAGGTGGAGGGCCGGACCTCGTACGCGGCGGCGTTCGAGCACCTGCGCCGGGTCATCGAGGCCGACTATCACGCCGGGCGGGCGGCAGGGGAACGCTGGTACCGGCCGGCTGTTCTGTTCGTTTCCGACGGCCGCCCGACCGACCCCGAGGAACGTTGGTTGGAGGCCCACCGCCGGCTGGTCGAACCTAACTGGCGCCGCCACCCCAATATCCTCGCCTTCGGTTTCGGCGAGGCCGTCCCCGAGATCCTGGCCACGGTGGCGGAGAACAAGCCCAACCGGGCATACGTGGCGGCCAGTGGTGCCGCCCCTTCAGCCGTTGTGCCGGAGCTCATGGCCGGGTTGGTGCAGTCGATCGTGAGCTCGTCCGCCAGCGCATATACCGGCGCGCCGCAGCTCGTCCCCCCTCAGCTCCCCAATATGCAAGCCATCCCGGTGGACGAACTGGAATGACCCCGGGGTGGGGGGGGCCGGTTTGGGGCGAGCCCTCCCCGGCGATGGGCGCACCGGTGCCCGTCCGGGCCATTGCCGGTGCGGCGGCCGCCAACTACCGGGCCGACGGCGGCCGGTCGGCCGACTTTGTCGTGCTGGCCTCCTCCGTCGCCGGCACCGCTCACCGCCTGGGAGGTGGTCGCTGCGAAGACGCCTACGCCTGGGTCAAGCCGCGCCCTGGCCGCCTGGGCCTGATAATCGCCGACGGCGTGAGCACGGCCGGCCGGGGAGGTGACGGCGCCGACCTGGCTGTGGCGGCGGCGGCGCGGTACCTCTCGGAGCGCGAGGACTGGGGCGTGGCCGAGTGCCGGGGAGCGGTGGAGCGTGCCAGTGACTACCTGAGGGCGGCCGCCCGCGCCTCGGGCCCGGCTTCGGCGGCAGAACTTTCCACGACGCTCGTGGTCGCCCTGGTCACGACGCGAACAGACGGAGCGGTTGCCGTCATGGCCCGGGTCGGGGACAACACCGGCTTCGTACTGGACGGCGGAGTTTGGCGTGAGATCTTCGTGCCCCCCGGGAGCGACGACCTTCATCACGTCGTCACCGACGTCCTGCCGTTGCCCGGCCCGGGCGAGAGCGAGCTCAGTACTGTTGAGACCGCTTCTGTCGAACTGCCCCACGGAGCTGCCCTGGTGCTCGTGACCGACGGGATCGCCAATCCCCTGCGCGATGGGCCGACCACCGTGGCGCCGGCGCTGGCCGAGATCCTGCGAGGCGGTCCCACCGGGGACCTCTCACCCCTGGGCCTAATGGCGGCGGCCGACTTCAGCCGACGTGGTTGCCAGGACGACCGCACCATCGTGGTCGCCTGGGCCCTGCCGCCCGCCTAAAGCCGCTCGGCGCCAGGTTCCTCGACGACCGCCGGCTCCGAGGCGCCCCCCGGCGCGTCCATCTCCGGCGCGTCCATCTCCGGCGCGTCCATCTCCGGCGCGTCCATCTCCGGCGCCGGCGCCTCCGCCCGGACCATCGCCGAGCTCTCCGGCGCAGGTACGGGCCCGATAGCACCGTGCCCGTTTGGCACCGGCAGTGCCACCACGCCTGTCGCCTCCGGCTCGGCCTCTGCTACCGGCCCCGGACTGGCCAGATGCCTGGGCCCGCCCGCCGGCGTTGCGCCGGAGCGGGCAAGTGCCCGCGCTTTCTCCATTTCGACCAGGCGTGCCGGTAGATGGTCGCCTACGAGCTCGTCTCCGGGCTGCGGACGTCCTTTGAACAACACGACCGAGGCTGCCACGGCGAACACCACGATGCTCGTCCAGTCGTTGAGACGCAGGCCGAGGTAGCGGTGAGCAGGGTCAATGCGCAGGTACTCGGTGAAGAACCGACCGAAGGTGTACAGGGCGGCGTAGGCGGCGAACAGGTAGCCCCGCCTCAGCTTCACCCGGTGTTCGATCAGCATAAGGAGGCCGAAAGTGGCCAGGTCCCAGACCGACTCGTACAGGAACGTAGGTTGGTACGTGCCCGGCAGCAGCGTCCCCGTCGCGCTCAGGTGCTGGTACTTCACCGGGATGGTAGAAAGCTCGGACAGGTCGGTTATGCGAACGGCCCACGGGAGCTTGGACGGCAGACCGAAGAGCTCCTGGTTGAAGTAGTTGCCCCAGCGGCCGATCGCCTGAGCGAGCGCAAGCGTGGGTGCCACCACGTCGAAAAGGGGAGTGAGGGGGACGTGCATGCGCCGGGCCTTCAGCCAGCCGCCCAGGACGCCGCCGGCGACGCCGCCCCAAATGCCCAGGCCGCCGTTCCAGATCTCGAAGACCTGGACGAAATGGCCGCCTGTGTCCTGCTGCCAGCTGGTGACGACGGAGTACAGCCGGGCACCGATCAGGCCGGCGACCACAGCCCAGAAGGCGATGGGCACGATCGTCCCCTGGTAGCCGCCAAGCCGGGCCCAGCGCCTCTGGGCCAGCCAGGCCGCCACCAGTACAGCGATAGCGATTAGGAGCCCGTAGAAGTGCAGCTGAAGGGGCCCTACGCTGATGCCGTCAGCCGGAGGGCTGGGGATGTAGGCGGTCACGTCGTTCGACAGGCTAGTGGGGCGCATAAGCGGGTAGGAACGACGCGGCCCGGTCGTTCGTCGTAAGCCCGGGCCCCGAAGGCAGGAAGGCCACTGTTATGGAGCACAAGGCTGGCGCGGGCGTGGAGCACAAGGCTGGCGCGGGCGCGGAGCACAAGGGGACGGGGCGAGCTAGGGCGGGTGCCTACGGCCAAAGGGCTCCCCGGCGTGCCACGTACCGGTTGCAGTTGCACGCGGGTTTTGGCTTTTCGGACGCCGCCGCCATAACCGGCTACCTGGCCGACCTCGGCATCAGCCACGTCTACCTGTCGCCGGTGCTGCAGGCCGCCAAAGGCAGCACGCACGGTTACGACGTGGTCGACCCGGCGGCGGTCAACGAGGAGCTGGGTGGGGACCGGGGCTACCTCGAACTTCAACGGGCGCTCGGGGAGGCGGCCCTTGGTCAGATCCTGGACGTGGTCCCCAACCACATGGCCGTCGCCACCCGGGACAACCGCTGGTGGTGGGACGTCCTGGAGAACGGGCCGTCCAGTATCTACGCCGGTTATTTCGACGTGGACTGGGGCGCGCCGGAGATGAACCATCCCCACGGTAACAGCGTGGTACTGCTTCCCATATTGGGGGACCATTACGGCCGCGAGCTCGAAGCGGGCCGCTTCAAGTTGGAGCACTCCAAAGGCACGTTCACCGTTCGCTATTACGAACAGCAGGTGCCAATAGCGCCCCGCAGCCTCGACCAGTTGGTGGCCAAGGCTGCCCGGCGGCTGCCGCGCGGTTTTGAGCCCGGCGTGAGGGCCGAAGTGGAAAGCATCGGGACGGCCCTGGGGCGGCTTCCACCTTCATGGGCCACCGACCGGGCCAGCGTGAGGGAACGTCACCGCGACAAAGAGGTCCTGCGGGCTCGCCTGATGGTCCTGTGTACCCAGCACCCTGAGGTCGATGCCGCCCTTAACGCCGAGACCGAAGCAGTCGGTTCCCAGCCCGATCCCCTCGACGCATTGTTGCAGCGCCAGAACTACCGTCTCGCTTTCTGGCGGACGGCATCAGAGGAGGGCCAGTACCGGCGGTTCTTCGACATAAACGACCTCGTAGGTATCCGGGTGGAGGACGACGCCGTATTTGCCGACAGCCACCGGCTCATCCTGCGCTGGTTGCACGAGGGGGTGATCGACGGCCTGCGGGTGGACCACATTGACGGTCTGCGCGATCCCCGGAGTTACCTGGAGCGGCTCGAAGAGGCCGGGTCAGGGGTGTGGGCGTTGGTCGAAAAGATACTGGAGCGGGGCGAGCAGCTCCCGGCGGACTGGCCCGTGGCGGGCACGACCGGTTACGACTGGCTCAACTTAGCGGGCGGGCTCTTGATAAAGAAAGAGGGGGCCGTCGCTCTCGACGCCGCGTTCAGGTCGTTCAGCGGGTTCGACCAGTCGTTTGAAGACCTGGTCCACGACTGCAAGCTGCAAGTGCTGGGCACCTCGTTGGCCACTGACCTCACTCGTCTTGTCGACCGCATGGCCAAGGTGTGCGAGGGCCATCGGCGTCACTCGGACCATACGCTCCGGGAGTTACGCGAATGCCTGGCCGAGGTGATCGCCTGTTTCAGTGTCTACCGCACATACCTCGTCCCCGGGGAAAAGGCTTCTCAGCAGGACGTGGCTACCGTGGCTCGGGCCGTGGTGACAGCCGGTCTCAGGCGTCCCGAGATCGACGGAGAGCTTCTGGCCTTCCTGCGCCAGATCCTGCTGCTGCAACTAGACGGCCCGGCGGAGACGGAAATGGTCCAACGGTTCCAACAGGTGACGGGACCGGTGATGGCCAAGGCCGTTGAGGACACTGCTTTTTACCGCTATACGCCCCTCCTGGCCCTGAACGAGGTGGGAGGGGACCCCGGGTCACCGGGTACCGATATCGGGGATTTTCACGGGTGGTGCGCCAATGCCGTGGCCCGGTACCCGTACGGGCTTCTCGCTACGTCGACTCATGACACCAAGCGCTCCGAGGACGTTCGAGCACGCATCTCGGTCCTGTCGGAGATCCCGGGCCCGTGGGCGGAAGCGGTTGATCGTTGGCACAAGCTGACCCGGCGTCACCGTGTCGCCGACATGCCCGACCCGGGGACGGAATGGATGTTTTACCAGACGCTGGTGGGGGCGTGGCCCATCACGGCCGATCGGGCCCTGGCGTTCCTCGAAAAGGCGGTCAGGGAAGCCAAACTGCACACCAGTTGGGACGATCCAAACCAGATCTACGAGAGCGCGGTCAACCATTTCGCTTCTTCCATTATGCGCTCGCGGAGGTTCATGGCCGAGGTGGGCGAGTTCGCCGAGAGGGTGCGCCGGCCGGGCTGGTCAAATTCCTTGGCCCTCAAACTGTTGACGCTTACCGCTCCAGGTGTGCCCGACCTCTACCAGGGGAGCGAGCTGTGGGACCTGTCATTGGTCGACCCCGACAACCGGAGGCCGGTCGACTACGAGGCACGCGCCGCCATGTTGAAAGACGTAGATGTCGCTGATATCGGCCAGTTGTGGGCCGAAGGGGATGAGCGCGGCCTTGTCAAACTGGCCTTGGTCCACCGGGCACTGGAGCTGCGTCGCCGCAAGCGGCCGTCTTTCGGTGAAGGCAAGCGCGGCGCCTACGGGCCACTGCCGTTGAGCGGTCCCGCCGCCGACCACGGTGTGGCCTTCAGCCGGGGGACGGACGTTGTCACGGTGGTGACCCGTTGGCCTCTCGCCCTGGAAGAAGAGGGGGGATGGCGCAGTACCTCGTTGAGCCTGCCCCCCGGGCAGTGGGCCGACGTCCTTTCGGGCCGGCACCACCGGGGAGACGTGCTGGTCAGGGAGCTTCTCGCCACCGTTCCCGTGGCCCTGTTGGAAAAGATCAGGGAACCAAGGGGCCGAAGAGGGTAGGTGTACCGGCATGGTCATGTTCGAAGTCTGGGCTCCGGGCCACCAACGCGTCGAGCTGGTGCTCGACGGTCAGCGCCGGTTGGCGATGGCGGCGCGGGAGCGAGGTTGGTGGCGTCTGGACGTCCCGGCCGCCCCTGGGGACCGTTATCAGTTTTCGTTGGACGGCGGGCCAGCCCGTCCCGACCCCCGTTCGGCCTGGCAGCCCGACGGGGTTGACGGGCCCTCCGTCGTGGTCGACCACGGTTCGTTCGATTGGACTGACCAGGGTTGGCACGGAACGGCTCTGTCCGGGGCCATGATCTATGAGCTTCACGTCGGGACCTTCAGCCCGGAAGGGACGTTCGACGGGGCCATCTCCGGGCTCGCGCACTTGGTCGAACTGGGCGTCAACGCCATCGAACTGTTACCCGTGGCCGAGGCCAGCGGCCGCCGGGGCTGGGGTTATGACGGCGCCGACCTGTGGGCGCCACATCACGCCTATGGGGGACCGGACGGCTTGAAGCGGTTGGTCGATGCCTGTCACGCCCAAGGCGCCGCCGTCATGCTCGACGTTGTGTACAACCACCTCGGGCCGGCCGGCAACTACCTGAGCGAGTATGGGCCGTACTTCACCGACGATTACCGGACTCCGTGGGGCTCAGCGGTCAACATGGACGGCAAGGGAAGCTACGGGGTGCGGGACTTCGTGATCTCCAATGCCCTCATGTGGCTGCGGGACTACCATCTCGACGGTTTGCGCCTAGACGCCGTACATGCCATCTACGACGAAAGCGCCCTCCATCTCCTAGAGGAGCTTTCCGGCGCCGTCGCTGGGCTGGCCGAGGAGGTCGGGCGCGAGCTATGGGTCATCGCCGAGAGCGACCGCAACGACCCTAGGTTGTGCCGGCCGCGTGAGAGCCATGGCTACGGCCTGAGCGCGTCCTGGGACGACGACTTCCATCACGCCCTGCACACTGTCCTAACCGGCGAGAACAGTGGTTATTACGTCGATTTCGGTCGGGTCGCCCAATTGGCCAAAGCTTTTACGGACGCCTATGTGTACGACGGGGAGTTCTCCGAGTTCCGCCAGCGGCGCCACGGCCGGCCGGCAGAGGATCTGTCGGGCGCCTGCTTCGTCTGCTGCTTGCAAAACCACGACCAGGTTGGCAACCGCGCTTTCGGCGAGCGCACCGCCGCCTTAGTGGGCCCGGACCTGTTGAAGGTCGGGGCGGCATTGGTGTTGCTCTCGCCGTTCGTGCCCATGTTGTTCCAGGGGGAGGAGTGGGGGGCGTCGACGCCGTTCCTCTACTTCACCGACCATCAGGACACCGAGCTCGGCGCCGCGGTACGGGAGGGCCGCCGCCGGGAGCACCCGATGCCTGCGGGGGCCGGAGTCCCGGACCCGCAGGCTCTCGAGACGTTCCTGCGCTCCAAGCTCGACTGGTCGGAGCTGGGCCGGGAGCCACACCGCTCGTTGCTCGAGTGGCACCGTCGGTTGATCGCGCTACGCCGGAGCGAGCCCGACCTCTCGAGCCACGACCGCAAACTGGTGGGTACCGCCTTCGACGAACAAGCCAGGTGGCTCGTAGTCAACCGTGGTCGGTTCAGCATCGCCGCCAACCTGGCCGATGAGCGCCAGGCCCTCCCGCTCGACAGCGGTGCCTCGGTGGTAATGGCCTCAAAGGAGGGGGTGGGAGTGGAGACGAGCGGCGGCGAAGCCAGGGCCTGGCTGCCACCGCGTTCGGTCGCCGTACTGGCGCACTGACGCCGGGACGCTGAAGGGCGCGTCGGGCGCGGGCCGGCTGATAACCTATACAGCTTCGGGCGTATAGCTCAGCTGGTTAGAGCGCATGCATGACGCGCATGAGGTCGTGGGTTCGACTCCCTCTACGCCCACCCGTTCTGAGCTGGGAGTTTGTGCTTGGCGGCGGGTCCCCGAGGTCGTTTAGAGCCTAGGCGTGCGCGCTACGTGCGCGAAGCTCGGGGGACGACGCTCGACAGCAGGCCCTCCATCCGGTCGGCTGCCTTGGACACCGGCCGCACCTTGTGGCGGTAATGGCGATAAAGCGTGCGGGGGTCGTCTCCCAGTAGGTCGGCCACTTCTTCGATGCTGGCGCCGCCGTCCAGAAGGAGGGAGACGGCACTGTGGCGCAGGAGGTACGGGTAGTTGGCGTCGGGGATACCAGCCCGCTTACCGATCCTGGCGAACGTGCGGCGCACGTCGGAGGGATCGAGGGGTGTCCCTACGCTGGACGCGAAAACAAGCCCGCTGTCTTGCCAAAGCGGTCCGGCGCCGAGGCGTTCTTCGATTTGGTGCCGGCGGTGAGCGCGCAACGTGTTTACGACCGAGGGCGGTAGCGACAGCGTCCTAAGGCCATCTTTCGAACGCTTTACGGCACCGCGGGACACTCGGCCATCGGGCCCACGCTTCATGGCTCCTGAGACCCGAAGCGTCGGGGGGACCGCGTCGAGGTCAAGGTCCGACCACAGCAAGCCTGTGAGCTCTCCGGGCCGCAGCCCGGTGGCAAGGCCGAGCGCCACCATCGCTTCCAGCCGTTCACCCTGAGCGGCTCTGAGGACGGCCTTGGCCTCGTCCGGGGTGAACGAGCGGCGCGCAGTCGGTGGTTTGGTCCTCGGCATCACCGCTAGAGCCGCGACGTTGCGGATCACGAGACCGCGTCTTTCCGCATGACGGAGGGCGTCGGCCAAGATCGTGCGCATCCGCGAGACGTGCGTCTTTGCTAACCCCTCGGCAGCCTTGGCCGCCAGGAACTTGTCCACCATTTCTGCCGTGAGCTCGCTGAGGGTCACCATGCCAAGTGCTGGTGCGATGTGGACGCGGATGATCTGGGCGTAGTTGGCGCGGGTGTTGTCGGATCCGACACGGCCGTCGACCACGGTTTCGAGCCAGTGCTGGAGCCACGAGGCCAAGGTGACCTTCGCGCCCTCAGGGTCGAGCCAGGTACCCCGTTTGATGTCAGTCTCGACACCGGACAGCCACGCTTGGGCGTCGGCCTTGGTTGGCAACGTGTGAGGTGCTACGTGTCGCGCCCCGAGGTGCCAGTAGGAGGCCTGCCAACGGCCGGAGGGGAGCTTGCGGGCGCTGCCGAAGTGGCGGCGGTGGGTACTTGGCATGGGCTTACTTTCTCACTTCCCAGTGACCGGCAGAGATGTATGCCGCCGGCCCCGGCTTGGGTGCACGAGGTTGTTCGGCACGCTGGCCTGGCACCCGGTTCGAGTCCAGCCACGCAGAGATTTTGGCTGGGTCGAAACGAACGAACCTGCCCACCTTCAAGAACGGCACTCGTCTCTCGGCGACCAAACGTCGCACATGGCGGTGGGTCACCCCAAGCCTTTCAGCGAGCTCGTCCATGGTCAACAGCTTGGGCACTACGACAGGATCTGGCATCAGTCTTCTCCTCGGGTTGGTCTTCTAACCCGTAGGGGCCAAGGTGGCGAAATCTTGCTCACCCACGAACGCGTGCACCTCGGGGCCACCATGCACCTCTTCGCGAGCCGCCACCTCGATCTCACTCACAAGCCGCGTGTTCGCCGACACCACCCGTCAAGGACACCGATCTCAACTCGCACCCCACCCCCCAAGGGGACCGATCTCAACCCTCACCGCCCGCCAAGAACACCCCTCTCAAAAATGGATGCCCCAGTGCTCCTAAAGTTTCTTCTGCCCGTTCGTTACCGTTATTGACCACTACTGCCCGAACACAAAAAAGCCTCTCCACAAGGCTTTCTCACCCTGGTAAACCACAAAGCTCAGAGAACACGATTGCAAGCCGGTGGCTTGCCAAGAAATTGGGCCGGGGTTTGTTGAGGCGGGGTGGGCCGAGTGGGCTGGATGCGGATGATGGGGGCGGAGTCGGTCGAATACCACCGCGCCACCGTGCTCGGGCGGGTAGACGACCACCCCGGCCGGGCTATGGAGTACTACGCCTCCCGGGGCGAGACCCCATTGGTCTGGGGTGGCTCAGGGGCTTCTTCGCTCGACCTAGCCGGGGCGGTGACGTCGGAGAATTACGAGGCGCTCTTCGGCCCGGGCGGGGCCAGAGACCCCCACACCGGCGCTCGCCTCGTGCACACGCGCCGGCCGGGAATGGAGATCGTCATCGCCGCCCACAAGAGCGTGGCTGAGCTCGGCGTTATCGGCCAGGCCGAGGACATGCACCGGATCATGGACGCCGAACGCGACGCCACGCTCGCTTACCTAGACCGCGTTACTGGCCAGATGGGGGGCCGGCGGGGCCAGGCGGCCACGCCCACGGCGACCGCTGGGCTCATCTACGCCNNCCCTCGGGCCGGCTCGGGCACTGGCGGATTGCCGGCGTCCCTGCCGAAGTGATGGAGCTCCACTCCAAGCGGGCGGCCCAGATCGAAGCCGAGTGCCAGCGCCGAGGCGAGAGCTCCTACCGCGCCCGAGGCGTGGCCGCCCGCACCACTCGCAAGGCCAAGGGCCATGAGACCGAGGGCGAGCTAGTGAGCCGCTGGCGGACAGAACTGGCCGAAGCCGGCTGGCCCGTCGAGCGCCTCGCCGCGTCGGTCGATGCCGCCCGCCAGAGCCGCCAGGCTGTCGAGCCGCTCAGCGTCAAGGGGGCACGGGCGCTGGTCTCAGAGGTGCTCGGCCCCGAGGGCGACCTGGCCCGGCGCAAGGTGTTCTCCCGCCGCCACCTGGTCGTGGCCTTGGCCCCGCAACTCTTCGGGCAACAGCCGGAGGTGCTCGAGCGCCTGGTGGACCGGGCCTTGGCCGACCCCGAGGTCGTGCCCCTGGTGGGGGTGGCCGGGGCGCGGGAGCGGGCCCACTCGCTGGCTTCGGTGCTGGCCCGGGAGAGCGCCATCGCCGAGAGCCTGGCCCGTCAGTTGGACCGCACCGACGGGCTCGTCGCCTCCCCGGAGAGCGTTGAGGCCGCTATCGCCGGGGCCGAGAGAACTATTGGTGCCCGGCTGTCGGACGAGCA